>CAISTY010000105.1 GCA_903888515.1 Akkermansiaceae bacterium | reverse complement strand
CTTCGAGGTCACCACCTTGTCAGCGAGCTTCTATGGGCTGAAAGCCACGGCGCATCTGCGGTATGGCGGCAAGGTTTTCGTGCGCGGCGGCGACCAACATTACGTGGGTCAGATGGGCAGCGTTTACAATGAAGGCGCCGAACGCAATATCGCCGCGTTTTACGCCAACATCACCGGGGGGCACTTCGAAAATGCCAACGTGCAGCGCGCCGTGGATGGCCACCTGACCTGCATCCTCGGCCGCGAGGCCGCCGCCCGCGACTCACGATGGAGGAGTTGTTGAAGGAGAACAAGAAACTGGAAGTCGATTTAAAAGGCTTGAAAGCATGAATCACCTCTTGACTTCATCCATTCCTGCCATAGCCTCGCGCCATGCAAACATTCCTTCACCTTCCCTTGTGCTGTGCGATGAGTGCCGTGCTCGATCTTGCGCGCCATGCAATCCCCGCCGGTGCCGCTGAACCCACTCTTCCCTGGCAACACTAACCAACCCCCATTTCCACGCTCTCCGCTCCGCCCACCGGCTCTTTCAACGGCCCTCACCCCGAAAATAAATTCCTAACAATAACGATCAATGCATTCGATGAAAGCTGAACATTTCCTGTCTGGACGATTGAGCCGCGCGGCGCTGACGTGCGTTGCCGTTTCTTGTGCCGTCTCTTTTGTGTTGGAAGCCACGGCGGGAACGATAGAGATTCCGGCGTGGGCGTTTATTCGCGGCAACGGCCGGATCCATGCGGATCCAGCCGAGTTTGCCGATGCCGGGCCGGTGGTGGGCAGCGGTGAAGAAGAGCCGTGGGGTTGGCGCTTGGAATACGAGGTCGAGTATCCCGTGCCCGGCGTTTACAGGTTATTCCTGCAGTACACGTCTGCCGAAGCGCGGCCCATGGAGGTCTTCTTTGACTCCCGGAATGTCAACAAGATCGGCACGGGCATCGGCTTGGACCCGGCTAGCGGGGAGCCCTCGGCGAAGAGCAGTGGCGCGAGATGGGAAATGCTTCTCAATGATTTCGGCGGGCCCGACAACCTGTCGCACCACCGGAATAGCAAGGCGGGGGCGGGAAAGCATACGATCGTGCTGAGGAGCAGCACGCCGCTGCCGCACCTGGTGTCCTTGCGCCTGACCACGCCGGAGCCCTTTCCGGAGAATTGGCAGCCGCCGAAATACCAGGTCAAGGACTTGGCCAGCATTCCGGAGAAGTATCACAAGCTTTTCACGCAGCCGGCCAATGTTGACGTGGCGGCGCTGCGTCTTCCCGTGGTGGACCCGGCCAACCCCGGGAGCAAGGCGACGATAGATATTCCGGTCTGGACGTTTGATCGAGGCAATGTGGACATCTATGCAGACCCGAACAAGTATGCCAATGCCGGCCCGTTGGTGGGCGGCCCGGAGGATGCCCGGCCGTCGGGCAGCGTCAAAGAGGCGTTCGTGGAGTATGACATCGACATTCCTGCGGCGGGCGACTACATGCTGCAAGCCAAACTTGCATCGCCGGAGGCGCGGCCCGTAAACATTTTCGTGGATGGCCGGCATGTGGGCACCGGCTTCGAGCGCGCCACCTTTGGCACAGCGCCCAGGGAATTGCCCATACGGTTCTCCGGCGACAGTTGGGAAGCCCGGAGGAATCCGGTTACCTTCGGCAAGCAGGGAGTACCCACCCTGATTTCGCTCACCCCGGGAAAACGCACACTGAAATTCACCCGGCGTGGACCGCTGCCCAATTTCATGACCTTGACCCTGTCCAGCGTAACCGCGGCCATTCCCGAAAACTGGAAACAGGCCGAGCGGAAAATGAAGCACATGGACCGCGTCGCGCCGGAGTTGCGGGCTTCGTTTCTTCCCGTTGATGGGGTCAACATCGGGGCTCTGCGGCTCGCCATTGAAGATACCATCAAGACCCATGGGCCGCAGTATCCCGATGGCCCGAAGTATCTCGACAGACTTTCCAAGCTCGAGGCGGAGCAATCAGCCGCCGGGAAGGCAGGGACCAACGAGTTGGAGAAAGTCGAGATCGCGCTGCAGTCCTTGCGGAGCGAGGCCATGTTTGCCCATCCTGAGTTGAACTTCGACAAGCTGTTGTTCCTGAAAACGGGAAAGGGGGGGTACGGCCATACCTACACTGATCAGTTCGCCAGCAGCACGAAGGGCAATCTTTGCGTGCTATCACCGGTGAAGCCGGGCGGCAAGGTCACTGAGTTGGCACCCGAACTTGCCGGCGGGCGGTTTGACCGGTTCGACTTGTCATTCGACGCGAAGAAGGTGGTGTTTGGCTATAAGAAGCCGGACGACAGATATCGCATCTACGAAGTCGGAATCGATCCGGAGACCGGGAAGATGGTACCCGGCAGCCTGCGCCAAATCACCTCCTCCGAAGGCGACCCGGCTGTGCAAGCCATTGCCGAGAACACGAAACAATACAATGTGCGCGGCTTCGACGACATGGACCCGATCTATCTGCCGGACGGCAGGTTCATGTTTGTTTCGACCCGTTGCGCGCAATCGGTCTTTTGTGCCCCCGGGACCGTTACGACGCTGTACAGTATGGACGCTGACGGCAAGAACATGCGCCGGATATCCCAAGGGCCCATCAACGAAACCGCCCCTTCCGTGATGAACGACGGCCGGGTCATCTATACGCGATGGGAGTATGTGGACAAGGGCTTGGGGAACGGCCAGGCCCTCTGGGCCATCCGCCCGGACGGCAGCGGCTCGGACCACATCTTCAAAAACAACACCGTCTGGCCGGCAGGCATGAGTTGTGCTCGCAGCATTCCGGGCAGTCCCCTGGTAATCGCCATAGGCGGATCGCATCACAACACGGCGACTGGCGCGGTCATGCTCGTTGACAACCGCCACACCCGCATCGGCGAGGAACCGATGACCTGCATCACCCCCGAGATAGGTTATGGGTGCATGGATCACGCTCCTGTCAGGTTCGGCCTTTGCACGGACCCGTATCCGCTTTCGGAGAAGTTCTATCTCGTCTCCAAGAACGGCGCGCTCCATGTGATGGACCGATGGGGTAATCGCGCCCTGCTTTACCGGGATCCGGAGCCGGATATCCAGTGCGCCGAGCCGTTTCCGCTGCGCCCTCGCGTCAAACCCGTGCTTGTCGCCGCTCCGACTCCGTCAGGCGATGCGAAAAAGAAACCGGGCACACTGTTTGTCCAGGATGTCTATCAAGGCATGACGGGAATCGAGCGGGGACGGGTGAAGTACCTCCGGGTGATGGGCGTGCTGTCCTGGCCCTGGAATGAAGAAGGGATGGGATGGGTCGGACCTGATGTCCACCGGAAGCGGGTTTACGGCATCGCCAAGGTCCATGAAGACGGCTCTGCCCATTTCGAGGTGCCGGCCGAGGAAAACGTGTTCTTCCAGGCGCTCGACGAGAACTACATGATGCTGCAGCACATGCCCACGTTCCTCAACCTGATGCCGGGAGAACAACGCTCGTGTATCGGGTGCCACGAACCACGCAGGACAGCGCCGACTGTGGTCGCGGCTCGCCCGAAAGCGCTGGACTATCCCCCGCAGCCGCTCGCCCCTCTGCCGGGAGATACAGGACCGCGTGCCATTCATTACCTGACGGACGTTCAACCGGTGTTGGACAAACGCTGCCTGTCATGCCACAGCGGCGACAAAGCCGCGGCGGGACTGGTCCTTACAGGCGAGCCGACCGAATCCCGCAACGTGTCCTACGAGAACCTTTTTGGCAAGGGGCTGGTCAGCTACATGGACTCCTCCTATGGCCGCGCCCATTACCGGCCTGAGCCGCCGCTGACATGGGGGTCGCACCGCAGCAAACTCGTCGCAAGGATCCGCAAGGATCCGTGCGCGGCGGGCATCACCGAGGCGGAGTTTGTGAGGATTACAACCTGGAACGACGCCAATGTTCCCTTCTACGGCACGTATCGAGGGAAGAAGGAACTCAAGGATAAGAACGAACCGGATTTCCGCCCGCCCCCCGCGCCGGTGGTACTAGCGAAATAGAGCCAGTTCGATTCCCTCAATGGTAGGGACGGTCGGCCTCGGCCGTCCCACTGGTCCGCCGGATGGCGGTGCGAATGGAGGGAGCTTGATTCGCTAAAATCCAAGCGCTTGGCCATTCGCTTCCTCCGTGTCCTTTCAGGCCGCAAGCCCAGTCACGGCGCGGCGAGTCCGCCACGCCCTACCATTTCAGGGAAGCCGGCTTGCTCGACACTACGGCGTTTCCGAGGTCAAACGCTGAGTTGTGACCCTGCAAGCTCAAACTTCTCCGAGGCGATATGACCGGCGATCATGCCACTTGCACATTACAGAAAAACCGGTTATGCTGCGCATCATGTATCTTGAACGACGGGCGGAGCAGAGCTTGAAGGAGATCCTCGCAGGCGACAAGGTTGGGGTGATCCTCGGGGCGCGGCAGGTGGGTAAAACGACGTTGGTAGAACACGTCCTGGCGGGACGGGACGCGGTCTTCCTGAATTTTGATATCGAGGTGGACAAGGCACGGTTTCGCGCCGCCGCGACGTTGGCTCCCGGCGAGGCGCTGCGGTCACTCGGCGATCCGGCGGTGCTGGTGATAGATGAGGCGCAGCGGCTGCCGGAAGCGGCGCGGATCATCAAGGGCTGGCATGATGCGCGGCTGCCCGCCAAGTTTCTCCTGTTGGGTTCTTCCTCACTGGATTTGCTGGACCAAGCGGCGGAGAGCCTGACCGGACGCAATCGCAAACTGGTGTTGCCGCCGCTGTTGTTTGCCGAGACCCTGGGTAGCCAAATGTGGGCTGGGGCTGACGCCACGCCCGAGCATTTGTGTCAACATTTCGGGCCGCAAGTGCGGACCTTTCTGATGCGGCGACTGGCATTCGGGAGCTATCCCGAGGTGGTGACGAGTGCGCAACCGGCGCAACTGCTGCGCGATCTGAGTTCCGACTACCTCTGGAAAGACGTGCTGCAAGCCGGCTTGGTCAAGTCCCCGGATCTCATCAAACGCCTGCTGCTGCTGCTGGCCCACCAAGCCGGCGCTGAAGTGTCGGTAAACGAACTGGCATCCCAGCTTCACATGGCACGCCCGACGGTGGACCGCTATCTGGATCTGTTAGAGAAAACCTTCGTCATCTTCAGACTGCCGTCATTCAGCACCAATCCCCGCAAAGAGATCGCCAAAAGCAGCAAGGTGTTTTTTTGGGACACGGGAATTCTCAATGCCCTGCTCAACGCGCTTTCGACCGACGAATTC
Organism: Akkermansiaceae bacterium; assembly: GCA_903888515.1. Classification (GTDB taxonomy): domain Bacteria; phylum Verrucomicrobiota; class Verrucomicrobiia; order Verrucomicrobiales; family Akkermansiaceae; genus Luteolibacter. The sequence continues at coordinate 32,284 of CAISTY010000105.1, read as the reverse complement.
CGGCCGGATATTGGCGCATTGTGGGAAAACTGGGTCATCGCGGAAGTGGCCAAGCACAATGCCCAGCTCGGCTCGCCGGCGGAGCTTTTCTTCTGGCGCACGCGGGCGCAGTCGGAGGTGGACTTGGTGGTAAAACAGGACGGCGCGTTGCGGGCGTATGAAATCAAATGGTCCTCGCGCCGCGCTTCGGGCCGGGCCTTCCTCGATGCCTACGGCGTGGCGGTGGTGCCCATCCGCCCGCAAAATCCCTTTGATACGGAGATTTTCAAGGATCCATCCTGAACGATGCGGGATATTCGCGCCGGAATGCTGCGGCGTAGGATGCTGCATTGGTCTCGATCGTATTCATCATAACGGTTGTCAGATTGGTGGGTTTCACCCCCGCCTGGCAACCTCATGTCATCTAGCAATCAATATTGTATTTCAGGCGGCAACGGTAAATAATCGCTGCCGGTCCTCACTCATTCCCTACTTTGAAATTCCTGTGCGCCCGCATTCGTGCCTTTTTTTCCACACAGCTACAGCACCGCCACGGCGGGCTGATCCTCTTTTACTCGATCTTCTTGGGGCTCTCCTTCCTCACGCGGCTGGCGCTGCTGGTGAAGGCGTCCGGCGACGTCACGTGGACGCTGAGCCTGCTGGCCGCCTTCGGTTGGGGCGTGTTGTATGACCTGAGCGCGGCGGCGTTCGCCTCGCTGCCGCTCATAGTGCTGCTGACCGTCCTGCCCTCGGGCGCGCTGCGCCGGGGGTGGGTGCGCTGGCTGGCGGCCGGGATCGGCTTCGCCATCATCTTCGGCCTGCTGTTCGACGCGGCTGCGGAATGGACCTTCTGGGACGAATTCGGCGTGCGCTTCAATTTCATCGCGGTGGACTACCTCGTCTACACGACGGAGGTGATGGGCAACATCCGCGAGTCCTACCCGATGCCTCTCATCGTGGGCGGGCTGTTCACGACGGCGGCGCTCTTCAGTTGGTTGCTGTGGCGCAGCCGGCTACCGCACGCGTGGCTGGACGGCACGGTGGAGCACTGGCCCGTCCGCTACCGCCGCGGGGCGCTCTGGTTCGCCGGGGCACTTGCGGTGGGTCTGGCGGTCAACGCCGACTGGCTGCCGAGCTTCAAGAACAACTTCAACCGCGAGCTGGCCAAGAACGGCCTGTGGTCGCTCTTTGCGGCCTTCCTCAACAACGTGCTCGATTACGACGAGTTCTACCCCACCAAGCCGCTCGACCAAGTCTTCGCCCGCATGAGCGAGGAGCTGGCGGAGGACGGGGCGGTCATGCTCCGGCCCCAGGAGCACGACACTCTGCGCTACATCCGGAACCCCGGCCCCGAACTGCGCCCCAACATCATCCAGATCACGGTCGAGAGCCTGAACGCCGATTTCCTCGGCATCTTCAACCCGACCTCGACCATCACGCCCTACCTCGACGAGATCGCGGAAAAAAGCCTCGTCTTCGAGAACTTCTACGCCACCGGCACGCGCACCGACCGCGGCATGGAGGCGCTCACCCTCTCGCTGCCGCCCACCCCCGGCCGGTCCATGATCAAGCGCCCGCGCAACGAGGACATGTTCACCCTCGGCTCCGTGCTCCGCGCCAAGGGCTACGACACGGCGTTCATCTACGGCGGCTTCGGCTACTTCGACAACATGAACTACTTTTTCGGTCACAACGGCTACCGCGTGATCGACCGCACCGCCCGGCCGAAGGAGGACATCACCTTCGCCAACGTCTGGGGCGCCTGCGACGAGGACCTGCTCCGCTGGACGATGGCCGAGGCCGACACCCGCGCGGCGACCGGCCAGCCCTTCCATTACTTCGTCATGACGACGTCGAACCACCGGCCCTACACCTTCCCCGAGGGCCGCATCGACCTGCCCTCGAAGGTCTCCGGCCGCACCGGCGCGGTGAAATACACCGACTACGCCATCGGCCGGTTCATCCGGGATGCGTCAACGAAGCCCTGGTTCAAGAACACGGTCTTCGTCATCGTCGCCGACCACTGCGCGTCCAGCGCCGGCAAGACCGAGCTGCCCGTGGAGAACTACCACATCCCGCTCATCATCTACTCGCCCGGCGGCCTCATCGCGCCCGGACGCATCAAAACGCTCACCAGCCAGATGGACTACGCGCCCACCCTGCTGGGCCTGCTCAACTGGAGCTATCCCTCGCGGTTCTTCGGTCACGATGTCCGCAAGATCGAGTCCGACGAGGCGCACGCGCTCATCGGCAACTACCAGAAGCTGGGCCATCTGGAGAAGGGCGAGTTCGTCATCCTCCGCCCGCACGGCGAGTCCACCTACAAATACGAGTTCCGCACCAACACCATGACCCTGGCCGCCGACAGCGCCTACGGCTCGTTCGAGGCGATCAGCTACTATCAGGCGGCCAGTTATCTCTACAAACACGGCCTCTACCGGGCGCTGACCGCCGAGGAGTTTGCACGGTATACCCAGATGGGTGAAGCGGCGACCGGCCGGATGAAGGGAGCCGGTGAGCCATGAGCGGACGCGGTCTGTGGTCCGACAGGGGCTTCTGGATCACCCTGCTGCTGCTCGCGGGGGTGACGTCGCTGTTCGAATTCACCAACCTCGACCTGGCGCTCCAGGATCTTTTCTACAATTTCGAGACCCGGCGCTGGGTCGTGGACGCGACGGATCCGCTGGGCCGCGCGATCTTCTACAACGGCCCGAAGGCGCTCGTGTGGATCATCGCCCTGGGCGCGCTCACCCTCGCGGCCGGGCCGGCGCGCTGGCGGGATAAATTCCGGCTCAACCGGCGCGGACTCTGGCTGGCGGTGCTCGTCATCGCCACGGTGCCGGCGCTCGCTGGCTTGGGAAAGACCTACACGAACGTCTTCTGCCCGTCCAAAGTCCAGCGCTACGGCGGCGACGTGGTCTACGTAAAGCTCTGCGAACCGTTTCCCGCGGACGACCGGCCGGAACGGAAGGGCGATTGTTTTCCCGCCGGGCACGCCAGCGGCGGTTTCGCGCTGCTGGGCCTGCTCGCCGTGCGCGCCTCGCGCCGCTGGCGCCACGGGACCATCGCCCTCGCCATGGGGCTCGGCTGGTGGATGGGTTTGTATCAGATGCTCAAGGGCGCGCATTTCCTTAGCCACACGCTGACGACAATGCTGCTCGCGTGGCTCGTGGTCCTGCTCTGGCGCCGGGCGCTGCGGCTCCCGTCCCCGACAGAATCGAGCGGGTGAACCGACAGAGTTGGAACATTAATCCTAACGAGGCTGCGCCTCAGACCCAAGACAACAAGACCCAAGACGCAAGACCCAAGACGAAGAATTTGACCTAACGACAACACATTCGCGGTTTCAAGGACTCTAGCGAACCCGGAAAATCTGGCGAAGCCCAAACTAGCATGGCCGAAGGCAAACCAGGCAGAAAACTTGACCTAACTACAGCATGTTGGCACTTTCAAGGTTCACCCGTCCACCACCCGGCTGGTGGTGGTGCCATCGATGAATTTGGTCCGCAGGAGGTCACCGGGTTGGATGCCGATGGACGATCGCAGCGCCTTGCCGTCCCTGTCCAGCGTGATGGAAAACCCGCGCTGGAAGGCGGACTCCGGGCCGAGCGCGCGCACCAAGCCGTACAGGTGGCGGAGGCGTTCGTGGTGCAGGGCAATGCGGTCGGTGGCGGCCCGGTCCAGCCGCCGCCGCAGGTTGGAAAGGGCTTCCATGCGTCGTTCCAGCACCCGCGCCGGATGTTGCGCGCGGTGCCCGGCCCGCGCCTCGTTCAATCTAACGGCCGAGGCGTCCATCACCGTCCGCAGCGTTTGGGTGAGCCTGTCGCGTACGGTGTCGAGCCGCATCATCGGTTCCCGCAACAATTTCGCGCCGTCGCGTTGCAGCACGCCGCGTTTGAGCGCATCCATGGCCAGGCGCGCCCGCATCAGTCGCTCGCGGGTCAGGCGCTCGAGACGGCGGCGCCATTGCGCCAGCCTGGCTAACAACTCCGCGCCATCGGCCACGGCGAGTTCCGCAGCCGCGCTGGGAGTAGGTGCCCGCAGGTCCGCAACGAAATCGGCGATGGTGAAATCAATCTCATGGCCGACCGCAGAGATGATAGGGATGGGGCAGGCGGCGATCGCGCGGGCGACGACCTCCTCGTTGAAATTCCACAAGTCCTCGATCGAACCGCCGCCGCGACCGACGATGAGCACGTCGCACCGCGGATAGCCGAACGCCTCGGGACGGCCCAGTTTTCCGATGGCTTGGGCGATTTCCAACTCTGCTCCCCTACCCTGCACGCGCACCGGCAAAAGCACCGGCTGGACCCACGGTGCGCGGCGCGTTAGAACATTGAGGATGTCCTGCAAGGCCGCCCCAGATGCGGAGGTGATGATGCCAATCACGGTGGGAAACCCGGGAATCGGCTGCTTGCGGTCAGCGTCGAACAACCCTTCGGCCTGCAATTTGCGTTTCAACGCCTCGAAGCGCGCCTGCAAGTCACCGGTCCCCGCGCGCTCGGCCTTTTGCACGATGATCTGCAACTGTCCGCGCGCCTCATACACGCTGGCCTCCGCGAACACGCGCACCTTCGCTCCGTCCTGCAGCGCGTCCGCACCCGGACGCTTGCGCGCCCCGAACATCGCACACTGGATTTGCGCCCCCTCGTCCTTGAGCGAAAAATACCAGTGCCCGCTGCCCTGTTTCTTCAGGTTGGAAACCTCGCCTTCCACCCACACCTCGCCCACCTGCGACTCCAGCAGGTTTTTCATCCGCCGCAAAAGTTGTGTCACCGATAACGCCTTGTCCGCCACGGGCTTCGCTTGGGAAAACAAATCCATGCCGCACGCTGGCAGGCCCCGAGGATTTTTCGAGCGGGAAATTCGACAGAGTGATCATCGGTGAACGGGTTTTCCAACCCGTTAAAAAAATCGGGGCCAAACTCCAGGGAACGGGTTTTCCAACCCGTTCTTCACAGGGTGCTGTCCGCCTCTTGCACCACACCTCACCTGTGCACGCCGCCCGGCCCGCAAAAAATCCGACTTGACCACTTGTCTTGACCATATTATTTCTTACTTATGAAGACTCTGCTGGTATCCAAATTCAAAGCGCAATGCCTCGGGCTGCTCAGGGAAATCCGTGACACCGGGGAGCCTCTTGCCATCACGCTGCGTGGCGAGACCCTCGCCATCGTCCAAGCTCCCGGAAGCACCGCCATCAACCGCAAGGAAACTGTCGTTGAAACCCTGCATCGCCTCCACCCCTTGCTCCTTGTCGAGGACGAGGAGTTCGAAGCACCCGTGCGCAGCAACCGACCCTCCGCGCTTGATCCCATAGCCGAGGGCATTTGATGCATGTTCCCACTCATCGACACCAACATCGTCAGCGAACTCATGCGCCGCCAACCCCATGTGGCGGTTGCGAATTGGGCTGCCTCTCAGGCCGGTTTCCTCATCAGCGTCATCACTCTTGAAGAGTTGCTCTTTGGCCTTACCCGCAAGGCGCTGCGCATGAAACTCCAGTGGCTTGACGACTTCCTAACAAGCCAGTGCGAACTTCTGCCGGTCACTCCGATGATTGCCCGCAGCGCCGGCATCTTGCGGGGAAGGCTCTCCGCCCAAGGCATCACCCGCCATTCCTCGGACATGCTCATCGCTGCCACCGCGTTGCTCCACCGCACCTCGCTCGCCACCCGCAACACCGCCGACTTCGATGGCTGTGGAATCGTAATCATCAACCCATTCGTGCCCTGATTCGTGCTTTCTGACAACTCGCTAACCGGGCAGTTGGCACAATCATCCGGATGTCCGGGGATGTCTGGAAATCGGTGCGACGGGCTTCGCTTGGGAAAACAAATCCATGCCGCACGCTGGCAGACCCCGAGGATTTTTTCGAGCGGGAAATTCCGCCACCACTCATCTCACCTCGAGTGCCCTGCGCAACGCGGGATAATCGATTTTCGCCTGGTGCCTGCGATCCAGCGGCAGGTGATCGAGGTGGCGGATCTCCGCGATGCCGAATGCCTCCGCCTTGGCTCGGATCGCGGCGGTCTCCTGCGGATGGCCTGGTTTGCCGACCACCAGCAGGCGGCGGCCCTGCCAGGAAATGGCGGCCATGCGGATCTGCGGGAACGCCTCGCGCATGGCACACTCGACTGCGAATGGATAACTCAAGGAGTCGGTTGGCAGACCGGTGCCAGCGGCGAACGTCGGCAGTCTTTCCGCGCCGCGGCCTAACAACCAAAGCTGGCCGGAGTGGTCCAGCCATCCGGCGTCGCCGGTGCGGTGCCAGATATCGCCCTCGACGCGGATCTTGCTCTCGCTGTCGCCGAGGCCATCCAGATAACCTTGCAACACGTGCTCCCCCGTCACCACAATCTCGCCAGCCTGACCGGTTGGAACCTCCAGCTTTGAAAAATCCTCACGGGTCAAGGGTCCTAACGGATCTCCCCACCGCCCGGCGATGACCTTGAGTTGGATTTCAGGCACCGGCAGGCCGGCACAGAGCCCCCCCCCGCGCCGGGTGATGGCATCGGACTCGGAATTCCCCTCATGTGCGGAGCAGTGGGCGATCGGCTCGGCCTCGGTCGATCCGTAAACCGACTGGACAGTGGTGTTAGGCAGGACCTGCCGCAGCCGTCTTAACAAATCCGGATAGACCGGCGCGCCACCGGTAAAAACTTTTCGCAATGGCGGCATCCCGCCCGGCGCTTCAAGGAGTCCCTCGAAAAACGCGGGCGACGCAGTGCAGCGGGTCACCCCGTGGCGATCGCACTGGCTGCGGATGGCGGCGGCATCCGGCGATCCCGGATGTGCCAGATCGGTGGCCGCCAGCACACTGGTCAGGCCGGATGCGAGATTGGCCAGCACGAACACAGGCAGGGTCACGAGATCCACCTCGCCATCCTGGAAATCCAGCGCGCGGGCCAAGGTCCGGTGCTGGGCTAACAGAAATCCATGGGTACGCACCGCAGCCTTGGGCTCGCCGGTGCTGCCACTGGTGAAAGTGACCAGGGCGGGTTCGTCATCCGGCACGCCGGTGATCGGCGCGGATCCCGCATCCGTCCGCCATGCCCGCACCCCGGGAAACCATCGACCCGGACCGATGGTCATCCCGATGCGCCACAACCCGGGAACAGTGAGTCTCAGACACTGCGCTTTCCACCCTCCGAAATATGCGTCGGGCATCAACCGCCGGCAGCACAGCGCGAGGAAAACACGGCCCGCCGAGGGATCCGCCAGCATGACCCGGAGACCGGCGTGGAATGCTGATAGTATCAACTCATACAACTCGATCGAAACCGGCTGGAACACGAGGATGACCTGCCCGCGCCGCAGCCCCATCTGTTGCAGTGTATGCGCACCCGCCGCCACCCTCCGCATCAACTCGCCGAACGATACCACGCGGTCGCGGCCCTGCCGCGTATCGACCAGTGCCGGCCGCGCCGGGTGTTGGCGCGCCCGCTCGGCTAACATGTTCACCAGGTTCATAAGGGTTTCGAGAAAAGCGCGTATCTCCTGAAAATCCCGCCCTGATGACGGCCGGTGATTTTCAGCGAGGTATTGGTCTCATGCTGGAGTGCGTGGATCGCTTCGGTGTAGCCCGTTTCCCAGCCGATGCGGTGAACCTCATCGACCAGCAGACTGCCAAGCCCCGCACACCGCGAACTTGGATCCACCGCCAGCGTTTTCACAATCAGCGCCGGTACCCCCCCCCTTGACTCCGCCTCCAGATCACGAATCGCGAAGACGAAACCACAGGCAGTGCCGGCACGCTCGGCGATCCTGACAAAACATGGGTCCACACGGTCACGCACCATCCGGTATGCATCCAGAAACGCCTCTTCCTCTAACGACGTGTAGAGAAAATTGGCAACGAAACTTTGCAAGCTGATCGCGTGAATCGCACGCAGTTCGTCGTCATACCGGCACGGATCCATCTCCCGAATCACAAGCCCCGAGCGGACGAGGCGTTCTCTCAGCCCGTGTGCCACGGTCGGGTTGCCGTCGAACCGGATGCTGGATGACGAATAACGCGAAAGTTCCGTGAAACCCGCCTGCCGCCACCAACAGGGATATTCCGGGGGATTCCGCGGTTCTAACATAAATGGCCCGCGACCGTCGCTTTCCACCACGAACCGGTGGCGTCGCCAGGTATTGCCGTTCATCGGCCCCACCGCGATCCGGCAACCGGCAGCCCGCAGGTGTCTGGCCGCCCCGTCCAGCAGGCGGCGTGCGCTGCGCGCATCACAAGCCGCAAATCCGCCGATCGCGCCGATGTGCTCATCTCCCAGAAGCGGTGTTTCCTTCCACCACAGCGCGGCATGCGCGATCACCAACCCGGCGGTGTTTGTTAGAAAAACGCGGGCATCGGGATACTCCGCCGGCGGGGCCATGGAATCCGGTGTCGGCAAGTCCCCCACCATGCGCAATTCCGGACAGGCGGAGCCTTCCTGGCAATGAAATGCAGGCGGTTTCATGGGTGGATGAGCAATGCGGATAGAGAAGCGGCAAGGGCAAGAAATCCTGCGATCATCCACAGCTTGGTGGCATGGCCACGATAACGCGGACGAATCCGATGCAACAGCGAAGTGGCCAGCAAACTGGCAATCAGCGCCATGCCCAATGATAGCCACAAACGCCCGTAATCCGGCCAGAACCAGACGAGTCCCGGCAGACCGGCGATGAGCCATCCCTTGAGTGTCGAGCGCAACGGCTGCGGCGAAAAGCGCCCGAGCCACGAGAGCGTCGTCATGTCCAACATCGCCAATTGGGTGGCCATCGCAAAGGAAACCCCGGCCAGACAGGTGAGTTTGGGGAGGATGCCACCGCTCGCTAGAACCACCCATGGCAGGCAGCCCAGCGCGTGGGCCCACATGACATCGGACCGATGATCGAACACCTTGGTGAGCTTGTACCTGCGCGCGGTAACGACATGGCACACAAAGACCGCCACCGGTGGCAGCGCGAAGCGCCAGTCGGCGAGAACCGCGCAGCCATACCCTAACAGCACGCCACCCAGCAAGGCGCTGCCATTGAGTGTGGACCAACGGGTACCCGGAACCATCAGTGCCAGCAGCAAGACGATCACGATGATCCGCCATGCGAGTGCGGGCGTATCGAGGGGCAGCAATCGGTTCAGCACGAAAAAACATCCGAGCGGAATCACCAGATTATCGAAGCCGCGGTCCGATATGCCTTCCGCCATCATCGCCAGGGTCGCGAGAATCAGACCGATCCACAACGCGTGGACGACATCGACTCTGCCGCTGCAGACCAGCGGCACGAACACGCACAGGAATGCGGTTGTGAGAAAGATGGCGGAGCCTTCAACGGTTTTGAACCCTTCGCCACAACGGTAATGTCGTTTGCCCCAGCGGGTTCCGGCCAGCGCACTGGCGGTATCGGCAACCGTCAGAATACCTATCGGAATCACATATAACATAGCATCCCCGCGCGCACCGTGAAACACCACCGCAACCGCAGGCGCAAACAACATTTCGCCATAGGAAAGCCGCTTGATTCCATGCAGCACCGAGCCGATGCCACGCCGCAACGACGGGATGACCCGCAGCATCCCAAACAGAACCGTCACGCATGCGGCCAGAACCCAAACCGGCAAGGGACGATCAAAGATCCACGGAAAGATCACACAGACGGCACCCATCGCCACATGCACTGACTTGCGGGCCACCTCCGGCGCGACCCCGGATCGCACCGCCAGCGCATGGAGCAACGACAAGCCTAGCAACAATCCCGCCAGCACGCCCATCACCGCCAGCCATTCCGAGGTCGTCACGCAAGCACCTCCTCCACCACGAAGCGGCTGTAGAAAAACGCCCGGTCCTCCGCCAATAGCTGCTCCGCCTCGGCGGCGCAAGGCCGCAAGCGGTCAGCCAGTACTTCCGGCCGCGAGCGCGGGGCGAGCATGTTCCAATAGGCAAGGCGCGCGCCCGGATGCGCGGCACTGGCTATGATTTCCAACAGATCCGCAGTATTGGCCTCACTCATGTATTCGAAGATATCACTGAGATTGAAGGCATCAAAGCACCGCTCCGGATGCTCCGCGAGCATTCCTTCAAGCGGCGCTTGAACGATTTCAAACCGTCCATCCGACAGCGCCTTGCGGATCACCTCGAAATTCCGTTCTTCCAAGGCTTCCGGCAAAACCGCACCATGGGTTCCGGTGAGTATCCAATGGAGATAGGGATTTTGCGACGGATCCAGGATGACCAGGGCATGGCGTGTGCGCTGCAGGATGCGTGCGGCCACCGAACCCTCTACATAGCGGAAAAACGCGGGATCGCGGCCCAAGCCACCCATCACCGCACGGGAAAAAAAGATCTGGAAAATCCACCGCCAGCGCCAGTTGTTCCAGATCTCATGGTAGAACTGTTCCCTTTCCGCAGGCGGGCACCGCTCTAACAGATCGAGCACGCGCTGCCGCGAGTGGGCGAGCGGCAACACCCATTTGCGGAACAGCGCGAAGTAATGCTCGAACTTCCCCGCCGAACCGATCCCCCGGGCCACCGCACCATGCTTTGAATCCCAGAATTCCCGGACCTCAAGCGACAGCAAATGACGGCACGCCTGATAGATCAGGGGCCGCCGCGACGAGGGCCGCGACCCTAACAACTCCAAAAACTCCGCGTGATCGAGCGTCGCATACGCCGCGCGGCGCAATTCGATGCAGGCGATTTGCGCGGCATTCATTTCCACGGCGGTCACCGAGGCCGCCCCGGCGGCGAGCAGGGCAAAGCTGTTATCGCCCGCCGAGCCGATGCTCAGGCAATGCCTGCCCTGTGGTTTCAATGCCGCGACCAGCACACGTGAATCCTCCCAGCACTGGGCGTATCGGATCGCCGAGAAATCGGCGCGGTGCTGGATTTCGGTAGTACTCATGACTGACCTGATGGCATACGTGCCTCTCCGTGACGATAATACATCCGGCTTTCATGGAGTAGGCGAAGGAGAGAATGCGATCCGGTCACATTGATGCCTTGACATCAGCCAACTCTGATGCTTGATTCCCATCCATGAGAACCACCCTGACATTGGAACCGGACGTTGCGGATCGCCTGCGATCGGAAGCGACTCTGGGCAAAAAGTCGTTCAAACACATTGTGAATGCCGCCCTGCGCCGCGGTTTGGGTCTTGAAAAGGAGGCGCCATCGGTCTTATTCCGGGTGATTCCCCATTCTGCGGCCTTGCGTCCGGGCATTGATCCCGGGAAGCTGAACCAACTTGCGGATGAATTGGAAGCCGCCGAATTCAGCCGAAAGCACGCCCGCTCATGATCATTCCGGACATCAATCTGCTGATCTATGCCCACAATCTCACAACAGATGCCCAGTTGGCAGCCATGGCAATAGAGCATCAGGCAGAACTCCATAGCGGCGATGCCGATTTCAGCCGCTTCCCCGGTCTGCGTTGGAAAAACCCGCTTCGCTCAGGAAAATGAGCTGATAAGTCTGCGGCAATCCGGCTCATGATTCCAGAATCCGCACCACACCTGAAGCGCCGTCCATTTCGACGAGGTCGCCGGTTTTCAGCAGGCGGGTGATGCCCGGCAGCGAGACGATGCACGGCAGGCGCAGTTCGCGCGAGACGATGGCGGAATGCGAGAGCAGGCTGCCGCGTTCTACTAACAAGCCGGCGGCGGCCGGGAAGAGAACAACCCAGCCGGGGTCCGTTTGGCGGGCCACCAGGATTTCGCCGGGTTCGATGCGCGCGCCCCGCGGATCGAGGACCACCCGCACCCGGCCGGTGATGCGGCCGGGACAAGCGCCGACACCCGTTAGAGCGCCGCTGTCGGCTGCCGGAGGAGTTATGGGTTCATGTTGGAATTGCCCGTAGCGCGCAACCGGCCCGCGTGTGCTGAAGCGGTCCGGCGGAGCATCCGTGGCCGCGTAATCGGCGAACTCCGCCCGCCGATGCCGCACCAGGGCGGCGAGACCGGCGGTGGTGCCGGTGGACTCCCAGACGGCGAGAATCTCCCCGAGTTCCAGATAGAACACATCGTCCGCGGATTCCAGCAAGCCGTCGGCGTGAAGGCGCCGCCCGAGTTCACGCAGCACCGCGCGCACGCGACCGAATACCCGGGTGCGTTCGAAGCGGAGGTTTTCACGGGAACAAACGCGCTCGCGGGCATGGCGCAGCACAAAACGGAAAAGCACGCGTTTGACCGGATTGCCGATGCGGGGAACCGGCCTCGCCGCAGGCAGTGACGGGGTGTTAGGCTCGCCGCGCAGCGCCATCGATCCGATGGCTATCAGCAAACTCGCAGGATCATCCCGCACGGTCGGACTTTCCAGTTTCAATTCCTCAAGGCAGCGGTCGCCGAAATCTATCAGGTAGCGCTCGAATTCGGCGGCGAGTTCCGGCACGCGGGTGATGGCGTCGAGTTTGCGGCGCGGGGGGAGCGAGGGATCCGCTAGAAGCGCGCCTAGCCCGTCATGGGGCGCGGCGAGGCGGGCCATATGGAGGATACGTCGTGGCGGTTCCGCGCTGATGATTTCCCCGCAATCGAGCAGCAGCTCGTTTTGCAGCGTGCCGCTCGCATCGCCCGCCCACTTGACACATATGCTGCGCAGCAGGCCGTAGAAGATCATCGCGAAAAAATCATTCACCAGCGGCGCGTCCCACTTGTTGAGCAGTTTGCGTTCAAGGTCGCGGTAATGGCCGACGAGTTCCTCACCGCGCAGGCGATCCAGCGGCACTGGCGGCGCGGCAAGTGCCAGATCGAGGCGGATTTGGAAGCGGGTGATCTGTCGGCGCAGGCCGATGTGCTGCCTCACCAAACCGATTCCGGTGCGGACCAGCGCCAGAGCATCCGCCAACCGGTTGCTGCGGTTTTCCGCGATGATGCTACTGACAATTTCATCCGGCAGCGGCTCCCTAACACCCATCATCTGTTCCATGAATCCGCGGTTGAGTTGGAACCCTGGAAGCAATGCAAGCACCCGGTACCAATTCGGCAGATTGTAATAGACCCGTCCGCGGATCAGCCCGAGCATTTGCGGAAACACATCTGCGGATCGCTTGATCCGGCCGCGCGGCACCGCCATCAGGGCGCAGAACCCGCGGTACACGGAATCATAGATCCGGCGGGCGAAGGAAAATGTCAGCGGCGTGGTCACTCCGCCATAACTCTCGGCGATGTTGCTGTTATCCCAAACACGCAATGTGTCATCAGGATCGGGCGTGAAACCGAGCGTGGTGATAGGCCGGGATTGCAGCAGCCATAACTTGCCCCCGCCATCGATCGCCCACTCGATGTCCTGCGGTCGTCCACAGGCGGATTCGCAACGACGCGCGAGTGCGGCCACAGCCGTGGCGCCGGCTGCGTCGAGGATCACGCCAGCAGGTCGATCCATGATTTCCCCGGTGCGGGAAATCCGCCACGTTTCACCATCACAATCACCGGAAACCAACTTTTCGCCGGTGCCAGCGACCGCGGCAACCACCACCACCCCGCGCCTGCCGGAAACCGGATCGGCGCTGAAGGCCACCCCGGCACAACGCGCCACGATCATCCGCTGGACGAGCACCGCCGGAACGCCGGGAGCAGGCAGGCCCCGCTCGCGGCAGTAACTGAGGATGGCCTCGCTGCGGGCGGAGGCGCGGACGTCGGCAATGCTTGCGGCGACCCTCTCCGCAGGCACTTCGAGGTGGCTCTCAAACTGGCCGGCAAAGGAATGCCCCGCGCCGTCTTCCATGGCACCGGACGACCTAACAGCATACAAGCCTCCACCGAGACGGACGAGCGCGGCGCTCAACTCACTATCAGTCCAACCGGTCCCGGACGGCACGGCGAACCAGGCGGGCACCTCGAACCCGAGTTGCGCAAGTCGTGCCAAAGCCGCTCCTTTGCCCCCTAGGTGGACAAATGACGCGGGTTCCAGCGAGTCGGGAAATAACAAACTCATGACGGATTATCCATGCAGGTAGAGTGGCACCAGACCCAGAAGAAGATAGAGAGCAAGAGTCCACATGCCAGTGAGTGATTCGATCCGCCTGCCGGGCAGGTTGCCGCGTATATAACAGGGCATCATCGCAACCGCGATGACAAGGACAATGCCGAGACCCGTCACGACCGGTCTCGCGAAACCAATGCGCATGGCCGCCATGCCCGCACAACCAAGGGTGGCCAGCATGGCGGCCAACCAGACCGCCGCGCCGCCGGATTTCCCCCACAGCCGGCTGTAGGTTTCCACGCCTTCTTCCTCAGCGGCGGGTTGGCGCAGCTTACGGCCGATTTCGATGACGATGCCGTTGCAAAAACTTGCCGTTAGAAACCACCCGAGCCCGGACGGGGCCGATGATCCGTGCGGCAACCATTCGCAGGCCGTTCCGAAAAAATCGACCAGCGGCATGATGCCCATGTGGCTGAGCAGATAGATCACCGGCCGCGCTTTCAACCAATCCCGGCAGAAGAACTCGACGCTCATCAGCGCGAGATACGACCAGGCAATCGCCAGCACCAGCAACAACCGGATGTCGAATATCAGGACCAGTGATATCTGCACCCCTGCCGCTATGCAGAACAACCCGCGCAATTCGGATAGTTTCACCAATCCGCGCGGCACCGGGCGATATGGCCGCCAGCGCGCGTCCTCGCCGGCGTCCTTGAACTCGTCGGCTATGCGCAGTTGCAGGAACATCATCAGGCAAACCCCGAACGCTGTTAGATATGCCTGCCAGCCGGGCGGCGGCGCACCACGCAGCAAACTGGAAAACGCCACCGCACAGGCACTGAAAGCGGCGATCAATGGCCCGTGGGCGTGCAGCGGAAACCGCTCGTTCTGATAGATCCACCAGCGCTTCATGGTGTTATGGTTTCCGCGGTTCCCGCGCTGCGGCCACGTGCCAGCTTGCGGTGGGCGCGGGCGAAGTGCCCGGCACTGAGCGCCGCGATAATGGACAACTCGCCGGCTAACAACAAACCCGCGCAAACTTCGGCGAGGGCGCGGGCCTTGCCCGATCCATACAACCCCATCAGTTCCAAACAGGCCTTTTGCGTGGGCAAACCGGTGCCTCCGCCCACGGTTCCGACCATGATGCCCGGCAAGGTCACCGAGGCATACAACCCGCCATCCTCCGTCACCTCGAAGCGGGTCACCCCGATGGATGATTCCGCCACACAGGCGGCGTCCTGGCCGGTGGCCAGATAAAGCGCGGCAAGTCCGTTAGCGAAATGGCCGTGAATGCCGAGCGTTCCGCTGAACACCCCGCCGATGGCTGACATCCGCCAGTAGTCCGCCATCGCTTGCGGCGTGGTGAGCAGGTGTTGGGCGATCATTTCCGCGGGAATCATTGCTTCCGCAGTCACTTTTTTCCCCCGTGCCGTGGTGAACGAGCGGGCGCTGGCCTTCTTGTCGCCGGAGAGGTTGGACTCCACATAGTAGCGCTGCGGCTGGACCGGGGTGCGTTTGACAATATCGTCACATATCATCTGGGTTGCCAGGGTGACCATGTTTTGGCCGCAGGCGTCGCCGGTGGTGAACTCGAAATTGAGATAGGCGTGGTTGCCCTCCACCGTGCAGACGATATCCACCAATTGCCCGTGCGACGTGCTGGTGGCGGTGATGCGTTGAAACTCCTCGAACTGCTCCACCGCCCAGACGATGAACAGGCATCCTTCCGCCGCTGTTCGGAAAACAAACCCCGGCGCACGACTCACGCTTTCGGATAACACCAGCGCCGCACATCCGCCAACCGCAGTGAGCAAGCGGCAACCGCGATGATAACTCGCCACCAAGGCCGCCTCGGTCGTGGCCAGCGGAATCGGATAGTCACCCTTGGCCGCGAGGCCGTTCACCCGCAGCGGACCTGCCAATCCGATCGGCATCCGCAACACGCCAATCGCGTTTTCAATGTTTCCCTGATAGAACCGCAGCTCGTCCGGCATGCTTTCCAGCAGAATCGCGCGCGCCGCAGGATCCCCCCCAATTTTATCCCACAACGCGCGGGCGCGTTCCAACGACACCTTCGTGCCGGCGGCGGAAACGTGCGGCAAAGCCTCCATGTCCGGTTGCAGCCGCCCGGCCGCATGCTCCGGACTCTCGCCGGCGAGAATCCGCGCAACATGTTGTTGAATGAGGCCACGTTTACCCGTCATCGGGCGATCCTTGCCGCTTCCCGCACGACCGTCAATTGAGAATCTCCGCACCCCTCAGCCGAGGAATGCTGTTAGCGGGCTGGTGGCGCTGGCGTGGTTGAGGGGTTCCGGCAGGCCGAGTTCAAACGCCTCGCGGCCGGCTTGCACGGCCATCTTGAAGGCGACGGCCATGCGTGTGGAATCCACGGCGATGGCGATGGCGGTGTTGACGAGCACGGCGTCGGCACCGAGTTCCATGGCTTCGGCGGCATGACTGGGCGCACCGAGACCGGCGTCGATCACCACGGGCACGGTGGCCTGTTCGATGATGATGCGGAGTTGGTCGCGCGTGGCGAGGCCGCGGTTGGACCCGATGGGAGCGCCCAGCGGCATGACCGTGGCGGCACCCACATCCTGCAGGCGTTTTGCCAGCACGGGATCGGCGTTGATGTAAGGCAGCACGACGAATCCTTCCCTGACGAGGATTTCGGCGGCCTTGAGGGTTTCTATCGGATCTGGCAGCAGATAGGTGGGATCGGGATGGATTTCGAGTTTCACCCACATCGGCAAACCGGCGGTTGCGGCAAGCCGGGCGAGGCGCACCGCCTCATCCGCGTTCATCGCGCCGCTGGTGTTAGGCAGAATCAGGTATCTCTCCGGATCGATGAATTCGAGGATGTTCGCATAGGGATCGTGGCGGCCACTGAGATCGGCGCGGCGCAGCGCAACCGTGACGATTTCCGCGCCACTGGCCGCGAGGGCGTCGCGCATGACTTCGTTAGAAGGAAATTTCCCGGTGCCAAGGAACAGGCGGGAGCGGAATTCACGACCGGCGATGATGAGTGGTGACATGGGGGATGGGTTTGTAATTGGAAATTTGAAATTGGAAATATGAAATTCGAAATATGAAATATGAAATTTGGAATTTGAAATTTGAGAGGTTAGAGGTTGAAGGAGGCGAGCCACTGTTCGAACGCGGGGTGGTTGTTGATGTCGTATTGCCAGCAGTGGAAGCCGAACTGGCGGCCGGTGGCGATGTTTTCCGGAAGGTCGTCGATATAACAAGTGGCATCCGCAACCAGTTTGTGGAGATCCATGGCATGTTGATAGATTTCCGGCCGGGGCTTGACGTGGCCGGCTTCAAAAGACAACACCGCCTCATCAAACAGTGAGAATTCCGGATAGGTCTCGAACAACCACGGACAATGAATGGCATTGGTGTTGGAGAAAAGGATCAGGCGGTGCCCGCCGGAGGCGATTTTGCGCACGCATTCCCACATTGGCTTGTTAGGAGTGAAAATGCGCTGCCAGGCATCGCGGAACTCGGCGGGAGTCGCATCACTGCCCAGCACGCCCAGCGCCCAGACGATGTAGTCGTCGGGATGGATCGCGCCGGTTTCAAAGTCGTCCTTGCACTCGAGCAACCTGCCGAGGCGCGCCACTGGATCGGGGGTGCCGGGCGGGAGCATGCGCGCCAGCGAGGACTCGAAATCAAAGTCCAGCAGCACACGACCGATATCGAAGAGGAAAGTCATGGGTGAGGATAGAGGATAGAGGATGCGAGGATAGAGGATAGAGGATAGAGGATAGAGGATAGAGGATAGAGGATAGAGGATGCGAGGGAGGATGCGAGGGAGGATGCGAGGGAGGATGCGAGGGAGGTATCCATGATTCACGATTCACGATCCTCTATCATGAATCTGTCCGAGGATGAATCTGGCGGCAGTGATGGCACCGGCGTTGCGTGCGTGGCGTGCGAGGGCGTTTTTCATGGTGCGCCAGCGGGCGGCATGATCGGCGAGAAGATGGCGAAGCTCGAGGGCGAGGTCC
Organism: Akkermansiaceae bacterium; assembly: GCA_903888515.1. Lineage (GTDB taxonomy): Bacteria > Verrucomicrobiota > Verrucomicrobiia > Verrucomicrobiales > Akkermansiaceae > Luteolibacter. The sequence continues at coordinate 14,394 of CAISTY010000105.1, read as the reverse complement.
TCGGGTGACGCGGCCAGCATGCCGCCGCCAATGGTTTCGAGCAGCCGGAGGTTTCCTTCCTCCTGGCCCGGCACGAGATGGTGGATGAGCATCGGGCATCGGGCGGCGATGGCTTCATGCACGGTGGCTCCGCCGGCCTTGCCGACCACGAGGTGGTGGCTGTTGAGAAGCTGCGGCACCTTGCGTGTCCACCCGAGCAGGCGGACCCGGCCGGGGTAGGCATCCTTGATTTCGCGGGCTCCCGCATACAGGCGGCGGACATTGCGCCCGAGCACGATGGTTAGATGCACTGCGGGGGACGCATCTAACAGCGCACGACCGTGCCGCAGGAGCAATGATCGTTGGGCCGTGGGAAAATAGAGCACGCGGAATGGATCGCAGGCATCCTCCTCCGGAACGGGTTCCAATGTTGCAAAACCGACATACACCGGGAATCCGGTATCAACGATTTTCCCGGCGGCCAAGCCCTTGTGAATCATCGCATCCCGCGTGAGCGGGTCGGTCACCAACCACCAGTCCGACGGCGCGCGAAGCCAGGCGGCATTGATTTCCATCGAATCCGTCACCACCGTGAACACCGGGAGGTGGCTGCCGGTTGCGGCGAAGATCCGGGCGAGGAAATACGGATAGAGCGGGTAGGTGCTGACAATGGCCACAGGTTGGAATTCTGCAATCAGGGATGCCAACGCCCGTTCGGGCAAACGCATTATGGGGCCTTTTTGGCGACTGAAATCACAACGATCCGAGGCGCGGTAAATCCAGGCCCAAACGCGTGGCAAGCACGTCGTCGCCAGGCGGTAGCCGCGGCACAAGAGGTCCGTCAACCGCGGTGCTCCCAGCAGACACGGGTCGCTTACCCGGATGGCAGCGCCCTCCATATCGAGCGCCAGTCCCAGATTGCGGGCGGCGCTGTTGTGTCCCTCGCCGAAGGCGGCGGTGACGATCAGAATGCGCGGTGGGTCGGACATGGTTTGGTGTTACGGAGAATTAACGTGAAACTGGCATTGCGTCGATGGACTTTTGCGTCTTTTCTTCTGTCGGTGATGGGACGTGAGAAAAAACCCGTGAAACTGAAGCCGGTTGACGATGATGCCGTCAAGCCGGTGCCTGTGCGTCTTGAAAACCGGGAAACCGAGGGGAAAGAAAAAGCGGGCGAGCCCATTCGCCTCGGCCCCCATCCACACGAGGCCCATATCAGTCACCGTCTCGATCTGCCCAGCAAGGATGAGGGCGAGTTGCGCACCCACCAGCCGGGAGTCGATGCCATCATCGAAACCGAGGTGGCAACCCCGGAACTTCTCGAGCACAACTGGGGTGAAGCCTCCACCCGTCGACATTCCGTTCCTTGGGGGTGGTTCCTCCTCATCGGTCTGGCCATCACCGGCACCTTGGTGTGGTCGCTGATGCGAGTGCATACCGCGCGCAACCAAACCGAGCGAATCCGCGTTGAAACGGAATCCACCCTCATCCTTGAAGAAAAGGCCGAACGCGAGGCCAGCCAACTCATCGACCGCATTGATAAAACCATCCGGGATTTTTTCAACACCACTTCCGTCGAAGCTCTCACGCGTCTGGTCCGCCAACCCGAACGAGTCGGCCCGCTGATGCGCCGATATTACGCGGCGCAACCGTTAGAGTTCCAGCGCTTGAATGTGATCCATCGGCTGCGCCCGCTGCCCATGCACAACCTCGATACTTTCTGGATGGCATCCGTCTCATTGGGGAACAGCAAGACGCGCCACATCATCCTCGAAATCATGGAATCCGGCGAACCACGCGTCGATTGGGAAACCTTGGTTTGTTACCAACCCATGAAATGGGACGATTTTGCCGCACAACGACCCACTGGAACCTCGCTGGATTTCCGGGTTTACGTGGAGCGGGACAGTTTTTACAGCCATGAATTTGCGGATGAGAAGCTCTGGACGTGTTTTCGTCTCACGGCCTTGGACAATGAGGAAGCGCTCTTCGGGTATGCCCGCAGCGGGAGTGAGGAGGCTCAAGCCATGCTCCGCCTGATCGATGAAAACGACGGCCGCAAGGCCTCGTTGATCCTGCGTTTGATTATCCCGGAAGGAGTGCGATCCCCGCGCGGTGTCGTGATCGAATCACTGCTCAGCGCCCGCTGGATCTACATCGTCCCCCCAGATCCCGGCTTTTGATTCCCGTGCCTCACCCTCCATGACTTCCCGTCCTTGACCCCATCCATACCCCATACCAAGCCTGCCGCCTGCACCCTGTCTTTTCGCCCGGTGCTCGCGGGTGTTGTCGTATTTCTAACCATCCAATATGGCATCGCCTTGTGGTTGTTCGCCCGGATATCAGGCGGCATGATGAACAAATTCAGCGCGCTGGCCCGCGACCAATACCTCGGATTTCTGGTGCGTCAAAACCTGTTGATGCTGGTGGCCTACGCGCTGTTAGCCGTGGCCGCGACGTTGCTGGTCCAACCGCTCGTCACGCTTTGGACGCGCCGTTCGAAGTATCAAAACCCCCTTGCGGCAGGGCTTCGGAGTTTCGCGATCACGGCGATCCTGCACGGTTATGGCATCCTGCGTCTGATGCAAACCCGACCGTATTTCCTCAATGAAGCCGAGTTCGGCCAATGGTATTTCAAGGCGTTGGACATGCTTCCCGCAGCGGTGAAACCCGCCGGTTTTTTCTTCTTGTTCACCTTGCTTCCGGTGGCTTTCCTCGCTCTTTCGTTAGGCTGGCACATTCACCGCCGTGGTCGCCGGGGATGGGTGACTGCGGCCTGCATCGCCGTGGGTGTTGCTTCCTGGCTGGGCATCCAGCACTTGCCCGGTCGCACGCCACACAAACCGCTGCCAAACGCCACAACGCCTAACATCATCATCATCGCATCCGATTCCCTGCGCGGCGACCGCCTCGGTTGCACCGGCTACCGGCCGCAGCGCACGGACGGCCCCGCCGCGGCTGGCGTCTCGCCGCAGATCGATGCCCTGGCCAAACGCTCCACCTGCTTCACCAGCTGTTATACATCCATTGCTTCCACCATTGAGTCCTGCGTCCAACTGATGTCCTCGCAGTATCCGCAGAGCCACGGCATCCGCCAAATGTATCCGGACCGCGCCACCGTCGAAGCCACGAAACAACGCATTGTGCCGTTTGCCGCGCTGCTGCGCGAGCGCGGCTATGACACGGTGGCCATTGGCGATTGGTGCGCCGGTTTTTACGAGGTCATCCGGCTCGGCTTCGAACATGTCTCGGTTTCGAGTTTCGACAACTTCAAGATCTACATGAGCCAGGCCGTCGTGCTGTCGCACTTCGTCGTGCCGCTGTATTTCGACAATGCGCTGGGCTATCGGATTTTCCCGCAACTCCAATCCTTCGCCCAATTCGTCACTCCAAGCGTGGTCACCGAGCGTGTCGAGAAACACCTGGCGTCCGCCGCCATCTCACAACAACCGTTTTTCTGGCACGTTTTTTATTCCTGCAACCATCTGCCCTACCGTAGTCCGGAGCCCTATCTGAGCATGTTCGCGGATCCCGCCTATCAGGGCCGCAACCGCAGTGGCGTGGACTTCGACATCGATGCCTTCATCGGCGGCACCGACCTTGAATCGAAATGGAAGGCCCTGCAACCCAAGGAAATTGACCAGATCCGCGCACTGTATGACGGATGCACGCGCCAATTCGACGATTGCGTCGGAAAAATCCTTGCCGCCATCGAACGCAACGGCCTTGCGGACAATACCATCGTCATCATCACCTCCGACCATGGCGATGATCTCTACGAACCCGGAGTCACCCTCGGCCACGGACTCACTTTCAATGGCGGCGGCCAGGCCAACCATGTGCCCATGATCGTCCATGTCCCGGGCCAGGCTCCCGCGCTCATTGCCGAAACCGTGCGCATGATCGATGTGATCCCCACCCTCGCGGACCTGACAGGCGTGGGGAAATCCGCCACCTGGCAGGGCCGGAGTTTTGCCGGGTGGATGCGCGGCACCGAGACGCCGGCAAACCGCCCGTTCTATGGTGAAACCGGCTTTCCCTTCATCCAGTTCACGGTGGCCGGAGTGGATCGTCTCAAACTCCCGCCGATGGACCGCTGCACATGGATCGACCCGGACTATAACTATCAGTTCGTCCTCAAACCCGAATACCACGAGCCCCTCATCCAAGCCAAACAACGCTGCCTCAGAACCCGCAACTGGAAACTCGTCTGCACTCCCACCAGCGCCGGAACCCGCCATTTCGGCCTCTTCAACACCGCCACCGATCCGCATGGCGAAAACGATCTCGCCGCATCCCGGCCCGAAGTGCTCGCCCCGCTGCGCGCCGCGCTCGAACGCTGGATGGATGAACAATACGAATCTTCCATCGCGGAAATATTTCCCGGCGGTGAACCGTAAGAACAAAACTGTGCGAATCGCCGCTTGAGTTTTTCGCGCGACCGGACATCCTTCGCCCGGGTCTATGAAATTCCACGCGCCGCTCATCGCCATTTCCTTCCTTGCCAGCTTGTCCGCAGCCGAGTTGCCCAAGGTCTTTGCGGGTCTTTTCGAACCAGACATCCCCGTGAAAGGACAAATCGGCTTGGTCATGCCCCCTCCGGAAATCGACAAATTAACCGCCAAAGTCGAGGCCGCCGCCCGCAAGGATATCAAATGGTTCCGCGAGTTCTCCAGCAAGGCCCCTCCCGGCGTGCCCCTGCCCTACGACGAACGCCTCGGCCTCACCAAGGAGGAATACGCCGAATACCTCGCGCTGTGGGCCAAACGCGAGTTCAAGGCGAAGGATAACGTCATGCTCCTGCTCCGCCAAAGCGTCGGCGACATCTGGTCAATCACTGCCACCGGCAATGCCAGCACGATCTCCACTCTCCGCTACAATGCCGGTAACGATACGTTCAACTCACCTAACGGAACTCTGAAACGCATCGAAGATATCATTCCCGATCCGTCCAGCATCCTCGGAGAATGGAGCGGGCCGCAATGGAAATTCGAGGAAGAAACCGAACTCGACAAAACCAAGGAACATTTAGCCATCGGACGTTACGCCGACAATAAATTCGGCATCATCGTCTATCGCCTCCAGGTTCTCTCCACCGAAGGCACCCGCTTGGTCGACAAAAGCCTGGTAGTCCGTTTCGCCCTCGGCAAGGCGGGACAGATCAAGGCCACTCCCCCAAAAGCGGAACCCACCAAGGCGGCCCCCCCCAAGGCCGTCTCCCCCAAGGCCACTCCCGCGAAAACAGAATCTAACAAGGCTGCCAAACCGCCCCGAAAAAGCAATCCATGACGCCCCCAGTCCCCAGGCGCGGAAATCGCCGGGGCTGTCATCGGAGAGTCCGGATTGTGTTGCAAGCACCCCATGAGAATCATCGCCGGATCCGCCGGACGCATCGCTATCAAGGTGCCTGCGGCTGTCACGCGTCCCACCAGCGACTTCGTCCGCCAGGCTATCTTCTCGATCCTCGGCGCGTGCGTTTCCAACACCCGCGTCCTCGACCTCTTCGCCGGTTCCGGGGCCATCGGCCTGGAAGCACTCAGCCGCGGCGCCACCTCCTGCGTCTTCGTCGATGATCAGCGTCAGGCCTGCTCGGTCATCAGCGACAACCTCGCCAAGGCAGGACTCGATGGCGGGCGCGTCGTCAAAGCCGATGTCGCAGCCTTCCTCAAACGTGACGCCGCCACCTACGACCTGATCTTCGCAGATCCTCCCTACTGGCACCACCACGGTGACAAGGACCACCTCGGCGACCTGCTCCAAAGCGGGCTGTTAGTTCCGCGCCTGACCCCCGGCGGCTGGTTCATCGCCGAGATCTCCGCCCGCCAGCCATCGCCCGCCGCCGCCGGCTTCACCCTTGCCAACCGGCGCGAATATGGCGGCAGCGCCATCCTGCTCTACCTTCCGCAAGAATGACACAACTCAGCGTTTGACCTCGGAAACGCCGTAGTGTCGAGCAAGCCGGATTCCCTGAAATGGTAGGGCGTGGCGGCCGCGCCGCGCCGTGACTGGCCTTGCGGCCTGAAAGGACACTGCGGAAGCGAATGGCTATCACCCTTGGTACCGTGAGTTGAAACCCACGGCTGCTACCCTCCAGGGTCGCTCCGCGACCTTGAAAAACCAACCCGCACTGAACACCAAGGGAAGGCCAGGGAAAAACTGAAAGCTGAAATGAAGAGGAAGAGATTGTGGATTGTGGATTGTGGATTGTGGATTGTGGATTGTGGATTGTGGATTGTGGATTGAGGATTGAGGATTGAAGAGGAAGAAGAACGGAGCACGGGCATTTCTGCCCGTGTCTTTCTTCAACGACGTTCCGCGCCCATGCGCCCCTCCTGAACTGCCCCGTGCCCCTGACCCCCGACGTGATATCCGCTAGATCCGCCGCCCTGAAATCCCCGGCCCTTCCCGACCGGATATACGCACCCGCCGAAAAGGAATCCTTGTCAAATCAACGCCTTACGCACATCCTTCCGTCGTCAACCCTCCCGGATATCACTTCCGGAGGGGCTACGAATAAACACTGTTAGCTGAAAAAATAATATGTCAAGACGCCTCATACTGATTTGCACACTTGGTGCCGTGGCAGGAATTTTTGTGATCCCGCTCAATCCGGTGAACAGTATGATTCTGAAGCTCGCATTTCTGGTGTGTATAGTTGGAGTTTGGATTGGATACACGACTCTCACATGGAAGCGCAAACCCATGAGGGTGGCAGCGCTGATTCTACCACTGCTGGCGACTATTCCATTCATCCTTCCCGGCGGCAAGATCGATGCGAATGAACTTAGACAGGACTATGTGCGACGTATGGCTGAATTCGAAGGCACGAAATATTTTTGGGGAGGAGAGAACTCCAGAGGAATCGATTGCTCTGGACTACCCCGTCGAGCACTCCGCAATGCCCTTTTGTCATACGGAGTTCGGCACTTCAACGGGCGCGCATTTCGCGGCTATTTGGAGCAGTGGTGGTTTGATGCCAGTGCGAAGGCGTTGGGCGAAGGGTACCGCGAGTACACGAGCCCGGTAGGGATCACCGGTACCATTCATGAGATGGATTACAGGGATCTGGCCCCAGGTGATCTTGCAGTTACGACCAGTGGTGTCCACGTACTCGCATACGCCGGTGACGGCCGATGGATTCAAGCAGATCCGGGGTTCGGGGCCGTTGTCACACTTGATGGTCGGACAAGCGACAACGGATGGTTCCTCATTCCGGTCACGACCCATCGATGGCAACTCCTCGCGCAACACTGAAACAACAGCAAACAAATCATGGATGCCAACCTTCCATTTGCCCCTCAACCACCCACCAACGCCACCCATTGACGCGGTGGCATCACATCAAACGTTGGCTGAAAATAAGATTGCGTACCGTGAATGCTGGTGTAGAATAGAACTGTGAACGCTGATAATCAACGAATTACGACAAATCTTCGGCAGTGTGGAGGTCGACCGTGCATCCGCGGCATGAGAATCCGCGTGACTGACGTGTTGGACCTATTGGCAGCCGGATTGAATTTCGAGCAGATTCTGGACGAAATGCCGGATTTGGAACGAGAAGACATCGTGGCAGCTATTGCCTACGCAGCACAGGGCATCGACCATCCAGTAATCGCAGCATGATCTGGCTCGATGCCCACCTGTCACCGCGGCTCGCCGAATGGATTCGTGAGAGTCTCGGGTACGATGCGGTTCCGATCAGGGATCTTGGGTTGCGTGATGCCGAAGACACTGAGATATTCAGTCGGGCACGAGAGGCGCAAGTGATTCTCCTGACCAAAGACAAGGACTTCGCGGAGATGGTCGTTCGGCTGGGATCACCTCCAGTAGTGATCTGGCTCAGATGCGGCAATACCTCCGAAGTGAACTTGAAGAGGATCCTTTCTGCCCATTTGGCTGACGCCCTTCAGTACCTCGATGGGGGCGAGTATCTGATAGAGATACGATAAGCAGGCTACGCATCAACCCGGCGATAAGACAGCCAACAAATAGTGGATGGCAAGCCGCCTGAAGCTCCTCAACAACCCCGCTAAATCACCTCAACCGCGCGGCCGCCATCACAAAAACGTTCGGCCAGAAGTAAATATGCTAGTTAGAAGATCCATGGTTCTGTTTGTCGCGGTGGGATTGATCACAATCCCCTGCTCCAGGCTACAGGGAGGCGACGAACATTTGTTACGAGCGGTGCAGTCTGAGGCGGCTGAAGTCAACAAGGCGGCTGAGGGCGAAGATGCGGACGACCAATCGGAAATCAGTCGTTCTGAAGATAATCTCATGGGAATCGCACTCCGCAGGATTTGATGATGGAGACCAATGGATTGAGTTCAACACCGATCAAGCAGGACTTGAACGTCTACTGCATTCAAGGAATTACGCCAGGCATGATGACCTCAAACACCCTGATGATTTTTGGAGACTTCTCGAAGCTAGAGGTTGGCGGGAGAACGTTATCCAATATGAAGCCGACGAACTCCTTGAGGGGGGGCGTGTCTTTAACCTTGCTTATCGGACGGTCGATGGAACTACAAATGTGTTGCTTTACGGGACCCACCAATAACGAGCCGAACAAGATTAGATGAGAAGGCAGGAGGCGGCGGGACTTGATCCCTGTGATACCTTCTTATCGTTATGAAACCGAAATTCCCATCTATCACTATCGGCCTCGACCTCGGAGACAAGAAGCATGCCATCGTTCGTGATAAGTTCGTCAGCGACCATTCCAAGTCGTCCCGATCTCCGCCCGTGGTGTGGCGCGGCCGCACCGTACCCGATGCTGGATCCCGCCACGCATACAATGGTTTTTGGCCAGGGATGGGCCTATCCGTTTTTGCCTATCCGTTTTTGTGTATCGGTTCTTGTTGCGAACCGGCAGCCTGTCACGCCAATCATATCGCCAAAGTTCTCATATCATCCCGGCGCCTGCGGCGGCGGTGACTTGATAGATCTCCGGTTCGATGCCGGTGGCGGAGGCGTAGCGGGTGCGGACGTCGGCGCTGAAGGCGTCGACCATCGGCTCTTCCACGAATGCGACCATGCAACCACCGAAGCCCGCGCCGGCCTGGCGGGCGCCGATCACGCCGCGAGCCGCGAGCATGGCGGTCATCATTGCATGCATGGCGGGTGCGGCGATTTCATAGAGGTTGGCGGCCCCCTCGAACGACGCGGCTGTTAGCTCGCGTATCGCGGCGCGGTCGCCTGTGGTGAGCGCGTCGGCGAGCGCGTAAACGCGGGCATGTTCCTCGAGGATGAAGCGGCATCGTTTGGCGACGATGGCCGGCAGTTCGTGTGCGCGGGCCTCGAATTGCGGCAGTGTCACCTCGCGCAGCGCGGACGCACCCAACATGCGGGCGCCATCCTCGCATTGGGTGCGGCGCTCGCCATATTCGGAACCGGCGAGTTCGCGTTTCGACTTGGTGTCGCAGATCACGATGCCGATGCCGTCGGCGATGGCCACCGCCTTGCTCGATAGATCGCGGCAATCGAGGATCAGGGCGCAGCCTTCCCGTCCCATGCACGAGGTGAATTGGTCGAGGATACCGCAATTGACGCCGACATAGCGGTTTTCCGCGCGCTGGCACAACAACGCCTTCTGCAAAGGTGCCAGATTCCACCCGCCGAGCGTCTCGAACACAGTCGCCGCCGCACATTCAAGCGCGGCGGAGGAACTCAGTCCACTGCACAACGGAACCGTGCTGTGAATCACACCGTCGAAGCCTTCCAGCAGCATGCCTTCCTCATGCAACGCCTCCGCCACCCCGTGGACATAATCGATCCACGATTGGCCGGCGTTTTTGTTAGATGAGTCAAGGGAAAACGAGGCGTCCGCATTGAGGTTGAGCGAGTGCAGGTTGACCGTGCGCGTGTGATTCGCGCGGGCGGCGATCCACGTGTCGCGGCCGATCGGCAGGGTGAGGACGGCGCCGAGGTTATAGTCGGTGTGGCTGCCCATCAGATCGACGCGTCCCGGCGCGCGGCACCAGAATTGCGGGAGCCTGCCGAAACGTTTTTGGAAGACCTGTGCGATGGTATCCTGGCGTTGATGTATGGGTATCATGTGATTGTAGTGGTGGATTTCGGGAACGCCTCGAGCATGGCGGCGACATTTTCCGGCGGGATGTCCGATTGCATGCGGTGCGACGGGCCGAGGATCAGGCCGGTGCCATCGGGCGCGAGGTCGCGGATGCACGCTGCGGTGGCCGTGCGGACTTCCGCGGCGGTGACCTTGGGCAACACGGCCTGGGTGGAGATGCCGCCATAGAAACTCAGATGTTTGCCGAACTCGCGATACAAGCGTCCGTGATCCAACACCTCGGGCTGCACCGGGTTCAAGCATGTTAGGCCAATCTCCACCAGATCGGGCAGGATCGGCCAGATATCGCCGTCGGAATGCAGGATGACCGGCAGGCCGGCCTCACGGAACACCGCGAACATCCGTGCAAGCCGGGGTTTGATCATGTCCCGCCACAGCGCGGGCGAGAACAAGGTGCTTTTCTGCGCGCCGTAATCATCGCCGAAATAACCGCCATCCACCCCGAGCGCGACGAAACGCCTGGCCAGCGCGATTTGGATGGCGGCAATCCTGTCTAACAAATCAACGGACCACTCGGGTTCGCACACCATGTCCATCAGGAACTCATCGAATCCGCGCAGCGACCACGCCCGTTCGAACAACGCAAAGCCGAAATTGGGTGCCACGAAATGCCGCCCGTCATCAGCGGCGATCGTTGCGGCCGCCTTGTCTAACAACGAAGGCACCGCCGGGTCCGGCCACGGATAGGCCGCGAGGTCGGTGTTCTCTGCCAGTGGCGCGGACGCGTGCCAATAGCCTTCCGTTGCCGTCCCCCACCCCGCCCCCCACCAGTCGAAACTCACCGCTCCGTCGTCGCTCAGGCGCGGCGTGTGGTCGATATCGACGCGCAACAGATGGTTGTCGAACCGGGCGGGAAGCTCGGCGGGCGTGCAGTGGAGATGCCCGGCGAGATGGGCCGCCATCGTGCCGGTGTAGTTGGTCTGCACCGGCAGGCGGTCCACGGGTTGCCGCCACAACGCGCGGCGCATGCGTTCTTTCGGAGTGAGTGGAGCCATCAGGGTCATGAATCGGGTGAAATGAAACGGCGCGCACCCGTGCTAACAAAGCACCCGGCATGATGCGGCCATAAATTGCAACAGGACAAGAGGGATTTATGATGTTGGAATTGAAGAAGATGGCAGCCCTGCCTCTAACCGCTCCCCGTTCAGGGGGATTGCGTGACTACTTTTTCCAACCGTTGAGTTGGATGATTTTTTCGATTTCCGGCAGTGCCGTGAATTCGGCGGGGAGGAACTTGAAATTCATGAGATATCTAACGGCATCGCGCATCTGGAGGATTTCGCCTTTTTTGGCCTCCATTTCGCCGGCGGGCGTCTTCTGGACCGCGCTGATCCATGCAGTGATGCCGGCTTGGACCAGGCTCAGGGTGGCGGGGTCCTGCTCATAACAGAGCGACTCCATGGAGCGGCGGAGTTGGGGCAGGCCTTGCAGTTTGGCGGCATCGGCGCGGAGCGTTTTGGCAATCTCCATCTTCTTGACGGTGGCGGACTCGGGTGACATCACCCCCATGTCTCCGCCATTGACGGCACGCGGCGGCAGCGGACGCATCCAAATGTTGCGATAGCGCACCGGGTTGCCGTGGTCCTGCAGCTTGAGCGGACCTTTATCAAGCAGCGGACGATCCATGCTGCGGCGCCGGTGACCGCCACCGCCTTCCAGCGGCGTGGAGTCCTGTATTACCACTCCATTCAGCAGCACGGTGTAGCGGCCGCTGTCGACCATCTTGTCATCCTGATAGACCGGACGCCGGAAGATGATATCAAAGACCTGCCATTCGCCGGGCGGGCGGAGGGCGTTGGCATGGGGCGGATTGACACCATAGACCGATCCGGCGGCACCATCGGCGTAGGTCGGATTGTCATAATTGTCTAACACCTGGATCTCGGTTTGGCCCATGAGGAAGACGCCGCTGTTGCCGCGTCCCTGGCTTTTGCCCGCCACCTTCGCGGGAGCGGCCCACTCGACGTGCAATTGGCAATCGCCGAACGATTCCTTGGTGCGGATGTAGCCGGACCCGGGCACGCACTGCATGGCGCCGTCCTTGACGATCCACTTGGTGGGTTCCGCTGGAGTTTTATCCGCCTCCCACTTGTCAAGCATGGCGGGGGTGCCATCAAACATGATGATGGCATCCGACGGCGGACGTCCGGGTTGATCGTTAGAACTGAAAGTGCCCGGAGTGACCACGGGCGGCTGCGGGCGATTCATGTCGTGGACGGCCCACGGATGCGTGGCATCCGGCGGATCGCCATAGAACGGGCCATCGGCAAGAACCGGGGCGGCAGTGAAAACGAGGGCGGACAGACGGATGACGGCGGCAGTGGGACGGTGCAACATGGCCTTGGTTTATACCCCGTCTGCCGTGTTGGCAAGTCACGCTCAAAAAAAGTCACGCTCAAAAAAAGCACGCTCAAAAAAATGTTGCCGCTACTGTGGAAATGTGATTCTGTGAATCCGCCATGAAAAACATTACCATTAGCGTGGACGATGAGCTTTACCGCTTGGCGCGAATCAGGGCTGCGGAACGATCGACCTCTATCTCCGCCATGTTCAAATCATTCCTCATGCGTCTTACGGAAAGTGACGGGACCATGACTGAATTCCAACGTCTTCAACGTGAAGAGGAAGAACTTCGCGCTGAATTACGCGCCCATCGTTGCAGCCTCAATTCTGCCCACAACCTCAACCGCGACGATCTGCACGACCGCCATGCCCTTCGTTGATACCAACATCCTGCTTTACTCGCTCGATTTCGAACCCGCACAACCCGCCAAAGCCGCCATCGCCACGCAAATCCTGACCCGCCCCGACCTCGTCCTCTCCGTGCAGGTGCTCCAAGAGTTTTATGTACAAGCCACCCACGCGCGGCGCCCCGACGCCCTGTCCCATGACATCGCGACACGCTTGATCCAGAAATGGCTCCGTTTCCCTGTCCATGAAAACACCCTCGCCGTGCTGCAGTCGGCTCTGGTTCTTAAAAATCGCTATCAGATTTCCTTCTGGGACGCCGCCATCCTCGCCGCTGCTAAAGCTGCCCACTGCCGTGAGGTTTTCACTGAAGACCTCAATCACGGCCAAGACTACGACGGGGTCATCGTGGTGAATCCCTTCCTTGTTTCCTGAATCAATCCCCCTGCAATCATGTGCATCATCGGGATGATCAATGAGCTCGGAAGTGAATCATAACACATGGTTCCTAGCGCCTCAACGGGGCCTCATCACTCCCTCACCGGTTCGGCACGCGGGGTGGCTATGGGCGGAGCGGGCTCGACCGGGGTGGCTTTCGGCACGTCTGGCAAGGGAGGGATGTCAATGACGGGAGCCGCCCGGGGAGGTGCCGGTTCGGCGCGGGGCGGCACCGGATCCTCTGCCACGGGGGGGGGCCTTTCGGTTTGATCGGCAGGCCCTTGGGCGGTGGCGGCGTGGTTTCTGTTTTTGGCGGCGGTGCATGTTCGATCACGGCCGCCTTCTTGGGAGTGATTTTAAGTTGATCCTTCGGGGGCGGGGTTTTGCGCATGCGGATTTCCACCCGCCGGTTCAGGGCTTGTTCCTCGGCCGTGCCGCGGATCACCAACGGCTCGTAACGCCCGAAGCCGCGGGTGCTGATTCTCGCGGCATCCATCCGCATCGATTGGGTTAGATAGGTTTTCACCGATCCGGCACGCCGCATCGAAAGATCCAGGTTGAACTCATCGCCGCCCACCAGATCGGTGTGCCCCTCGATCCAGCAATACAGGTTGGGATTTCGGTCCATCAGCAAGGCCAACTTCATGAGACCGACTTTGGCGCTTTCGCGGAGATCCGCACTGTTGAATTCAAATAGCAGATCGCTTGGCAGCATCGTCTTTTTACCGAGCAGGATGTTAGGAGGGAGGTCTAACAGCGCGTCCAGCGAGGCGATGCCATCCAGCGCGCCTTTCTCGACATTGCCGTTGGCCCCCCGCTTGATCAATGCGTCGGTATATTTCCCGAGTTCCTTGTCATCCATCTGTGCGGCACCGGGGTCCACCGTCACTTGGCCGACTTCGGCGGGCTTGAGCTGCTCGGGCGTGCGTCCGAATTCCGGCAGATCCGTGTCCACTTCAAGGTTGGCGGATACTTTCATGGCAATCGCGGCGGGGTCCCCTTTGATGGCGGGGTTTTTCACTTGCAGCGCGTATTCCGCATCCTTGATATCCGGTTTGATGTCGATCGGCGTGTCCTTGGGTAACGCCGCGAGCAAATCGATTTCTTCCAGCAACGAAGCCGCATCGACTGGCGGCGTGACCACGTTTTCGGGGGGGGCCGGTTTCGCCAGCTCCATCGGCCGCACTTCCACCTGGCGG
>CAISTY010000104.1 GCA_903888515.1 Akkermansiaceae bacterium | reverse complement strand
ATCCAATGGGAACCGCGAAACGCGCGAAATCACGCGAAGCAGAAGTAACGCGTTGATCCCTCGGAAACTCAAATACCGGATTCATTTCGCGTTGATTCGCGTTTTTTCGCGGTTGGGAAGTCTTGAATCTAATGGAACCGCGAAACGCGCGAAATCACGCGAAACAGAAGTAACGCGTGGATCCCTCGGAAACACAAATACCGGATTCATTTCGCGTTGATTCGCGTTTTTTCGCGGTTGGGAAAATCTGATCCCATGGGAACCGCGAAATGCATGGAATTGCGCTAAAAACCGCCAAGCGATGATCTCAATCTGACACCAATTTCAAGTATCCTTTCGCGTCATTTCGCATTTTTCACGGTTGATAAATCGCCACTCGAATCGCGGTCCTGAAGCTGCTTCACCAGCACCTCTTCCACGCGGTCCAGAAACATCTGGAATGAGAATTTCCCGGTAATCCACGCGTGGGACTTGATTCCCATTTGTTTGGCTTCTTCGGGGTGGTCGAGTATCCGTTGGATACGATCCTGAAGTTCCTCGATGGTGTTGTCATACAAGCGGTAGCCATTTTCGCCGTCCAACACCAGATCATCGGCGCTGCCGTCGGCATAACCCGAAATGATGGGCAGGGAGTGAGCCATCGCTTCGTTGATGCCCAAGCCACCGGTCCCCGGCAGCACATAGACATCCGCAGCATCAAAGTAGATGCCTACCCCCTCGATCACCTGGCCGGTGAAAACCACGTCCTTGCGGGCGGCGGCGGCCGTGCGCAGCACCGGCAAGTGCGGCCCGTCTCCAACAATCATGAGCACAGCATCGTTCCTTGCAAGCCGGGCCATGGCCTCCAGAATCCGTTCGAGTTGTTTTTCCATCATAACGGCTCCGACATACAGCACAAGTTTGCGCCCGCCGATTTCAGGATGGCGCTGGCGCAGTATTGCGAGCGCCTCTTGTTTTTCCGTGATGATAAACTTCTTCTCATTGAGGGTGTTGTGCATGATCTCGACCTGATCCTCACGCGCCCCGTTCTCGAGCACGTAACGGCGCGCGTTGCTGTGGTAGGCCAGATGGAAATCAAATCCCGGAACAAAATGTCGCAACAGCCAGCGTTTGAGTCGACCCGGGTTGTACTCATAGCCGCACTGCCAGGCCAACAAGCGGAATTTTGAGAATCTTTTCAAGGCTATGAGCCCCCAGTGACCCAGATCCCCAGGGTGGGCCGGGCAAACCACCACATCCGGCCGAAGCTTCCGGATCATCTTGAGATAGCCAAATGCGAGACGGAAGACAAAGCTGCCGACTTTCTTGTCCCGGAGGAAGAACTTATGTTCCCAAGGAATCACCTTTTCCGTTACGGCGACCCTGCCGGTTTCATGATCGGGGCGTGTGCCGGAAATTAGATGCAACTCGATCCCGCGATTGGTCAGGCGTGTCTCCAATTGCCGGAACAAGTCGAGATGGTAATGCATCACCCGGTCGAACACAAAAGCGACTTTCGGGCGGTTCTGGGATGTCGCGTGTGAAGTCATATTAAAAATCAATGGTAGGGCGTGGCGGCCCGGCCGCGCCCACTTGCCCGCCGGGAGGCGGTGAGAATGAGGTATGCTTGAAATACGTTGGGAAAAGCTTGCGGCATCTGCATTGTGAGTAGTCACTGCGGGGCAAGGGCGGACCCACCCTAGCGAGTAATCACGGCGGCCCGAGGCCGAGCCGCCCTACCTTTTGTTGTGCCAGTCGCCGCCGCGCGGTGAGGGACAGGCGATGCATTTCCAACTCCCATGGATCGGTGAAGCGAGGGGTGATAGGGCGGGCTGGATTGCCGCCGACGATCATGTATGGCGGGACGTCCTTGGTGACCACAGACCCTGAGGCGACGACACATCCCTCGCCGAGAGTCACGCCACTCAGAATGATCGCACCATAGCCGATCCACACATCATCCCCGACCACTACTTTCAGGCCGAGGCCTTTCCAGTCGTAGTCCTCGTCACGAATTTCCGTGGCCTGACGGGTAGGGGTTCCGAGTTGCAGATAGTTGTGGTCGTAGCGTCCGACAAAGGCCACCCGGTTCGCCATAATGACGCTGTGGCCGATCTCCGCATCGCATTCGATCTGGGACTCGCGCCCGATATAACAATTTGTGCCGATGCTCAGATGGGACTTTGCCCAAAGCACGACATTGCGGCCCGCGTGGAAGCCGCGGCCGATGTCATAGTGCCGCCATGTGACCTTGCGCAGCCACAGATTGCGCAGCATCTTGAGGATGCGGATGAGCCTGCGAATCGTGGGTTTCATTGCCGGTGTTTCGGTGGCCACTGCGTGTTTCGGTGTTTCGGTGGGCCTGCGGCCCGGTGTTTCGGTGCCGCTGTGCGGTCGGTGGTTCAGTAGGACAGTAATACAAGAGAGAAAGAGTCAGTGCGGAGCAGTTGATCCTTTCACATTCACCGAAGCACCGAGTGCCTACGGCACAACCGAAGCACCGCCCTACCTCACCACGCTACGGACGATTTCAACAAAGCGCTCGCGCCACTCATCAGGTGAGGCGTTTTGCAATAGCCATTCGCGACCTGCGACTCCCATTGCGGCACGTCCAGCCACTCCCTGTGCTTCGAGTCGTTCCACATCGTCCGCCAATTGTCCCGCATTCCCCGGATCGTGGAGGAAACCGGTCACCTCTCCGAAAACGGTTTCGGTCAGGCCACCGCTGCGGGCGGCCAGAACCGGTCGGGCGGCATCGTAGGCCTCGTGGACAATGAGACCAAGGGGTTCCCACCAGATGGAGGGGGCTATCAGGCCCCGGCAACTGCGTGTGAGATCATCCTTAAGTTGACCTGACACGAAGCCCACACAGGCAACCCGGCGCATGCCATTCGCCCTGGCGTGGATCCGGGCTTCTTCAGGCCCGCTACCCGCAATGATCAACTGGGGACAGGCCTGGCCGAGTCGCTTCTCTAACAGAGCCCATGCGGCCAGCAGGGTGCCAATGCCCTTTTCAGGAACCAAACGACCGAGGAAAAGGTAATGTTTCCCTTCGGGCAAGTGATTGGATCCAGAACTTGCCTGCCAGCAGTGCTTTAGCGTGCTGATGCGATCCGCCGGGATTCCCGCCTCAATAAACTTGTCGCGCATGAAATCGGAAATCGCAATCCAGTGTTTCACCACGTCCAGCGTGCCGTTGCGAATCAAGCGTTTATGATAGATCGCAAGCAGGAACGAACGCAGGAAGGATCGTTCCCAGGCCCTGCCTAACACTTCTGGCCAGGGATTGCCCCGCAGGGCAGCCGGATTGACCTTGCCGCGCAACCACATCGTGCCGGAAGGACTGAAGGGCCGGAAGTTGTGGATGTATTGGATCACCGGCAACCCCAGATTCCCGGCCTCCTCATACATGCCGAGGGAAGCCACCGGTATGAGGTTGTGGAATAGCAGTGCGTCCGGTCGTGCCGCCGTCACTTTGTCATGCAAACATTGGCGGGCATGTGGGTGGTTCCACAGCATCACCGCCTGTCTGAAACGCGATGGCGCACCGCGCCCCATCCAGGCTCCGCTGTGAAACCGGAGATCTTCGATAAAAAACGAACTTCCACCGAGCCGAAGCATTTGGTTCACCCACACTTCCTCGCCTCCAGGTTCAAGGTATTGGTTGAAAACTTGCAGAATATGCATGGGGAGCCGGAGGTTCGGTGTTTCGGTTGCCGCTGCGCGGCCCGGTGGTTCGGTTGCCGCTGCGCGGCCCGGTGGTTCGGTTGCCGCTGCGCGGCCCGGTGGTTCGGTGTTTCAGTAGCCGCTGCGCGGCCCGGTGAGTCAGTTAGAGAGAAAGGGTCAGTGGCTTCACACGTTCCTTTTACTCTTCATTCTCTTACCGACTCACCGAAACACCGGCTCACTGAAGCACCGGTGGCTCGGTAGCCGCTGCGCGGCCCGGTGAGTCAGTTAGAGAGAAAGGGTCAGTGGCTTCACACGTTACTTTCGCTCTTCATTCTCTTACCGACTCACTGAACCACCGGCTCACTGAAGCACCGGTGGTTCAGTAGCCGCTGCGCGGCGCGGTGGTTCGATGAGAGAGAAAGTTAGAGTTTCCAATGCCGGCCTGTGAAACGGACGGGTTTGGGTGGGTGCGGAAGCTTGGCGAGGTTGGAGATGAGGCGCAGGTATTCGGCAATGGGCAGGACGGGAGGCCGCTGGGGAAGCAGCGGAGCGCCGCGGGCGAACTGCAGGAATGACGCCTTTTCTTGTTCAGAGAGTCTGGCCATAGATGTGAGTAAGTTCAGGCAGTTTGTCACCGAGATCGAAAAGCGCAAGATAGTCCGCCAACAACTCCCAATCGATAGAAATCGCGGCATCTCCCGCGTGACGGATCATCTGGAGGATGTCCGCCCAATCGCGGCCATGGCGCGAGGGGTCGTTGACAAGGGCTTGAACCTTCAGGCCGATGAGATCCTCCAGGGACACGACCGGAACGGCGGTCCCGTCGGGCCAAGGGAGTCGCGTGGCTCGCTCCAGCATTCCAAGAGTGGGACCGCGGAAGGCGTGAAGAAGATCAATCCGCCCGAGGGCTGGATCGTCCCCAAGATAGTGGGACACATTCTCGGAATGGAACTCACGGTGGTAGCCATGGCTCCGGAGAATCTGGTCGGCGGCGGCGAGGTCACCGAGCAGAAGAATAAAATCGAGATCCAAAGTGGTGCGCTGAAGGCCATGCATGGCCATGGCCATGCCGCCAATTAAAGCGTAGTGCACTTCCTGTGCGTCGAGAGCGGTCACGACGCGTGATAGCACTGTGGCGAAGTCCATGGCGGTGCCGAGAGGAAGATGGGGTTCGGTGGCAGCGGCGCGGGCCCGGTGCTTCGGTGATTCGGTAGCCGCTGCGCGGCCCGGTGGTTCGGTGTTTCAGTAGCCGCTGCGCGGCGCGGTGAGTCAGTTAGAGAGAAAGGATCCGTTGCTACACACGGTGCTTTCGCTCTTCATTCTCTTACCGAAACACTGAAACACCGAAACACCGGTACTTCGGTAGCCGCTGCGCGGCGCGGTAAGTCAGTTAGAAAGAAAGGATCCGTTGCTACACACGGTGCTTTCGCTCTTCATTCTCTTACCGAAACACTGAAACACTGAAACACTGAAGCACCGGTGCTTCGGTTGCCGCTGCGCGGCTCGGTGCTTCGGTGAGTCAGTTAGAAAGAAAGGGTCAGTTGCTTCACACGTGCCTTTCGCTCTTCATTCTCTTACCGAAACACTGAAGCACTGAAACACTGAAACACCGGTGCTTCGGCAGCGGCCTGACCGCCGCTGGATTCCCGCTTGCCATGTGTTCGCCGGGCACGCCGCCTTGCCGAAAAAGATAAGGAAACAGAAACCGCGAAAAACGCGAAATGACGCGAAAGGATTTGGTCATTGATCGAGCGCAGTGCCCAACTGGCATTCATCAGTATTCCCAACCTTCTCCTTCTTTCCTGTTTATCGCAATTTCGCGTGCTTCGCGGTTGCAATCTGACCAGATTATTTTTTGAACCGCAAAATGAGATTGATCACCTCAAGAATCATGTGTGATCTGCTCGGCTACTTCTGATGAAAACTTCCGGGCAAAGAGGGCCGTTCCCTTGCCATATACATCAGTCCATTCGTAACCATCTTCTGCTAGTTTATTGATGTCGGAAACGTCCAGCCACTTGGGCGATGGCCCTCTGCGGGACCAGTCCTCAAAGGTTATGTGATGTTTTATGTTTTTTGAAAAAGCGGAATTGTATAATATGGTGTGTGGAATGATTTCCTCAGGCCCGAAAAGCGAACCGGCATAATGATATAAATGACGATTTTCCGTTATGACCTGCAAAAGATGACTGCAGGCACCTCGTGTCAATGCCCACCACAGGCATCCTTTGGCGGGTTTGAAATGTCCCAATGATTGTTTCCAGTTCAATGCGGGTCTGGCGATTCCCAATCGCCGGACAATTTTCCCGGCGATGCCATTGCGAAGCCGCGGGTGAATTGAATTTTCATTGAGATCAAACGACAGCCGCCAACGGTCAGCCCCATAACTTCTCATGGGCCGCAGCCCGATGAATTCGGCATCCGGCTGTGCATCGAAAAATTGTTGGATCCGTTCTGGTGAAACAACGGGGAGACAACTTTGACTCAGTAAAACAAAGCGGTCGGCATCGGTCTGCCTCATGGCGTAATCAGTGGACGCCACAATGGCCTCAAGCATGCTGGATGCGCCCCAGCGCACCGCCACCCGCTGGTCAACAAATCCGCACCAAGCAGGTGCCTTGTCCTGGAAAAGTCCAACATCGCTATTGGCGTTGACATGCACAACGATGCATTGTGATACTTGACCCAGAATTGAGATGAGTCGGGTTACCTGCTGAGGTTCCGAATGCGTGATTATGATGAAACATATCTTTTGCATAATCATAAATCATGGCAGAACTCGGTGGCTCTGCCGCGCCGACTTGTCGCCAACGGCGAGGAGCGTGGAAGATGAAGAAACAGAAACCGCGAAAAACCACGAAATGACGCGAAGGGAAGGAAATAAGGCAGAACGGATCCGATTGGATGGGCGGCGCTACAGCGCGGGGCATGATCTATAAATGCGAGTCACGGCGGGGCGGAACGAGCAGCCCTGCCGGCTTCATCTTTTCCACATTTCACCCAACGGCTGGACGGTGGCAGGATTTCCGCTTGCCATGTGGCCGGCAGGCACGTCACAGGTCACCACCGCGCCGGCTCCGATGACGGCACCGTCGCCAATGGTGACACCCTTGAGGATGATCGCACGGGTGCCGATAAAACAGCCGCGACCGATGTGAATCGGCTTCGCAGTCTTGGCGGCTCCAATCGCCCATCGCCAGTTAGGCAGAGGAAGATGGAAGTCATTGTCCAAAATCATCGCATCTGCTCCGATGATGGTTCCCTCCCCGATGAGGATCTCGCGCTCGGCGCAGATGCAGACACCACTTGCGCCAACATCGAGTCCCAGCTCCAAAACCGCATCTGGTGCCAATGTGGAAAAGGTAGAGGCAAGGCGGCCGATCAGGGGATTGGCTGAGATCGCTGAGTGAACAATGACGCCCTCGGAAAACAGCATTCTGGACCCTCTTTTGACACGCACAACTGGCATGCCCGAAAACCTGACAGTGCGATGAACCTGCGCACCCCACAAGCGCACCCAAACCCGCAAAATAGGATGAGAGACATTTGAGCGGAGAGCCTTCCAAAGCGCCCAGAAAAAACGTAATACTTCACGCATAACTTTGTTCGGGGTCGTGAGAGTTTCTGTCCGGCATTCAGGCAAGCAATTCGTCGTAAATCTCCAAAAACCCACGCGCTGTATTCTCAGGACGGAAATAGGCCCGGTCTTCCGCGTGGCGAGTGGTACCCATGCGCCGGGCAAACTGTGAATCATCCATCACGCGTGAGAGCGCTTCTGCCAGGCTCACTGGGTTTAGTGGCTCGACGATGATACCGTTCTCGCCGTTCCGGATGTATCCAGCCTGACCGCCGTGAATCGTCGTGATCACCGGCAGGCCGATTACCCGCGCTTCCTTGACCACATTCGGGCTCGAGTCTGCCAGCGTTGGATGAACAAGGCAGCGGGCACCTTTCATCAGTTGTTGCAGGTCGGACCAAGGCAAGACCCCAAGGTATTCCACATTAGGAATGTCGCAGGCTTTCACCACATCGCGCAGCGGTCCATCGCCAGCGATCCTCAGAGTCCATGAATTGCACGCTGCGCGTTTGATCGCTTCAAGCAACACAACAACTCCTTTGTATTCGGCTAAGGTTCCTACAAATAGCGCGTAAGGCCGAACTGCGTCCGGTTCCCATGCGATGTCATAAAAACCCGAGTGAACCCCATATTCCACCATCCGGGCATCAGCCGACGACAGGGTCTCCAGAACCCGCTCGATTGCCCACTGGGATTCGCATGTCACAATCGTCGCCGATCGAAGAAAATCCACTTCCATTTGAGCCAACTTCTTCCAATACCAATGGTTGGGAAGATAGCCCCTATGCGCAAGATTGGTCAAAACCCCCTGCATTGAAAGTATCGAAGGCACACCGCAAGTGCCGCAGGCTACCGCATAGCTGTGTTCAGTGCCCCATGCATGAATCAAATCCGGACGGATCTTCCGCAGTGCCCTTGACAAAAGAAACCGTGACGGAGCATAGTTCAGAGCCAAGTCAATAGATACTTTAACGCTTTGGATCCTGTGGAAATACTGGCCGCCCCACTCCATGGTCACTGATCTGGCTCCGATCCTGTCATGGTTGATCGTAATCCAGTGAACTTCATAAGGGCAAAATATGGCAAACTCCTCCGCCAATTGTGCCAGCCATGTGCTCGCCTGCCCGCCGCCACGTCCGGTGGCACCGTGGTCGAAAAAACTCCACGGGAAATCAGCTAGTAGGGCGATGCGTTTCCTGGATTTCATACAGATGAAAATATATCATTGAGCTACAGTCAGCAAATCCTCGTTCCACCCTCAACAAATGATGTGGACTTTTTTACTAAACGCGCGGAATCCGCCAATCATCCCCACTTGTAAAATGATTATGACCGGTCCAAATTGCCTACCGTATCAACGTCCTTAAATATCAAACCTGCGAGTGCCCTGATCCCAGGGAATGCCAGCGTCAACCTCATAAACCAGGATGTTTGGTTGATCAAAAATCCTCTCCATCCACCTATAATAGCACCATAACGAGCAAAATAACCACACCAAAAAGCTGATGTTCTCCCGGTTTGAGAAACAAATGCCTTGAGTAGCTTTCTCCACCATAGGCCGCCACCCAAATATTGGTATGCAACAGCAGGCATTGCCGAGGAAATAAATTCACCCCCATGCTCGAGATCGGCCAGACTGGTAAAACCTGAAAAGACACGAGTCAAATTCCAGCTATCAGATGCAATAGCCAGACCATGACAAACTAATTCGTGCGGCACAAGACGAACCTGCCTTCCAACGCTCATGGCATCAACCAACATGGCTATATGAGGGGCCATGGAAAAACACCAATGATACCCAATAGATAACCGTTCGATCATTTCTTGTCTGCGATATACGCTACTCGAAATAAAGAGTAAATTGCTGTAAAAACGGAATTCCTTACAGCGGTCTGCCAGGGCTCCTAGTCCATCAAGAATTTCCTCATGTGTGACCTGCCCTCCGTTGGTGCTATTGAATTTAAGAAGAACATCAGCGGGACTTGCGGTGGCAATAACATCAAGAATTGTCCGGATAGCTCCCAAATGTAGGGTATCATCATCACCCAGTAGCCATACCCATTCTCCTTGGGCGTGTTCGAAGCAACGCATGAGGTTAGCGGCAAGGCCAATGTTCGATGGGTTCCTAATAAAACGCACGCAAGGTGCCACATGGGGAAGTTCGTCGCAAACAAGTTTTTCAACCGGGATTGGTGAAGCGTTATCCAGAATAATTATTTCGACATGATCAGGAATAATGCAATCAAATATAGATCTGAGGGTACGAATCAGTTGTTCCGGACGATTATAAGTTGGAATTGTAATGGAAAGTTTGATCATACATTTAATTAGTCATTATGCTGCATGGTGACAGCATCTAGGAGTGCCGCTTGCCGTGAGGGTAAAAAACGACAAACAATCCAAGTGATGCCGCCGGCACCAAGAATCCAACTGAACAAATTGCCCCAACCGACACCGCAAATGCCGAATTGTTTAGTGAATAGCCAAACGGCTAGCGGTGTTGCTACCATCTGAAGACACGCCACGGGCGCAAATGGTTCAATTCTGAATGAACGTGGCCAATAGGTGGTCATAAGAAATATTGTCTGGATCAAGAATGCCGAGAACAATGGTAGCGCCTCTGGAATTGTCATAAGCCTGTCGGAAAAACGTGGGATATAATGCAAAACCCACAACGCTGCAAGGGCCGCAAAGAATCCTGCTATAGCGACACCTACTGTTTGGCGCAATGTTCGCTTGAAGTCGCTAAATGCTTCAATGATATTTCCATGTGCGACTTTTCGTGCGAAGTCAGGAAATCGAGTCAGACCCCAGAGCGAGGCAAGGGTTATCAGTGTGGCGCCCACCATGCTTGTAAATCCGAGTTTGGCTGATGCTGCGGGACCGATGACCTTGTAGATGATTGGTTGTTGGATGTTAAAGACCAGAATACCGGATGCATATGTGATGCTGGCTCTTCCTACCAAATGAATAAGTTCCTTTTGCAATTCCTTCCTGCGTGTTGGTTCTCCGGATGTTGAAGGCCAAAGCTGGGGGAAAACCTTTAGCATACAATAATGCTGAAACAGAAAAACAGCAAGTAACGAAGCACTAAATGAAAACAAGCTGGCGCCTAGAACAAGAAGAATCCACTGAAGCGGATATCTGAGCAGTAGTGAAAAAAACCGAAGCTTGTTAGTCCAGTTGACCTGGCCGGCGCCGTAGAGAATTTTCAGGCGTCCTTCTTGCGCGCCTGATATGGCGGTTACAGCCACCGTAGCTAACCACATGAGCGCTATGTTGAGTTCCTTCTGACCTGAGTAATAAAGATAAATCAATCCTCCTGGACCAATAGTAAGTGCAAAGCCCACGGCGATCCGGTTCATCCATTGGACGGCAATGTGTATAAAATCGTCTTCCGGCAGGGCTGCTGGGTTGGCATGATTATGGATAAGATGTGGAGTCATTTGGGCAATTGCCGCACTAGCTCCAAGATCAAAAATTGCCTGCAATGATACTAAACTTAAAAATAAATAATATGTGCCTTGCTCTTCAGCGGAAAGTGTCCAAACAATAATGAATGATCCGACTGGGCCCAAAAGCATGCCGACACCTCTGGCGCCTCCGGCCCAGGCCAAGGCCCTGTCAATACCGATAAATCGGCGGATCCTGTGAATTATTTCCACTGGTATTTATTTAATTTTTGGCACGTAGCGCATTACTTCATTAGATCTGATTGGAACAAGGCCCGGGAGAAGCTTTCCGGTAGCGCCAAGTCTTATCCATTCATCGGTGGCAAATTGCAACAGCGAGCGAGGTTGTCCGCTGCCGACATTTTCGATCATAGGAAATCCCTGGCAGAGATCCTGGCGGTCCATTGCATGAACAAAGCGAGCTGCGACATCACGCACCGGGGTGAAGTCTCTGATTTGTGTGCCTTCCGTCATCGGGAGGTCGCGTCCCTCAGCAGCTGCTTTTACCAGTAACGGCCAGAAACGGGTTTCCGCTTCCCCATCCCCGTAAATATGAAAAGGTCTCAAAATGATTAATTCACGATCCTGATCCATCGCAAACCCGAGTGCTGCCATGGTGGCGGCCGCTTTGGAGGAGTGATAAGGACCGGTAGGTAGCAGCGGTGCATCAGTAGGAATGAAATCATACTGCTCGCCCGAATTCCCATATTCAAAACAAGATCCGGCGATGACAAACCTGCGCACATTACTGCCTGCCGCATCGAGCCATAACGCGAGGGAGGCGGAGACATTCCATCGAAAACAATCACGCCAGTTGGCGGCTGTCGGATTCACCCCGTGGGCAGCCAAATGCACCAGTGTCTCCACTCCACCAAGCGAAGTCCTTGGAAAATCCTCCAGTGTACCATCAATCCAAACCGGTTCACACGGCAGCTTTTGCTTGCACCGCTCCCCGGGTAATCTGAGAGCCACCACTTCGTGTCCTGCGTTCAGTGCCATTTGCAGGAAATAAGAGCCCAAAAAACCGGTTCCGCCTGTGAGGAAGATGCGCATGAGGGAGAAAAGCTGAAAGTTGAAAGTTGAAATAATAAAGCAGAAATGCAGAGAAAGAGGAATTGAACCGCGAAAAGCGCGAAAGGACGCGAAGGAAGAAGGGAGTGAAGAAAAGTTGAGAAGAGGTACAACCGCGAAATTCGCGAAAGGACGCGAAAGACAAGAGTGTCCTGTGTGGTATGTGAGACCTGCGATCAGTGTGTACTGCGGCGGTCTGTGACCGTCGAACCCTCAGATAAGTTTGGGGGCTGGTTCTTTCACGACGACGGTCATAGACCGCCGCTACATTGCTTGTTTTACTCTTAGGTGATTTCTAGCGCAAAATGTGAGATGATCAAAAACGAAGATGGGATCCAAGATTCAGTCCTAAAATTCTTTTTCGCGTATTTCGCGTGTTTTGCGGTTACCTGCTTTTTCTATCTCCTGCTTTCTGCTTTCTCAATTTCTGTTTTAGGCCGCATCACTCCCAATCGTCCACACGGATGCGGGGGATGTCCACACCGAGATCGCTTAACCGACTCTTGAAGGAATGAATCATCAGCGGAGGGCCGGAAAGATAGAACAGCGAATTGTCCGGTGCCGAAGCATGAATTGCATCGATGTCCAGAATTCCCATTGCGCCAGGCAGCGAACCGTCCTCGCAATAGGTTGTCATGCCAAAGTGAGCGAGTTCGGTCGAGCACCGGCCGAGCAAGTCCCCGAACAAATAGTGCTCGGTGGAGCGGACACCATAAAAAAGTGTGACTGATTGTTCGGACTTCTCCTCGAGCATCTGCTTGAGCAGCGACAGATAAGGGGTGATCCCCACCCCGCCCGCAATCAACGTCAGATGCCGGTCCGGCGGGAAGAGGAACTCGCCATAGGGAAGTTTGAGCCAGCACTCGGATCCTTGTTTCAAGGTTTGTATAATCCGTGCGGTAAACCGTCCCTTCACCGAAATTGTCACCGCCAATTCGTGTGATCGCTCGGCGGGCGAAGAGGCAATCGAAAAGACGCGTGATTCGGGCCACTGTTGCTCAGGTGAATAGGCGTCGAGCGCCAAGTGCAAAAACTGACCGGCATGGAATTTCGGCACCCTGCCCTGCGGCACAAGGTGATAGCTCGTCACCGTAGCCGTATGTTTCACGACCTGCTTGACGGTTGCCTTGATTTTCACGGGATTGGCCATGACGATTCTACTGGGCCGTTAACGTTTGCCTTTTACATAACTACGGATTTGCTCTGTGACATAGTGGATCTTTTCCGCGGTCAGGCCGGGATAAACGCCCATGAACAAAGTGTGGTTCATGATATAATCGGTGTTTTCAAGGCTGCCCACCACACGATGATCGATATTCCTATAACCTGGCTGGCGTAGCAGATTGCCGGCGAACAGGCCGCGCGTTTCGATCAGGTTTGCGTCGAGATATTGCGCCAGTTCCACCCGGGTGAATGGCAGATTTTCACGCAGTGTCAGGATATATGAGAACCATGATGGATCGCTGTGTTCGGTGGCCCGGGGCAGGATGAAGAAATCCTCCAGGCCCTGCAGGCATTCGGTAATCAGCTGGAAGTTTTCCTTGCGGCGGGCTGTGAAGGTTTCCAGTTTATCCATTTGTGCGGACCCTATGGCGGCCTGCATGTCGGTCATCTTCAAGTTGTAGCCTATATGGGAATAGACGTATTTATGGTCGTATCCCTTCGGGAGCGTTCCATACTGCTTGGTAAAGCGGCAGCCACAGGTGTTGTTCTCACCGCCCTCGCAATAACAATCACGACCCCAATCACGAAAACTTTTGATGATTCTGGCCAGTGCCGGATCGTCGGTAATCACACACCCGCCTTCGCCGGTTGTGATGTGATGCGCCGGATAAAACGAACCGGTTGCCATGTGGCCGAAAGTCCCGGTCAGCTTGCCGCGATAACGGCTTCCCAAGGCATCGCAGTTGTCTTCAATGAGCCATAGGCCGTGCTTTTCAGCAAAGGCGCAAACAGCATCGAGGTTGAACGGGTTGCCGAGCGTGTGGGCAATCAGGATCGCTTTGGTCTTTGAAGAAAAGGCTTCATCCAGCATTGACACATCGATGTTGTAGGTGCCGATTTCAACATCGACAAAAACCGGCACCAGCCGGTGCTGGATAATCGGCGAAACCGTCGATGGAAATCCGGCGGCCACGGTGATTACCTCGTCACCTGGAACCAAGCGGCGGACACCCAGTGATTCAGATGTCAGCGCAGCCACGGCCAGCAGGTTGGAGGACGATCCGGAGTTAGTTAGAACCACGTCCGACACATCGAAAAAATCCTCCAGCTTGCCGCTGAATTCCTCGGCGTAGCGCCCGGCAGTCAGCCAGAAATCGAGCGAGGAATCTACCAGATTCACCAATTCCTCCTCATCAAAGACCCGTCCGGCATAATTGACACGGGTTTTTCCAGGAATAAACGGAGCATGCTGCGCGGGCGCGTGAAGCTGGTGGTAATACTCCGCGACCTTGGCCAGAATCTCCGCTTTCAATTGGCTGATGTTTGCTTTTGAAGTCATTGGTAAATTATGGTAGAAGGGAATTGCAGGATGGCGGGTGATCCATCCTTACTGAGCAGTCCATGAGTTGGAATACATTCAGTTTGCCGCAAAGAAACAACAAAAAATGAATACCATCAGGCTTATTGCGTATCTTGCGCATTTTTGCGGCAAAAAATACTGTAGGGCAAACTAAGAACTCATCAGTAATGATAATCAAGGCGGAGAATCGACCGGGGGTATTGGGCAAAGGATTGCGGCGCAGGAGTAACGATGAAGAGCGTGCCCGAAGGTCCTGACTGCATCGACCTTTAGACTTAATCCAGAATTTTTCGAACCGCGAAAAACGCGAATTGACGCGAAAGGGGAGAAGATGAAGAGTCGAAGGTCTAAAAGTCTAAAAGTCTAAAAGTCGAAGGTCGAAGAGGAAGAGTCGGAAGTCTAAAAGTCGAATGTCTAAAGGTCGAGAATGAGTTGAGCTTCGCGCTGGTCATTCGCGGCGCAGGAGTAACGATGAAGAGCGTGCCCGAAGGTCCTGGCTGCATCGACCTTTAGACATAATCCAGAATTTTTTGAACCGCGAAAAACGCGAATTGACGCGAAAGGGGAGAAGATGAAGAGTCGAAGGTCTAAAAGTCTAAAAGTCGAAGGTCGGGAATGCGTTGAGCTTCGCGCTGGTCATTCGCGGCGCAGGAGTAACGATGAAGGCGTGCCAAAAAGTCCTGACTTCGTCGACCTTTAGACATAATCCAGAATTTTTCGAACCGCGAAAAACGCGAATTGACGCGAAAGGGGAGAAGATGAAGAGTCGAAGGTCTAAAAGTCGAAGGTCGGGAATGCGTTGAGCTTCGCGCTGGTCATTCGCGGCGCAGGAGTAACGATGAAGAGCGTGACCGAAGGTCCTGACTGCATCGACCTTTAGACATAATCCAGAATTTTTTCGAACCGCGAAAAACGCGAATTGACGCGAAAGGGGAGAAGAGGAAGAGTCGAAGGTCTAAAAGTCGAATGTCTAAAGGTCGAGAATGAGTTGAGCTTCGCGCTGGTCATTCGCGGCGCAGGAGTAACGATGAAGAGCGTGCCCGAAGGTCCTGGCT
>CAISTY010000103.1 GCA_903888515.1 Akkermansiaceae bacterium | reverse complement strand
GGCCCGCAAACTCGCCGCAACCCACAAGGATATTCGCCTGACCCTCGAAGAACGCGTGAAAATCACCAACTGGGTGGATACCAATTGCCAGTACTACGGCAGTTACTGGGGCCGCCGGAACCTGAAATACGCCACCCTGCCCGATTACCGCCCGGTCCCGACGTTTGACCAGGCCCGCTGCCTGACGAAACCGGGCACGTGCCTCTAAAGTGTCAGCAGGACAACCCGTGCCAAGGCACGGGTTGTTTACATAAGCAACCACGGAGCTAATTTCTTGGATCCCATCAGGATTCCAGATTTTCCAAATTTGATTCCAGCCACCCAAGGGTTCCGGGCGAAGGAACATGGGAACCACCAGCGGTGTCGGCATCACTTCATCTCCGCCAGCGCCGCCAGTGCCAGTTTGCGTGCCTTGGGTTGTTTGAACTTGCTGCTGGCGGCGGCGGTGAAATCGGCTTTGGCTTCTTCGGTGCGGCCCAGCGCGAGTTGCGCGCGGCCCCGGTTGAAGACCGGGTAGGCGTCCGTGGGGGCGAGCGGCATGGCGACGTTGTACGCTTGCAGTGCCTCCTCCGCACGGCCTAACAACAGCAGGCAGTCACCACGGCGGTTTTGCGCTTTGGCGGTGAGTGCCGGTTGTTGCGCATGATCCGCCGGCAAACAGTCACGCAGCACTTCAAGTGCGAGTTCGCAGTTTTTCATGGCGGCCTCGACCTTGGGTGTCGGCCCGGTCGCATCCTTGAGATCCTCTTTGGCAAGTTCTAACAGTGTGTCCAGCGGTGCTGCCGCGTAATCGCCGGGGCCACGACTGGCGGCTGTTAGCTTGAGGGCGTCGACACATTCCACGGCCCGGCCGGCGGCGGCCAGTTTGTTGATCACACTCGCCTTGGGCGGCTGCACCGGCTCGGCTTTGGGCGCACGGCCAAGCTCGCCGGCGGCAGTATCGGCGGCGGGTGGGGTTGCGGGCGCGGGTCCTGCCAGATAGATATCATCGCCGACAAGCCGTGAGTATTCGGCGGGGATCTGCCCGCCCTCGGAGCGTTCCATGACACCGGCGCGCGTGCGTTTGAATACCTGTTCGATGGTGAGGCCCGGGGTGCGCAGATACTTGAGCAATTCCTCGGTGTAGAGGCCGTTGGTTCCTTCGCCATCCTGTGCGGTGCGTCCGGCATCGGTGGCGAAGGCGATGAGGGATCCCGCCGGTGGTTTCATTTCGCTGAGGCCGCCCGGGGTGGCGGCATCGCGGGCGCGCGGGTTGCGGGCC
Source organism: Akkermansiaceae bacterium (assembly GCA_903888515.1). Lineage (GTDB taxonomy): Bacteria > Verrucomicrobiota > Verrucomicrobiia > Verrucomicrobiales > Akkermansiaceae > Luteolibacter. Next base: position 3,788 of record CAISTY010000103.1, on the reverse strand, counting down.
ACGGGCGTGGTGCGGCAGGCGTCCAGGATGACCAGATTGCAGCGCCCTCCGGCGGCGCTCATCTCCGCGACGACTTGTTCCGCGTTGAACAACTTGGTCTCCGCGAGCAACCGCAGCGTGGATTCATCGGCATCATCAGGCTTGTAACCGGACCTGACAGGTATCAGATAGTTGGAACCGGCGACTGAAATCCCGTGGCCGGCATAGTAGAACAGGGCGACTTCCGCCCCACGGAGTTTGCCGCGGAACTCCGCCACCGACTCCAACAGTTCGTCGCGGGTGACGTTGTGCTCTTCGATAACGAAAAATCCCAGCCCCCGCAGCGATTTGGCGACCGCCTTGGCATCACTTACCGCATTGCGCAGCGGACCCACGGCCGGCTCGTATTTGGCATTGCCAATGACCAGCGCGCAACGCGGGCTGGTTTTAGGGGCGGCGGCGGCAGGCGCAAGCGCGCAACCAACCATGGCAAGAATCGCGAGTGGAAGGCGGGTGGCCATGTCCATCAGCGTGCAAATCCGGCAGCCGCAGGTCAACCCAAATGGCACGCTCGGTTTCCACCTTTTCCTCTTGTTCATCCATCTCCCTTGCCAGCATCATCGGTCTGTGAAGTGTCTGCAATTAGCCATCCTGCTGCTCGCCACGGGCTGCGCCGTGCCCCCGTCCAAACCGCAATCGCCGCCGCTCATTCCGGGAGATGCGTCCGCACCCTCACAACTCACCCCCGAGGAATCGATGGCCATCGCGCAACGTTTCGCCACCCATGCCTGGCGGCCGTTTGCTAACAACATCCGGCACGGCAAGGACAAGGCCGGCATCCTGGTGAACACCCCGGATATTGGCTACGAGCCGCAATCCGATCGCAAAGGGTGGTGGATTCCCGGCCAGGTCAATACCGGGATTCCCTACAAATGGGGCGGCTTTGATGACCCCTCCTCGTTTGATACAGCCATATCTAACGGTTGTTCCGGCGGCGATGTCTCATCGCCCGCCAAACGCCAGGCCGACAACGCCGCCGTGAGCACGCGCGCCGCAGGTGTGGACTGCTCCGGCTTTGTCTCCCGCTGTTTGAAGCTGCCCACCGTGCATGACACCACCCAATTGCCCGCAGTCTGCACCCCCCTGCCGGGCGCACGGGATTTGCGCCCCGGGGATGTGCTCAACATCCCGCGGCGCCATGTGATCCTTTGCGCCGGTTGGTCGAATCCCCAACACACGTGGCTCTACTACTACGAAACCGGCGGCGGCCCCGACTACTGGAAACCCGGCCTCAAGCAAGCGCCGTTAGATGCCCTGCTCGCCCTCGGCTACCAACCGCTGCGCTACCGTGGCATGGCCCACCCACCGGTGCCGCCCGGCCAAACGGCCAAAGAGGTGCTGACCCGCGCGGTGAAAGCCACCGCAGTGGCCGTGCCCCATCCGACCGTGGGCGAACCGTGACGATCTTGCGTCCGTGGGCGGATTCCCGTTGAATTTTTCGTTTCCGGCCGTTCGATAAACATAATAGCCCGCATGAACGCCCCGGATTTCCGCGCCAAACTCCGCGAGGTGCCCCACCAACCCGGGGTGTACCTGATGAAGGACCGTCTCGGTTCGATCATCTATGTCGGCAAGGCCCGCGACCTGAAAAAACGCCTGTCGTCGTATTTCATGGCCTCACAGAAAATGCGCGCCAGCCTGAAAACCCGTGCGCTCATCGATTCAATCCACGACTTCGAGTTCCACACCGTGCGCAACGAGGAGGAGTCGCTTTTGTTAGAGGGCAAGCTCATCAAGGATTACCGCCCGCGCTACAACGTCGCCTTCCGCGACGACAAGCGGTTTCTGTTAGCCAGAATCCGGCTGGCCGATCCATGGCCGCGCTTCACCACCACGCGGATGAAAAAAGACGATGGCGCGCGCTACTTCGGGCCGTTCCCGCACTCGAGCGCACTCCACCACACGCTCGAATGGCTGAACCGCAGCTTCGGCCTGCGCGTCTGCCGCCCGCTCCATCCCGGGGACAACGACTACCGCCACTGCAACGCGGATATCATCCGCAATTGCTCGGCCCCGTGCATCGGGCGCATCACCCGTGAGGAGTATGCCCGGCGCATCGAGGAATCCTGCCGCATCCTCGAAGGCAAAGGTAAGCGCGATCTGTTAGACACCCTGCGCCACGAGATGGCATCGGCGGCCGCAGCCCTCGACTTCGAACAAGCCGCCACCCTCCGCGACGTCCTGCAGAATCTCGAAAAAACCCTCACACCCACCCGTCAGTTCAGCCGTGGCCGCGGCGTGCCCACCACCGTGAAACCCACTGCGGACCTCGCCGAACTCGGCCATGTTCTCGACCTCGCCGGACCACCCCGCGTGATGGAGTGCTTCGATATTTCCAACGTCTCGTCCAACCACATCGTCGCCTCGATGGTGCGCTTCACCGACGGCCTGCCGGATAACAAAAACTACCGCCGCTACCGCATCCGCAGCGTCGCCGGCCAGGACGATTTCGCCTCGATGGCCGAGGTCATCCGCCGACGGTATGCGCGTATTCTGCTGGAAAACTCGGCGGCCAATCAGGACTCCGGCACGTCCCAGGAAGACCCGCTGGAAGCCCAGCGCCGGCTGGCCCGCGAAGGCCGCGCGAAAATCGTGTTGCCGGATCTGGTCATCGTCGATGGCGGCAAAGGCCAGCTCGGCATGGCTGTTAGGGAACTGCGCGCCCTCGGGCTGCACGATTTGCCGGTCATCGGCCTGGCCAAGCAGCATGAGGAGGTTTTCATTCCCGGCCGCGGCGCGCCGCTCCACATCCCGCATGATAGGGGCGCACTCAAACTCCTCCAGCGCATCCGCGACGAGGCCCACCGTTTCGCCAACGCCTACAACGCCCTGCTCTACGGCCGCCGCATGCGCGAAAGCCTGCTCGACGATTGCCCCGGCATCTCTCCTAACAAAAAACGCCTGCTGCTGGAAAAATTCGGCAGCGTCACCCGCATCAAGGCCGCGACGGCCGCACAAATCGCCACCCTCCCCGGCATCTCGCTCAAATCCTCGCAGGCACTGCTGGATTTCCTGCACCGCGACGATTGATCTAACATTCTCCACGGAGCGCACGAGTCTCCACACGACAAGTGGAGACTCACGACAAGTGGACACGGAACCCTGTCACAGTTGGAGACTCAAACTATCGAAGAAACTGCTTGCCCTGCCACCCCGTCCAATAACAGGTGCAGAGCCTCCGGTTGGAGTGTGATCTTGCGTTGGCCGGTCTTACGATCATTAGAGACTCAAATCATCATCAAGGAAACTGCTCACCAGTGCCTGGATCCCGAGTCGTAGCTTGCAGAACATTAGTGGATTGCGGCGCACTGGTTCTGGTGGCGGCGCGACTTTCACAGAAGAGCCTGCAAAATGACCTTGATTGGTGGCGGCGGCGTGGCAGATGAGGGATGGATGGTGAAATTCCACACGGATTCCACACCAATGACCGTATCACCAGTCACAACCATGCATCACCAACAAAATTCAGAGACGCACCAATGCCCATGAAATCAACGAAAGCCGCACCAGTCACCACATCCGACCCCGATCGGACATCAGGATGTCCAGTCCAGCTCGATGCATTCACTTTTCATGGGCCGGGCGGTTCGGAGACCGCCCCTCCTTGGTTAGGCGTCGTAAATAAATAAACATTACAATAGCGGTCATTTAGCATGGTATGATTTTGTAGTTCCATTCACCGTGAAATCTGTTCGGTTCAAGATGTATGGTATCCAGTTCCTCCTTTGACACTCTGCGTCCTATTGGAT
>CAISTY010000102.1 GCA_903888515.1 Akkermansiaceae bacterium | reverse complement strand
TCCCGTCGCGGAGGACATCAAAGCGCCCCTCCAGTTGCCGGGCAAATTCCTCCTCCAACCCACGGCGGAGTGCCTGGGTGGTGTTGGCGAGGAGATTGCGGGTGTCGCGGTCCATGGGAAATGGTTCAGTCCTCCGTTTGGTTCAGCATACGACCTGTTCGAGGAAGAAAATAAAGGAGACATTCCGAGCCGTAGACCTTCGATACTTTGGCCCTGAACTGTGCCAGATTTTCACTGGCATTGCTGCCAGTTAGAATCATTTCTGAGGCGGTGGCACCCCAATCTTCCGCATGTGGTGGGAAAGTCGAGTAAGTCTCACGTATCCTTATGCGCAGCACGGTTCCACCCTGCTGTTCCTCAAAAGTGACAATGAATCTCGCCACATTGTAGGAACTTTCTCGTATGGCTGACACGAGGTCTTGTGATAATCCATCAAGACCATCGATGGGAAGTGGTGCCATGACTTGGAATCGGACTTCTCTGTTAGTGGAGTTTTCTGGACTGCTACTCATTTGGAACTTGTGAAGCGGAGGTTTATGGGATGCCTTTCCAGACCGGGTTGTTGCGCCAAGCGGGCGGCAGACCCATCGCGGCAACGTCGATTCCGGGGAAGGCGGTGAAAAGTTGTTCCACCCGCTCATGCCAAGAGTGCGAGGAGTTCACACGCGCCAGCCAGTGGCGGCAGATCAGCAGCATGATGCCGAGTTTATCATTCGGCAGGGCTGGCGAATGCCATTCCGGGAACTTTCTGTTGGGAATCTTGACCGTATAACCCATGCGCCAGTTCCAGAGCCGGGCATGGTGGGCACAGCGATTGCGGATGGAGTTGAGGGCCAGCAACCAAGACAACACGACCTCTTCGGGTTGGCCAATGGTGGCCGCAACCTTCTTGCGGATGTCGATGGACACCCCGCGGAAAAACGACAGCACGCTGCCGAAGTCCATCAGCTCGACGGTCATCCAGATGGGCGGCATATCGTGAATATCGCCATACTTGTGAAAAAAGTGGATAACGAAGTCCTCGCGGCCTTTTCGCTCCTGAGCACGGGCGACCTGCTCGCGGAGCTTGACTTCCCACCTTGCGAAATCGCTCTTCGCCGGGTTGAAGTTAGGGAAGCAGCCAGGTTTCAGGTAATCAAACGCGCCGTAGGTGTGGGCAAAATGATAGGCAAGCTGTGTGCGCACTTGCACCTCGATGGTCTCCACGGCATCCAACATCAACTGGCGCAGGCCGTGATCGAAGCGGTAGAGATTCCAGACTTTATCAAGGGTCGTTCCACGGTGAAATCCCTCACCCTGACTCAGGGATGGGTCCCGGAAGGTGTAGAGGTAACTGGTGAAGCGATAATAGTTCGTGGCCCGAAGCCGCTCCACAAGCCGATCCCGGTCCGCAACGAGGCCGCGGGCGATAAGAAGGTCTGCCTGAGCCTCGAAGGTGAGCGCCATTTTGTCGTATTTCATGGCCGCCACCTCCTTCCTCTGATGCCATCCCGCGGAAAAAAAACACCCGCCGAAGTAAGCGTCACCCTCCCGGAGGAGAGGAGAGGCCCGGCGGGTCTGCTGAGGGAACAAAGACACTCGGTTCCGAGTCCGTCAACCCTTTTTTTGAGGGGCATCAAAATAATGCGAGTGGCAGATGCTGCGGGCATGGGCGGGTTGAGGTGGAGATGTTCAAAGGTTTCGGACCTTTTTCGGGCCGTGTTGTTCGAGGATGAATGCAAGTTTTATTGGATCAGAATCCTTTTTCCTTCTGCCAACTGTCTTTCGCATTCCTCCCGGAGGGCGGCGATGGCAGAGTCGAGTTGTTCGGCGGTTTCGATGCCGCCGGAGAAGAAGGAGTTCACGTCAAGGCGAACGAGGCGGTTGCCATCCAGCAGACCGAGCATTTCCTGGATGACTTTTTGGGTGCGACCGGGGCAGGCGTCGATGTCGGCGCGCAGCAGC
>CAISTY010000101.1 GCA_903888515.1 Akkermansiaceae bacterium | reverse complement strand
TGTCGGGGTTGGTTTGGCTAGCTATGCTTCATAGCAGAACCAGCTTGCCGCCCAACCCCGCAACGATCCATCCCTAACATCTCCCACCACGGAAACACCCTCTAAATTCCTGCCGCGGAGCGGCTTAGTTCAACAAGGCATGGCATGCAACCCGCGACTACTTCCCAATTTCACTTCGGCATCGACACAATCGCCGGGTGCATGCATATAGGCGTTGGGCGGTAGATTTATAGATTAATATGAAGCGTAGCCTGTTCACCAAGGGCCTTTTCTGCGGAGCATTCGGTCTGCTTGGATGCAGGCCAAAAGAGCTAGCTGGAAAAGACGGGACCAAAGCGATCAAAAGCAAGTTGAAGTTTTATGGGTTGCCACACTGGGCTGATTTACTTTCAGCAATTTTACCGACAAAGGTGTTTAGAGTTCTTGAGATTCCAGCACCCACTGTCCACTCACAACGAAGTTCCTTGAACTTGTGAGTCAGCATAAGGAATTCGAAGCTTTGGGTCCCCCGAATGGATTGAGTCCAGCTCAGCTAAAAGACGTGCTTATAAATCGCCAAATTCAGGTTCTTGACCTGAGTGGATATGAACTGAGCAAGGATCGAGACCAGTTGGTTGATGTTGCTATTCAAAGCAACATCCGATGGTTGATGTTTAGTGGTGTAAACTTTAACCCGGAATGGATTGATGTGAATTGGACTCGGTCTAACAGCACCTTCCGGGGCGTTATTGGTCGTGGGCATATCGGAGTAGTGGACCACGAAATAGATAACAAATGAAGAGTGCCCAGCAAGCCGCGTCAGACCGACCCCTGCCGTTGTAGTTTCGATGATTTATCCTGATTTCAACCTCAACCCAGTGATCGACGTGTGCCGCCGCTGGTAGGGCTACCTGCGCTCATCGTTGAGGTTCGGCTGCTTCGAACGCATGGAGCCCATTGCCGGTGTGCTCTGGCGTGGATGCCGGCTTTTTTGTTACTTCAGCAGAGCGAGGATCGGCTGCGGCCAGATGCCGAGCACCAAGGTGGCGACGGTGAGGACGGTGACACAGGACTTGCTGATGACGGGCAGCGTGACTGGCGGGAGGTCTCCGGGGGCGACCCACCACATGGCGCGCACCACATTCAAGTAATAGTAGAAACCCACGGCAACAGCGATGAAGGCGATGCCCACGCCCACCCACAGATGGGCATCCACGGCCAGTGCGAAGACAAGGAATTTTCCGAGAAAGCCGGCGGTGAGCGGCACCCCTGCCAGCGCGGCTAACAGAACGGTGAGCGCCAGCGCAAGCAGCGGGTTGGTTTTTCCCAGACCGTTGAAATCAGCGATGGCCTCGCCATCGCGCTGGATGCGCACTTGGGCGAGCACGAAAAACACGCCCAGCGTCATGATCAGATAGGTCGCCAGATAGAACGACACCACTTGCGCGGACCCAAGCGAATCCGCCGATTCCGATTTCCCGGCAGCCAGCGCCAACAGCAGGAATCCGGCGTGGGCGATCGACGAGTAGGCGAGCAGTCGCTTGAAATTGGTCTGCGGGATTGCTGCCAGATTTCCGAAGAGGAGGGTCGCGACGGCGAGAACAAGCAGCAGGTTGAGCACCGGAATGCGGGTCGCTGTGCTTGTTAGAAAGGGCTCCAGAAAACGGATCATCAATATGAATCCTGCGGCTTTTGATCCGACGGAAAGGAATGCGGTGGTGGGGGTGGGAGCGCCCTGATAGACGTCAGGGATCCAGATCTGCATCGGGACCGCGCCGATCTTGAAACCCAGGCCGACCATCACCAGCGCAACGCCGAAGAGCAGGGGGGTGGGATCTATATTTTGTAATTTGAGATTTGCAATTTCGGTAAGGCTCATGGTTCCGGTGGTGCCATAAACCCAGGCGATGCCATAAACGAGGAAGCCGGTGCTGAGCGCGCCCAGGATGAGGTATTTCACGCCGGCTTCGAGCGAGCCGACGTTGCGGCGCATGTAGGCGACGAGAATATAGAAAGTGATGGTGACGAGTTCGAGCGCCACAAAGGCGCCCGCCAGATCCTTGGCCGATGCCAGGAACATCATGCCGGCACACGCTAGCACGGGTAGCGCGTAATATTCGCCGGTGCCGCTTTCCGAACCCACATGATCGGTGAAACGCGCGAGAATGATCCGGTAATCGACCGACATCAGCACCACCAACAAAGTGCAGATCAGCGCGAAGACCTTGTAGAACCGCGCGAGCGCGTCGAATTGATAGAAATTCCACAACGGCCATTGCGCCCACACTGCGGCGGGCTTGATCTCCGGCCCGATGGCGATGCCGCTGAGTCCGAGGATGACGGTCAACCCGAGCGCCGCCGCGACTCCGACCCAAGCCTTGCTCCTGGCGGGCACAAAGGCCTCGGCCAGCAACAGGATGAGTCCGAGGGTGATGGTGAGGGCTTCGAGGTAGTAGGCGGGCATGGCGGGGAATGGAAAGCAATCGGTGGCAGTAATAGGTCTTATAAGTCCTATAGGTCCTATGGGACGAATTTCAGCAAATTAAGTAGCAAGTTCGGATAGAGCCCCACCGCCACCAGCGCCAGCACCAGCAGTACTGCGGGGATGCGTTCGGCGAAAGTGATATCCGCCGCGGATTCGGTGGTTGTCACGGACGGCCCTTGGAAGATGTTCCGATAGGCGCGGAGCATGTACACTGCGGAGATTACTACGCCCCAGAGCGAAAAAATGCAGGCGATCTGCACCGGACCGAGGCCGGCGAGGCCGTTGTAACTCCAGAAGGCGGCAAGAAAAACGAGGATCTCGCCCGAGAAATTGGCCAATCCCGGCAGGCCGATGGCTGCCATCGCGGCGATGCCGAAGAGGAATGCCAGCTTCGGTGCGGAATTGGCGAGACCACCCATGTCGGATAGATCGAGCGTGCCAGTGGAACGCTCGATGCGGTCTGCCAATCCGAAGAGCAGGGCGATGGACACGCCGTGAGCAAACATCAGGATGATCGCGGCGGGTTGCGCCAGCGGGTTTGCCGGGAAGGCGATCAGCGCGGCGATGGCAAGGAAGATATATCCCATGTGCATCACCGACGAATTGCCTAGCATGCCGTCCAAACGCTTCTGCGAGATCGTGATAAAACCCACCCACAGGACGTTGCCCAGCAGCAGAATCAACAATGGATCTAGCCAGACCTGGAGGCCGTGTGGAACCAACGGAATGGCCAAACGCAACAACCCGTAGAGCCCGAATTTTTTCAGCACCCCGGCATGCAGCATGGCGACCGGTGCCGGGGCGCTGGCATAGGCCGGGGCGGCCCACGAGTGGAACGGAAAAAGCGAAGCCAGCGTGCCAAAGCCGACCAGCAATAGCGCCGCGATGGCTTTTTGCGCGGCAGGATCGATGGTGTGAGCGTGGCCCAGGACCATTTTTCCCATGTCATAAGTGCCTGTTAGGTTGGCCAGCCAGACGAGGCCGCCGAGCAGGATGATCGAACCGAGTCCCAGATAGATGGTGATTTTCCATGCGGCCGCACGCCGGTCGCCGCGGCCGAGCATGCCGATCATGAGAAACGTCGGGATCAGCGCGAGTTCGTGGAAGGCATAGAAGAAAAACAGGTCGGTGGCGGCGAAGGCCCCGAGCGCGCCTCCCGAAATGAGCAGCGAGGAACCGAAGTAGAGTTTTTCCCTGCCTGCGGGGCATGTGCCGGAAAGCACGGCGGCCAGCGTGACGATCACCGTGAGCAACACCATGATGACACTCATGCCATCCGGGAAACCAAAGGCCAGATGCAGCGCGGGCTTCTCCAGCACAGGCTGCGAGAAACTCCAACAGGCACACCGCCACGTGCAGGCGGCATATAGGCCGAGCGCCAGGTTCACCACCGCAACTCCGATGGCGGTCAAACGCGCGGGCGCACCTAGCAGAATCGCCATAAACGCTGCGAGTGGGAGGAAAACAAGGAGGGCGAGCATGGATCGAAAAGGTTACTGAAACACGGTGAAATAGATGACGAAAATGACGCCGACGCCCAAGGCGAAAGCGTAACCTTGGAGACTGCCGGATTGCACCCTGCGCAACAGGTTGCCAGCACTGGCGGCGGTGCGGCTAAGACCGCCGACGAGCAGACCGTTGATGAGAAACTCATCGAAGAAGTGGACGATGGCGGCCAACGTGTCCTGGAAATAACGTACGAGGCGTTTATCGTAGAAGGCGTCGATATAGAAGCGGTTCCTGAGCAGCGGAATGCGGACGGGATCCTTGTCCTTGCCGGCGTAGAGGACCCAGCCTGCCAGAACGCCAAGGACCAGCGCGCCTAACGAAACCGCGGCCACTGTGTTGAAGTGGAATTCGCCCGCATGTTCCGGCAGGGCGGGGGAGCATTGGTTAATAAATGCATAGCCCGAAAAAATCGATAGAATTGCCAGCAACGCGAGCGGCACCCACATCAGCGGGCCGACCTCGCGGGCATGGCCGGCGCTATCAGACCGGTGTTTGCCAAGGAACGCGACGACAAACAGCCGCGTCATGTAAAACGGCGTGAGCACCGCGACAAAAGCTGCGACCCAGAACAATGGCGAACCGGATTCGTGCGCCGCATCGAGTATGAGTTCCTTCGAGAAGAAACCAGATGTGCCGGGAAAGGCGATGAGCGCCAGGCATCCCGCCGCGAAGGCGATGCCGGTGACCGGCATTTTTTTCAGCAGTCCGCCCATGTTCCAGATGTCCTGCTCGTGGTGGCAGGCATGGATGACGGCACCGGCACCGAGGAATAACAACGCCTTGAACCAGGCATGGGTAAATAAGTGGAACATCCCCGCCTCACCGGCGACGAAACCCACAGCCATGACCATATAACCTAACTGCGAGAGCGTGGAATAGGCCAGCACCCGTTTGATATCGTCCTGTTGGGTGGCCATCAGTGCGGCGACCAGCGCGGTCAGGCCGCCGGTCCAGGCGATCACGGTGCTGGCCTGAAGTTCATGGAAATTCACTAACGGCAGCGAGAGTTGCACGCGGAAGAGCATGTACACCCCGGCGGCAACCATCGTCGCGGCGTGGATCAGCGCGGAGACCGGAGTGGGGCCCTCCATGGCATCCGGCAGCCAGACGTGCAGCGGCAACTGGGCGGACTTGCCCACCGCGCCGCAGAAGATGCACAGCATGACGGCGGATAGGGTGCCGATGGAAACCTCGGCCGGCACCGCCATCTCGGCAAAGGTGAGGGTGCCGGTGATGCCCCACAACATCAGGATACCGATCATGAAGCCGAAGTCACCCACCCGGTTGCAGAGAAAGGCCTTTTTCGCCGCGTCCGCCGCACTTTCCTTCTGATACCAATGACCGATGAGCAGATAGGAACTGAACCCCACCAGTTCCCAAAAGATGAAGGTCATGATGAAATTTGATGCCAGCACGATGCCGGTCATGGAGAACATGAAAAACGCCAGCCCGGTGAAATAGCGGGCCTTAGCGTCATCGTGCTCCATGTAGGCGAGCGAAAACACATGCACCAGCGCGCCCACGCCGGTGACCACCACCATCATCCCGGTGGAGAGCTTGTCGAGTTGGATGCCGATATCGAGGTAAAAGTTGCCGATGGAAGCCCAATGGATTGGCTTGCATGTGATATATCTAGCAATAATTCCTGAACCGTTAGGACCATCAAAGAGAGTGAGGTCGCTTGGCGTCAGCAGGATGCAGGCGATGACAAAGGTGGCCACGGCCGAGGCGGTGGAGACCCACGGCACAAGCGCGCTCTTGCGCAACACGAGTTGGCACACCACCGTAACAACGAACGGGAGAAAGAGCAGGATCCAGGGGAGTGAATTCATGAGTGGGATAAAGACATGTGTGAATAAGGTGGTTGAAACCACGGATTCCGTTCAATCCGCGGTTTGATTTTCCTTCTCAGGGTGATCTGTGGTTCAGTGGAGCTTTTCTTTTCAAATCTTTAAATCAGTCAAATCAGTGGTTGGACCATCACCCTTTGAGCGAGGTCAGATCATCGGTGTGGATGGTTAGTCTGGCGCGGTAGAGGGCGACGATGATGGCCAGGCCGACGGCGACTTCGGCGGCGGCCACGGTGATGACAAAGAAGACGAGCATCTGGCCGTGGTAATTTGGCAGGCCGTTGACGGTGTTGAAGCGGGAGAACGCCACCAGGCTGAGGTTGGCGGCGCTGAGCATGAGCTCCAGACACATGAACACAATGATGATGTTGCGCCGCAAAACCACGCCCGCAAGGCCGATGGCAAACAGCAGCCCGGATACCAATAGATAGTCGTTGAGGGAGGCCATGATATTAATGCACTATGGATTAAGTGTTGAATTCGAAACTAAGAGCGGAAGAGATGAAGTTCTGTCAGAAGTTTGGAATCTATTGTTTTGAATTCGGGATTTGAAATTCAGGATTTGGCTCTTTGTTAATGCTGCGTTCTTTTCGATAGAACCACCACCCCGACGGTGGCGACCAGCAGGATGACGCCCAGAATCTGCAGCGGCAGGTTGTAACCGGTGAAGAGCATGTGACCGATGAGTTGCACGTCGGGCAGCCGGCCAGCAGTCAGGGCGGTGGCGATCTTTTCTCCTGCGGGGAAATGGCCCGCAGCGGCAGCCAACGCCTGCGGGTCGAGCGCGGGGGCGATTTGATCCGGCGAGCGCGACAGGACGCAGAGCAGTTGCGACACAAAGGCGACGACCAGCCCGAGGCCGGCCAGCAGCGGGGCGAGCGATGGCGCGCGCTTGTCCTCATCCTTGAGGTCTAGCAGCATGATGATGAACAAAAACAACACCATCACCGCGCCGGTATATACAAGGATCTGGATGATCCCGACGAAGAAGGCGCTCAGTCCGGTGAACAGTCCGGCCAACCCGAGGAAGCAGGCGACCACGGACAACGCGCTGGACACCGGATTGCGGAACACAATGACCGCCGCGCCTCCGAGCAGCATCATGGCGGAGAAAATCCAGAAGAGGTAGGTGGGCATGGGTGGAGTGGTTGATCAGTCGTTGGTCATTGGTCATTGGTGAAGAGCATGAAATGAGCGACGCATATTTACCAATGACCAATGACTAATGACTGATGACTAATGACTCATGACTGATGACTATTTCAATTCATTCCATTTGTTGACGAGGCCGGTGCGGACGCCGCCGATTTCGTAGAGTTTCTTTTTGTCGTGGATCATGTCGGCGCGCTTGAGGCCGGTGACGAGGTAGTCCTTGCGCAGGAAGATCGCCTGCTCGGGGCAGACTTCCTCGCACATGCCGCAATAGATGCAGCGGATCATGTCGATCTCGAATTCCTGCGGGCGTTTTTCCACTTTCGCCCATGGATCGTCTGACGGGATCTCTGCGGGTGTGATCCTGATGGCTTTGGGCGGGCAAATGAATTCACAGAGTTGGCATGCCACACAGCGCTCGCGGCCTTGTTCGTCGGTGATCAGAGCGGGGGTGCCGCGGTAGTAATCTGGCAGATGATCGTCCCAGCGTTGCTCGGGAAACTGCATCGTCACACCCAGACCGGAGGATGCCAGCGAATCCGCGCCAGCCGATTTGCCACGGAGCGATTTGATGGCGTGGGTCATGGTGAGAATGAACCCCTTGATCAGGGCACTGAAATAGATTTTCTCACCGAAATTGAGTGTCGGGCGCTGGAGTTTGATGACGGGCATGAGGGGATGACAGAATTGAGAATTGAGAATTGAGATTTGAGATTTGAAAATTTGAAATTTGAAATTTGAAATCTGGAATCAGCAGCGCATGGCTAGGAGGATTGGTTGGCGAGTTGGCGGAGTTTTTCCAGGTTGAGGGCACCGCCGCCGCGAAGATAGAAGGTGGTGATTTGCTGGCGCAGCGTGCGGTAGAGTGCCGCATCTGTCATGGCGAGATCGTGGGAGACATCCTGTTCCTGAACATAAGTGACAAGGGATGCCACATCCGTCCAACGCCTTTCCTTGAGGGCGATTCCCAATTGCTGGGGATGGGCAAGAATTTGGCGGGCCGTGAGTTCGTCGATTCTGGAAAGTGATGATTTCATTGGAAAACTTCGAGATAGACGAGGTTTTCTCCGGCGATTTCCCGTTTTTTCTTTGGAAAGGCGGAGATGATTTTTTTGATGGTTGGGAGATCGGGTTGGTAGTGGTGGTGGAGGAATTGTATATCTTCGATGTCTTTGGCATCGGCGCGGGTCAGTTTGGAGGCGATGATGTTTTCGATGGGAGGACGTGAGACGATGAGGCGTCCCATTTTGAACATTGGAACGGGCTTGAATTTTCCGATTTGGACAATGCCGGGCTCAATGATTTGGAGATAAGGCTGATCCGGCTCCAAGATGCCTGTGGGGTTGCATGAAAGACCTGCTGCTTCGGCAGCATTCTTGAGTTCTGTGAGATCATAGTCGCTGGACGGTTGCCAGATGTCCAGACCTTCAGACACTCTGAGATCCATCCCGGCAAAGATGCAGGCCGCGGAGCCGATGAGGCAAAGCTGGACGGGCTGGCCGTCTTTGCCGAGAGCCCGTGCCATGCTCTCCAGAGCGCGCATCCAGCGTTCTCGGTCGTATGCGGGAGTTGAGGATTCAGGTGGCATGAATTATCGGCTAGATATTATAAGTTATTAAACAGGAGAAGACAGGAAACGGAAGAAAAGGAGACAGGGCGGCAGGGGTCAGGCGCGGAGAATGTTGGGTTTGGGATCGGAAGCTTTGGCGACGTGGATGAGGGCGGCGGTGACGACAACCAATAGCACGGCACTGGTGGCGAGGATGGGGGTGGCGAGATGCGGCGCGGCGAGGATGAGGGCGGCAAGGAAGACGTTGATGAGTGCGGCTTCGAAGAAGATGACCCAGCCGAGTTTCATGAGTTGGTCGTAGCGGAAGCGCGGCACCGTCCAGCGGACGAGGATGAAGAACAGGATGAAGATGATGAGTTTCAGCATGAACACCAGCAGGTGGATGAGACCGCCGCAATGGAAACCGCCAAGATGCAGGCCTTGGACCCATGGGTCCGCGCCGAAGCCGATCGACCAGCCACCGAGGAACAAGGTGACGATGAGCGCGGAGCCGACGACCATTGCGGCGTATTCCCCCATGAAGAAAAGTGCGAATTTCATTGAGGAATACTCGGTGTGATAGCCGCCGACGAGTTCGGTCTCGCACTCCGGGAAGTCGAAGGGCAAACGATTGGTTTCGGCGAAAATCGAGACGGTGAAGATGACAAAGGCGATGAAGGCCGGGATCCAGAACAACGCGGTTTGGAGATCGGGCAGGCCGGGATGGCCGTCTTTCCATAAGGGCAGCAACAGCCAGCCGTGGTCAGCCTGGTATTGGACGATTTTTCCGAGGTTCAGCTCGCCGAAGTAGAGCAGCACCGGAATGATGGACAGGCCTAACGATATTTCGTAGGAAATCATCTGGGCGGACGAGCGGACGCCACCCATGAAGGAGTATTTCGAGTTCGAGGACCAACCGGCGAGGGTGATGCCGTAAACTGTTAGAGAGGATACCGCGAACACAAACAGAGGACCGATGTCGATATCGGCGATGACGAGATTCACCGTTTGACCGAAGAGGGTGATGGGCGAGCCGAAGGGGATCACGCAGACGGTTATGAGCGCGGGCGCGACGGTGAGCACGGGGGCCAGCCAGTAGAACGCCTTGCGGACGTGCGCCGGAGTGAAGTCTTCCTTGAGAAACAGCTTCACGCCGTCCGCCACGGGCTGGATCAAGCCGAAAAAGTGGAAGTCCTTTTTGCAGCCGAGCAGGGTGAGCGGCATGCCGGTGCGGTTGGGTCCTACGCGGTCCTGGATGATGGCGCAGAACCGCCGCTCGAAGTAAATCGATATGGGCACCAGCGGCAGCACCACCAGAAAGGTGAATGCGACGATCTTGGTGATGATAACGAGTATTTCCATGGGACGGGTGGCCGGGAGATGTGATGTGAAAAAGAAAAATGTTAGAACTTGTTAGTCATGACTTTGCACTCTTGCTTCTAGCAATCACCCGCCTTGCGGGCTTTCTCTTTAACGAGCAGCGGGACTTGATGGCCGGTGTCCACGATGGGGATGCCGAGGAGGCCGATTTTCGTGAGGGTGAGGCCGTGGAATGCGGGCAGGGCTTGTGCGAGCGACATGAAAACCTCATCGATGTTGGGGGCTTCGACCGGCTTGCCGGTGATGGCGAGGATGAGGTCGCGCAGGATTTCCCAATCGTCATGGGCATGGAGGGGGGGGGATATGGCGCGGTTGAGGCGTTGCAGTCGGCCAGACAGATTGACCATGGAACCGCGTTTCTCGGTGAAGGCAGCCGCAGGCAGCACCAGATGGGCCGCCAGGGCGGTGGGGTTGGCAAGGATGTGGGATTGAAGAATGAAATCGAGTTTGGAGAGGTCCTCGAAGTGGAACCCGGCATCGGTGACGAGGTCCTCACCGAGCACGATCAGGCATTTGATAGAGCCGTCACGCACGCCATTGCGGATGGCGTCGAGTTGGGCGCAGGGGTCTTCGTTTTGGAAGATGAGTTTCGCGCCGGTGGTGTTAGGGTTGCGGTCCGCTGCGACGAGCAGGGCGTCCGGAGCACCGACTCGCGGGACTAACGAAAGATGGGCGGTGCCGATTCTGGCGGCGAGCGTGCGGGTGAGAAAGAGTTCCTCGTTGGTCATGCGGCCGGAGGCGATGATGGCGATTTGCTCCGGCTGGTGCGCGTTGAGTTTGGCGGCGGCGATTTCCAGCGCCTCCGGCCAGCCGATCGGGGCGTGCTGCGTGCCGTCCTTGGCGAGCGGTTCGGTGAAGCGGGCCACGCTGTCGAGCGCGTGGAAATTCAAGCGGTGCGAGTCGGGCATCCAGCACGAGTTCACCTCGTTGTTCTCGCGCGGGGTGATGCGGTAAATTTTGTTAGCACGGGTCCAGACGGTGATGTTGGTTCCGGTGCCGCAGTTGACATCGAGGGTAGGGGTTTCCTTGAGGAACCAGACCCTCATCTGGAAGCGGAAGTCGTTGGATGTCAGGGCGCCGACCGGGCAGATGTCGGCGGTATTGAGTGAGTAGTTGGAATCGAGCAGGCGGTCCGGATGCACGGTGAGCGTGGTATGGGTGCCGCGCCGGGTGAAGCCGAGGACCGGATCGCCGGCCACTTCGTTCATAAAGCGGATGCAGCGGCCGCACAGGATGCAGCGTTCGTCGTCGAGCCGGATGCGCGGGCCGATCTCGACGTTTTTGGCTTTTTTCACCTTCATTTCCACGAAGCGGGAGAATCCGCGTCCGTGTCCGACCGAGTGTTCCTGCAATCTGCATTCGCCTGCTTGGTCACAGATCGGGCAATCGAGCGGGTGGTTGATAAGCAAAAACTCCAACACATCCGCACGACATTTTTCTATCAATTCGCTGGTGGTGCGGATGCCCATGTTTTCGGAGACCGTATTGGCGCAGGCGATCACCGGGCGTGGCATCCAGGAGATGAGTTCGTAGCCGTCTGCGTCGCGCTGAGGTTCCCGGCCGGGGACAGGGCGGGGAGCCAGGCCGATTTCGACGTAGCACATGCGGCAGCTTCCGGGCGAGCTCAGCTTCGGGTGATAACAATAGTGGGGGACGATGGTGCCGGCTTGTCGACAGGCCTCGATGATGCGGGCGTTGTTGGGAACCCGATGCCAGACACCGTCAATCTGGACATTGACCATGCCAATTTCAGCCGCAAGATCTCTGGGCAGTTTTAGTTCCGCGCTAGCCGAAAGGATGTCGCTCATGGCTTCAAAGGAAAGCCGGACGCGGGGATCAGCATCGTCCGGTAGGATCGCAAACGACTATGTCCGGCGACGGCGAACCTCGCAAGCGTGGTTTGTGAAAATTTTCACACGCGGACCGAGCTGCCGTGCCGCACGGAGAGGATGGAGCAGACCACATCGGCGCTTGGATGGATGATTTCCAACGCGGTCCGATAGGCGTTCATTTGACCGGAATAACGGTCGATGAGTTCTGCCGGGTCATTGACCGCATCGGTTTTGAAATCGATCACTTCCACTCGCGTCACCGAGCCATCGGGGGTGCGGTGGATG
The DNA here is from genome assembly GCA_903888515.1 of Akkermansiaceae bacterium. GTDB lineage: Bacteria > Verrucomicrobiota > Verrucomicrobiia > Verrucomicrobiales > Akkermansiaceae > Luteolibacter. Next base: position 5,586 of record CAISTY010000101.1, on the reverse strand, counting down.
TGGAGACGATCGATCACCCCGGTCAACAGCTTGCCATCGATGACCGCGTCGGCGGATTGCTCACGGAACAACTCGATGTTCCGTCCACGTCTTTCGAAAATTTCGTGCAGGGCCGGGTTGCGGAGCAGTTTGGCCACGGTCTGGCCGACCTCGTTGGCGGGCAGCACGGGCGGGGATTCATCCGCCCAGTCCACCCGTTCGAGAAGGGCGTGCACGGCGCTGCCGAAATGCATGCCGGCGGGGGAATGCGCCATCACGTGATCCCGGCACTTGGCCCTGCTGGGAATCAGCCGCGCGCGGCGCGGGATTGCGACACCCGGGGCGTGCAGGGCCTCCGGTGTTTTTTCAGGTTCCAACATTGGCACGGTTTCCACCCAGTCCGGGGTGCCGGATTGATAGACCACGCCTAACAGGCCTGCCGCGTGCGTGGATCGCGCGAGCCAGTTTGCCAGTGATGGCTTGTCGGGTTTGGCGGATTCCGCAGGTGGTTGCAACAGCACATACAATCCGCGTTTCGCGCGGGTGAGTGCCACATACAACATGCAGAACGCCTCGTATTGCTGGTTCGAAGCCCAACGTGCCTCGGCCTCACGCAGATTTGGCAGAATCGCCCGTGCCCATTTGGGCGGGGTTTGGGTGAGCCATCCCTCACCCTCGGCCACCTCGAAATACTGGGGATTGGGGACGGGGGTATCCGGCACTTCCGGTAGCATCACCACATCGAAGCCGAGACCTTTCGCCTTGTGAATGGTCATGACTTGGACGGCCGCCACGCCCGGGTTTTGTGCCACTTCGAGTCGTGCAATCCAGTCTCCAGCCTCGCCGGGTGAAACTCCGCCTTGGGCATCGAGCATGGCCAGCGCGGCTAACAAATCACCGGCACGGCGGCGTCCGAAGTCCGACCAGGAGGGCCAAGCATCCGAGATGATATCTTCGATCATTCCGGCAAAACCGGATTGGGATGTCATGGCTGTTAGATTTTCCCAGATGACGTGCCAGGAAGTGCCATGCCTTGCCCGCAATGCACTGGCGAGCGGCGACATCTCCACCACCTCGCGCGCAAAAGTGTCCGCCGGGCTGGCCAACCATTTCAGGAGGTGCGCGATGACGATGCCCACCGGATTGTCTTTCGCGGGTTGGCGTCGTCCTTCCTCAATGACATCGAATCCCCGGGCCCGCAGAAAGTCGGCGACTTCACGTACCTGATCGTTGCCGCGCAACAGGACGGCGCAAGTCATGGAGCGCTCGCCCACGCGCAGTTCGCGGAGGATTTCCTCCAATCTTTCCAGCCGTTGCTCCCAATCTCCAACGACTTCCACCCGCGCCTCGCCGCGTTTGGCCGGATGGATCAAGGGGGCGGCGGCACAATGATCCTGCCAGTCCCAGCGGTTCGCCACCTCACCGAAAAGTTCCCGCAGACTTGCCGCATCCCCGCAGACTTGGTTTACCAATGCCAAAACTTCGGGGCAGGATCGCCATGACTCCGCCATCGGCGCGATTTCAAGTCCGCCGCTGTAGCGTGCCATCACCTCGTCAAACAAGCGCACGTCTCCACCACGCCATGCGTAAATGGCTTGTTTGCGGTCACCTACGATGAACATAGTACCATCGCTGTCGCTAGCCGCCTCATCGATGAGCGGCAGCAGGCCCGTCCAATCGGCCCGGCTGGTATCCTGGAACTCGTCTAACAACCAATGGTCGGTGCGTGCATCCAGGCGGAAATCCACCGCCTCGCGCCGCAGCCGGGCGTTTTCGCCATGTGCCCAGGCCCCCATGAGGATTTTCACATCATCAAATCCGAGTAGGCCTTGATTACGGAGTCGTTTGGCGCAGAGCCCATCGTAAACCGCGATCAGATCGCGCACGGCGCGGGTGCGCACCAACGCTGCGGCCAGTTCGCAGCGGGCGGCGAGGTCCACCATTTCGCGCAGGGCGTCGCCGGCCGGGCCGTCGATGGTGAATTCCTTGTGGGATTTCACGGTGAGCGGGCCGTGGGTGGTGGCGACCGCGGCCAGAATGCTTTCTAGCAGAGCGGAAACGGGCTTGCCGAGGCTGCCGCCGCCGATTGCATGGTTGGCGAGTGCTGCGAGGGCTTTTTCCAGTGCTTCGCGTTGGCCTTTGCGGGTGTATTTGATCTCGTCCAAGTGCCGCGACACGACAGCCGCCAATCCTGATTTCTGCCGGGCCCACGCATCCGGTGCGACGTCCGTCATGGCAGCGGGCCCCCAATCCAACTGGCGGTCCTCACGGAAGCGGCCATGCCAGCGTATCACGAAAGCACGCAGGGCGGCGAGTACACCTTGATCTTCCCTGCCGATGGTGGCCCGGCGGAACGCGTGGAAAAACTCCTCGCGTGAATCGAGGGCGTATGTGTCTCCGAGGATTTCGGCAAGCAGGTCGTCTGCGAGAGCCGCTGCGCGCGGGCCTTCCAGCAGCTCGAACTTCCCGCCGGTCAGGCCCAGTTCGTATTGGAATCCGCGGACGACTTTGGAGAAAAACCCGTCCATGGTTCCGAGCGTGAATTGGGGTAGCGCCCGCACCACGCGTTGCAAGGCATCCATGAAATCTGCGTCGGGCAGCGCGAGGGCGCTCCGTAGATTCGCGGCTGCGGATTCACTGCTCGCGGCATGCGCGAGTTTCGTCAATACCGCATCCGCGAATTCGCCGGCGGCCTTGCGCGTGAAGGTCAAAGCGACGATGCGCTCCGGTGCGACACCGCGGGCCACCAGGCCGATGACCCGGTTGCCCAATTGAAAGGTTTTTCCGGAGCCGGCCGATGCCAGGATGAGCAGGTTCTTTGCCAGAATGTCCATCGCGAAAGGCATTCTGCCGCGCTTTCGTGCAGTATGGAACCCTGAAATCCGGAAATACCAATCAGCGCTTCGGAATCACCAGCGAGTCTCCGGGACGGATCATGGTTCCGGAAATTCCGTTAGCTTTCCGGATCGCCGAAACCGAAGAATGGTTGCGGCTCGCAATGGCCGACAAACTGTCACCCTTCTTGACAATGTAACGCTGCGACTTCGGCTTCGCTTTGGCAGTTGCAGACTTCGGCTTGGTCTTGGTCTTGGTCTTGGCCGTGCTGGACGTGCTGGACGTGGTCTTGCTGGCCTTGGTGGTGCGGGCCTTGGTGGTGGGGGTCTCGGTCCGGTGTGCTGCCACTGGCGGGAGCGGCTTCACACGGGTGGAACTGGTCTTGGGATTGGAGGTTCCAGCGGGGGCGAGCGGGTTGGCATTGGCTGGAGGCTCCTCGTGCTTGGCGATGACCGGCAGATTGTCGCCAGTTGCTGGTTGTGGGGTACGGCTGCCGGGTTTGCGCCATTTCGAGGGGTCGTTGGCCCATTCTTCGCGGTAATTCCCGGCGCTGTCAAAAGGGCCGGTTCCCAATGAATCGTTGCCCGCGCTGCCGCTGTTGTTGGCGCAGCCGTTGAGCAGCATGAGAATCAGGACTGAGGAAAAGGGGAGCCAGTAAATCGGTCGCATGGCGTTATGATAAGGCGTCCCGCGCATTTGGCAAAACTTAGTTAAGCAAGGCAAACAAAAAATTCGAAAATCGCGGGCCAGCCCCCGGCCCGCGATTTCGCGCAACTTCGCTCTTGCGTTCGGGGATCGGGAATGGCTTTCTTGCGCGTCGCAAGGTCGAGAGGGGCATTAGCTCAGTTGGTAGAGCGTCTCGTTCGCAATGAGAAGGTCAGGAGTTCGAATCTCCTATGCTCCACCCTTGATATGGGCTGGATTTCCTTTGATTCCAAGCTAATTTGGAAGGAATCGATGTTAGGGTCGGTTTCCACGATGCTCCACCAGACTCCACGGATTTGCCAATAAATGGCCGTTTATTGGCAACTGTATTGGCAACTGTTTCGGATTTATTAACCATCGCAGATTCCGCTGGATCCGTCCGCCCGGGGGTGATAGATTCCAACCCATGGCCGCGAAAAAGAAGACGACCCCCAAGTTGCCGCCCGGTATTACCGATCATGCCGTCGATCAGGAAACGTTGATGCGGTTCTTCGGGCCGCCCATCGGCAAGTCGACTTTCTATAACTTGGTTAGAAAGGGGGTGATCGTGAAAATGAAGGAGGTGCAGGGTTACTATCTCCTCAACGAGTCGCTGGTCCGGTTGGGTCTGCCGCACGTGAGCGAGTTGCCCGCACCCCCGGACGCCGCCTGGCGTGAACGACAACTGACGGAACTCGCCTTGTCCCTGGCCGCCCCCAGAGCGTCACGGCCGAAGCAGGGGCTTGCTTGGCATAGGCGATCTGCGCGGTCTTGACCGGGTCGGTGCCGGAGACCAGCCACCCGAGGAACTTGGCATCGCGGGCGGTCTTTTCGTATTCCGTCGGTGATGGTGGCGCAGTGGCCTTGATTTCCCAGGATTTCCAAACGCCGGTGATCTGCGGGTTGGCGATGTTTTCGTCGAGCACGTCGGCACGCGCGGTCACACTCTGGTCGGGTCCGGCGTTTTTCTGCAGGTCGCCGATGGCCAGCATCAACGCCAGGCGGGCGTTAGAGCGTGCGATGGCCATCGCATTGCCCTGACCCGTGGCACGCAGTGCAATCGCCGACAACGACAGCATGCCCACCGCCAGCACCGTCAACAGGATCATCAGGCTGAGCGTGATGACCAGGACGAAACCCCGCTTGGGGTGATGGAAGAAGTCATGGATCATGGGTCTGAGATCAAGGAGCGCGGGAGTCTCGCCCGAGTGTCTATGAATCGCAAAAGAAAGGCCAAGGGTCAAGGGTCAAGGGTCAAGGGTCATGGATTGGAACTGATAAGGCGCGGGCGCGGTCAGAACATAGGTAACACTTCTGGGTCAGAACATGGACTGCAAAGAAATTGCTTTTGATGTAAAGGCCGTTGAAAGAGCCGATGACCAGGGCGTCCGCTCACATCCAGGGTTTAAACTAACAAGAAATAGTCACCGTCGTCCGCATCCGCCGCTCCCCGGCACTCCACACGCGGTGAAGTACCGGGGGCAGCAATATCCAGCATTGATTCAGCACGGCTCCGGCATCACAACATCCAGCCCGCATCCAACATCGCACAGATGCAGATGCCGTTCCCGTGTCATGCGCAGGCCGGATTCCCAGTCCGGGCGACAGCCACCCAACAGGCGTCTGATCACGTCCAGACCGAAGAACTCCAGCAGATCCCCGGCGATACGGCGTCGGAGGCTCGCGGCGGCCGAGTCTTTCAGACCACAGCGATTGCCAGCCTCGCGCATCGTACCACCCGCCACCAGAACGCTGATCGCGGCACGGTGGCACGGTGGCGCGGCGGGTGACCGGCGAGGTACGCGGCCCAGTCGATGTTCCTTGCGGCTTTTGGGGTATTGTCAGGACGGGTTGATAGCGGGCAGCAGACCTTCGTCAGGAAGGGGGGAGCGGTTCGCCTTTGGGGCCTATCCGGGAAATGAATGGCAGGGCATGACGCAGGCAGGTAGTAAGCGTCCTAAATTCGTCCCCCCGCCCGCTGGGCGGCGAGACGTTTGTTAGGCGACTTCCTGCGCTTCGGCGCTCAGCGCGGCGGCGAAGCGGGCCGGGGTCAGCTCGGCGGCTTGTTCGGCGGTCGCATTGTGCGGC
>CAISTY010000100.1 GCA_903888515.1 Akkermansiaceae bacterium | reverse complement strand
CTCTCACATTGCAATCGGATCTTGCGCCGGGAATATTTCCGGAATCACGTGAAATCTCCGGGTTTTCTGAAAGAGGAGAGAAAGGCGTGAGGTATATCACAGGCGCAGCCAAACTTCCGCTATTTCGGATGTGATGACCGCACCAGTCGGCTCACAGTTCCAAACCATCAAACCACACTTATGATGAATCCCGCCATGAATCGCCGCTCGTTTTCAGGAAACACCACGCTTGTGGGTGCCGGTCTGGCAGCCAGTTCCGTGTGCGCCGCTCCACCTGCCGGAGGTGCCAATCGTGAGGGAAACTCCCCACTGTTGAGGAGCATGAAAGGAAAAATCAGGATGCATAAATCAGCGGCGGTTCTGTGTCTGGCAGTGGTCGGGTTCATTGTTTCGGCAGGGGTTCTTCCGGCGGAAACATGGACGGTGGAATCTCCAAACGGAAAGCTTTTGCTGAAAGTGACGGATCAGCCGGCTCTTTCTATCAGCGCCGATCTGAACGGTAAAAATGCCGTGCCGGCCTCGCCGGTGGGGATTACTTTGAAGGAGGCCGGAAAGTTTCCCGGCGTTACGCATTGCACTGGCAGGACAACTGCGAAGATCGATGAGACCTACGCGATGCCCGTCGGCAAGCGCAGCATGTGCAGAAACAACGCTAACCAACTGACTCTGGACTTCGCGAATGACAAGGGCGGCAAATTCAGTCTGATTCTCCGCGCCTACAACGAAGGTATCGCGTACCGGTACCGCATTCACGGCAGCGGTGAGGATACGGTTGTTGAGGAGCAGTCCGGGTTCAATATTCCGGCCGCGAGCAAAAGCTGGTTTGCGAATTACTCCAAGGCTTATGAAGCCCTATACAGTGAACATGACAATTTCGCAAGCTATACCAATGATATCCAGGTTCCCATGCTGTTCTGCACTCCCGGGAAGATCTGGATTCTTATTACCGAGGCCGATCTCGACGGCACATATTCAGGTGCGCGGCTGAAAGTTGCGGATGCCGCCACAGGCCTGGTTGCATACAAGCTGCAGGATCAGCCTGTATCCGTTCTGCCGTGGACGACGCCCTGGCGCGTGGCGTTTGTGGTTGATAACCTGAATGCTTTGGTTGAATCCACTCTCATCACCGACCTTGCAAAACCGTCCATGATTTCAGATACGAGCTGGATCAGGCCCGGTACTGCGATTTTTCCGTGGCTGACGGGGCCGAACACAAACAACATGAGCCTGGAGCGCATGAAACAATTTGTTGATCTTGCAAGTGAAATGGGCTGGCCGTGGATTGAGTTCGACAATGCGCTGGCTCTGAAGGACAAATGGGGCTGTCCTCCGGAAAAGTGGATGGACTGTCCCTGGTTTCCTGAATTGACCGCCTATGCTGCAAAGAAGAACGTCAATGTCTACGGTTGGGATCACTGGTGCAATCTTGATACGCCGGAGAAGATCGAGAAGTATCTTGCCTGGTATCCTAAAAACGGGTTCAAGGGTATCAAGGTGGACTTCCTCGACAGTGATAATCAGCGTGTTGGCAAATTCCGCGACGACATTGCCCGCGCCTGCGCCGAGCGCAAGATGCTGCTCAGTTATCATGGCGACATCACCCCGCGCGGGCTGCAGAGGACCTGGCCGAATATTGCAACGCATGAGGGAGTGCTTGGCCAGGAGTACTTCATATTTTCAAGAATAAGGCCGACTCCGGCTTACCACGTCAACCTGGTTTTTACCCGTAATGTGCCTGGCTCCATGGATTATACTCCGACATCCTACTCGGAAAAGCGGACATATTCCAGGGCCCACGATTCGGTGCTGCCTGTGGTTTTTGAATCAGGCTGGCAAGCGATGGGGTTCAATCCTGAAAACGTGGTGTCGAACCCGGCTAGGGAATTTCTGAAAAACCTGCCTGCAGCCTGGGACGACATCCGGTTCATCGACGGCGAGCCCGGCAAGTTCGCAGTGGTTGCGCGGCGAAAGGGGAGCGACTGGTGGATTGCCGGCATCAATGCCGATGCGCCGCGAGAGATTGAGCTGAAACTCGATTTCCTGAAAGAAGGAATCTACCAGACAACTTTATACCATGACGGAAAACCGGCAACGCCGGGTGTTGTCGCGAAGGATCTGCCGTTTGTTGCTGATCCGGTTGAGGTGAATGCCGGTAAGCCGCTGACTGTCCAGATGCCTGCCGGCGGCGGGTTCGGTATGGTGTTGAAAGACAGCGCGAAGAAGTGATTGGTACTACAAGTATGGAGAATCGATCTGGAGAACCAACCCCCATTTCCCCGCCCTCCGGACCGGCCACCGGCTCTTTCAACGGCCTTCACCGGGAAAGCGTTTTTCTAGCAATAATGATTAATTCATGAAAGATATAAAAGAGTATTCTTATGAACAAAAGCTTGATCAGCACAATGGAAAGCAACAATTGAGTCGATTGAGGCAGTGAGATTAGCTGGAAGCGCCAGATGGGGCTGCGGATTTTTTCGTTAATAGGGTTACACGCATCTGTTGGATTTCGATGAGGACGGCAATGATAGCGCGGAGGTGATGAATGGTTTGTCAGGCAAGACAGTTGGGACGGCCGCCCCCCCTCCGCAAATGATCATCATGGCCCCAAAATGTCGGTTTTTGAGGTCTCTTTATTCTTGTCCCCCACACCAAACCCTTGTTTTTATACACCGATTGTGTCCACGACCCCCCATTTCCCGACTTCCGGTCCGGCCACCGACTCTTTCAACAGCCTTCACCTCAAAAGCAATTCCTGGCAATTGCCAAACCTGTGACACCCGAGACAGGCGTGCGCGCCAATGCGGGCGTCGCCAGTGCCACCACGCCCCTTTTTTGCCCGTCAATGGCCCGCACTTTGATATATTCCTTGTTTTACGCGTTCATGCTGACAAAAACCAAGGGCAGGACGCTTGAGGTAACCGAAGTGGTCTTCACGAAATGACAATTGCCATGACTCCAAGAGAACGTTTCCTAACCGCATTGACCGGCGGCACGCCGGACCGCGTCCCGATCGGCGATTACTTGTTCAGCCGGAATCTACTGAAGAGGGAGCTGAACCACGTCCCGCAGCTCTATGAGGCGGATGCCCAGGTGCGCTTGGCCACCCACCTGGGCCTGGACTGCATGTGGATTCCCATCAACGGCTTCTGCGGCACCGAGGAGGAGGTTCATGCCGAGGGCGAGCACTATCAGGATGAATGGGGGGTGACCTATATCAAGAACGGTTGGCCGATCATGGCTCAGGTGGATGTGCCGATCAAAAGCCGTGCGGATTGGAAGCGCTACACCATGCCGGCGACGAATGCGCCACACCGTCTCAGCATGCTGGCCAGCGGCACCAAGGCCAACACCGGTGACCTTGCCATCCTTGCCGGGGTGCTGGGGCCATTCACCATGATGTATTGGTATCTGATGGATCTGGAAACCCTCTCGATCACCCTCTACGACGATCCTGAACTGGTGCGTGAGATGAGCGATGCCTTTGTCAACTGGGCGCTGGCATCCGCCGCGCGCGCCGTCTCCCAGGGCGGAGTGGACGCCTTCAGCATCTCGGACGACTGGGGCGGCACACGGGCCTTGCTGATGTCTCCAACGCATCTGCGGGAATTCTTCATTCCCCCGTTCCGGAAACTTGTACAAGGTCTCAAAAGCCTCGGTAAACCGGTCATCATGCACAACGACGGCCAGATCCGGGATGTGCTAGACGATCTGGTCGGCACGGGCATCAATGGATTTCATCCGGTCGAGCGAGCCGCCGGCATGGATCTCGTAAAGGTCAAACATAACTATGCCGGCCGCCTTTGCCCCATCGGCAATGTCGATAACAAGATCACCATGTCCACCGGCACGCCCGAACAGGTTGAGGCCGAGGTCAGGGAATGCCTCGCCATCGGCAAACCCGGTGGCGGATATATCCTGTCCACCGACCACAGCATCCACGACGGCATGCCCTACGAAAATGTCATGGCATACCTTGAAGCAGGCAGAAAATACGGAAACTACAGGATATGAACTCCCCATTTCCCCGCCTACCGGTCCGGCCACCGGCTCTTCCAACGGCCTTCACCCCGAAAGCTCATTCCTAGCAACCACGAGAATTCTATGAAGCTACAAAAGTTTCCGATCAAGTCGTTTGCGGTCCCAGTCCTTCTCGCGGCCATGCTCGGCGCTGGTGCCGGTTCCGCCGCAGAGCCGCCGGTCCCGTGGCATATCCAGAAAGCGGAAGTCCGGATTCCTCTCACCGCTTCGTTCGAGGAAGCCTTGAACCAGATGCCGCCCGACGTCTATCTCGCCGACCTTAACCCCGTCGAGACAAACGGACTCTCCTTCGACCCTGTAACCAAGAACGCCGTCACGCGGGACGCGAACACGCCCGAGGAGAAGGCGAAAATCATAGCGGACCGGCAGCAGTGGTGCAAAGAGCGCGGACAGGAATACAAGCCGGATTTCTACCAGCCCAATTGGCAAGCAGCCAGCGGCTCGGCGACTTTCGCGCTGAAGCCGGAATACAAGTGGTTTTCCTTCTGGAGTAAGGACTCCATGAAAGTGTCTGTCGACGGCCAGGTAATCCATGACGGCGGTGCGGATCCAAGGCGGGCGTTTGCCCTCCCGCCAGATGGGAAACTGCTCAAGATAGAGGGCACCGGCAGGTGGATAAGTCTAGCCGGGTTTATCACGCGCAGCCCCGCTGTCGCCAGCGCCACCCTGTACCTGCCCGGCAGTGACCCTACATCCCTGATCCCTATCGTCCATCGCTTGTCGGGCGAACAGGTCGGCTGCCGCATCCTTTGGGCGTATCCGGGCGAGCCGATGTCGATCCTGTTCGACTGTTCGAGCGGAGAGAAGCAGTACATGGTCTACCTGTTGGATCGTTCGAAGAATCCAACGCGGCTGGATTGGGCGCCGAAGGCGGGCCTCATACAGGAGAGCCGCTACCTCGACCGCTACGATCCGGCGGTCGAGACCGTGGAAGGATACGAGAAGCTCTGGAACAGCGCTGGTTTCATAGCCGGGAAAAGGGACCCCAGGATTGACCTTGAAGGGCATGGTCGCGAGTCGGTGATCTTTTCGGGCGTTCTTCCATTCAGACCGCTTTTCGAGGATTGGCCTTATTACTTCGACATCACCTGCCAGGTCCCGCTGACCCTCACCCGTTACACCGGTTTCTTTCACGTTCCGGCGACACGAAAATACCATTTTTTCTTCATGGCCCTGCGCGGCGGCTACCTCCTCGTCGATAACCAATTGGTCACGGCGTTGTGCTACGATGATGCCAGCGCGATCAGGACCATGGGCGGAAACGCACACAAGGAATTCGAGGTGGTACTGGAAAAAGGGCTTCACCAGTTGGATTTCTGTCAATACGGCAGCGGGGGGCAAATATACGCCTCGCTGTGCTGGCGTCAGCCGATCAATGGCATCCCCCACGACAGGCAAGAGTGGCGGGACGTTGTGGTGTTCGGCTCCGGAACCGCCGTATGGGAGCCCATGGCGAAGGCCGCGGCAGGCGCGATGGCGCACCGCACAAAGAAACCGTTCGCCTCCTTCACCTGGCGCTATGCCAACTTGGAATGGGCGGGGAGATATCCCGCCCGCGATATTATTCGTCATTCCTTTACCGGAATACTTTCGGAGGAGCGTCCCAATGCGGTCTTCCGCTGGCGATTCGATGACGGGCACGGGGCCGAGGGTGCGACCTACGACCACTGCTTCTTCAGTCCTGGACAAAGGCAAGTGCAACTTGATGTCCTGGACGGGGCCGGGGGGAAGGTGATCGCGAGCGCAGCCGGCAATGTGCATGTCCAAATGTACTGGCTGCAGCCGATGACACATCAAACCATGACAGGAGGGCCGCTGTTGAACGAGGGGTCGATTGAACTGCGCGCCAAGGAGTTCGCCACCGTCACCCCGATCGAGGAGGTGGTCAGCCTCTGCTACTGGTCGCGTCGTGACGAAACGATCGGGTGCAAGAAGGCCATTGATTCAGCCTTGGCGCAGCGGGCCGACGAACTCATCGACAAGTATCCTTACACCCGCCTGTTGGAGCTTGCGGAATTCCTCGGCGCGCCAACCGGGGCGCATCACGACGCAACCGAAAAGCTCTTGAGGGCGGTGATGGAGCGAGCCCCGGCAGGCAGCCGCCAGTGGCGATCCGCCGCCCTGGGCATGGCCGAGCCCCTCGTCTCCGTTCGTGCCAAGCCTGAAAGCGGTCTTGAACTTCTGGAGAAGCTGAAACGGACCGTGCCGGCTCTCGACATGACCGGCAACTGGCGGACAGCCGAGGCGAAACAGTGGTACTCTCTCACGGCGGCCGACGACATCACCGGCATCTTGAACGGATTGAGTTGGACGAATGCCCTGTTTCCCCTCTCGGTCACTCTGGAAGGCGGCCTGGGCCTGTGGCTTGCCAAAGACTTCGATCTGCCTGCCTCCTGGACGGGCAAGGAGCTGGTGTTGGAGCTTGGTGCAATGCCCAGGATCGGGGTCATGTGGTTCAACGGCCGGCGCCTCGGCGAACCGTGGCAATGGCCCGACGGCAACATTGTCATCCCTGCCGGGATGCTGCGCCGGGGCGGGAAGAATCAGTTCGTTGCACTGTTTCAATCCACGGAGCCACCCAGTCTATTCAACAACATGTCCGTGTCAGCCCTCTCTGCCGATTTCAAACGGGTGGCTACGGCGAGACCTGACCACACTGTCAAGCTTCAGGACATCGCTACAGGAAAGGAACGGTTCACACTCAAGGGGCATGGGGACAAGGTGGTCTCCGTCGCTTTCTCACCAGACGGCAGCCGCTTGGCATCGGCAAGCGAGGATGGGACCGTCAGACTCTGGGACACGGGCACCGGAAAGGAGCTGTTCACGCTTGGCGACAAGGCGCAATCCGTGGCCTTCTCTCCCGACGGCAAGCGCCTGGCCTCGGGAAGTAACAGCGCCGTCATCAAGCTCTGGGACACGGCTACAGGAAAGGAGCTGCTCACGCTCAAGGGGCATTCGTCGGGAGTGCACGCCGTCACCTTCTCACCCGACGGCAGCCGCCTGGCCTCGGTAAGCGAGGATAGAATCGTCAAGCTCTGGGACACGGGCACCGGGAAGGAGATGTTCACGCTTTGGCATGGGAAGCCGTACATGGCCTTCTCTTCCGACGGCAAGCGCCTGGCCTCGGGAAATAACAGCGGGGCCATCAAGCTCTGGGACACAACCACAGGCAAGGAATTGTTCACGCTCTCAGGGCATGGAAGCGACGTGTTCTCCGTCGCCTTCTCACCCGACGGCAGCCGCCTGGCCTCGGGAAGTGACGACGGGACCATCAAGATCTGGGACACGGGCGCCGGAAAGGAACTGCGCACACTCAAGGTGCATTCAGACTGCGTACGCTCCATGGCCTTCTCTCCCGACGGCAAGCGTCTGGCCTCGGTGAGCCGCGATCTCATCATCTTCTGGGATGAGGACAGCGCACATGAACTGTGTCTCGCAAAGACACATGGGTACAAGATGAACCCCGTCACAGTCAGTGTCTCCGGCCCGCCGGGTACGCCGACGGAGGGTTACACTTTTCCGATGGTGTTTTACACCTCCGCGGCATGCAGCGAGCAGGGCGTTAATTACGCCTATTACGAAGGGAAGTGGGAGAAGTTGCCGGACTTCGACAAAATGGAACCGGTCAAGACGGGAAAACTGAAACATGTCGACCTCTCGCCCCGTCAACGGGACGAGAATTTCGGCATGAAATTCACAGCGTACCTGAAGGTTCTGTCTGCAGGTGTCTACAACTTTGCCCTCAAATCCGACAACGGCAGCAGGTTGTGCATCGATTCGAAGATTGTGGTCGACAACGACGGAAACGATACATACGACGCCCGGGGCGAAATCCGCCTCGCCGAGGGGATATATCCGGTCACGCTGACCTACTTTAACAGCCATGCGGCGTTCGGGTTGAACATCACCCTTCCAAACACGGTCATTGCGGCTGAGGCGGCGGCGGCAAAGCGCATCACGGCGGAGGCACTGGTGGCCATGGGCAAAACCGAGCAGGCAAAGGAGATGCTCATGAACCTGAAGCCGGACGCGTGGCCTATCGACGACACGACGCAAGTGCAACTGGCCAGCGATCTGCGGAAGATCCCGCGGATGGCACAGGGAAACGACGCCGATCTCAGTGCTTCTTTCCAACTCCTTGACTCGTGGCTAAGCAGACACCCGATGCTCCGGACGGAGCCGGGGTTCATGCTCATGAAGATGGAGGCACTCGCCGCGGTCGGGGATGACGCGCGCGCCCTCACCCTCGCCGGGCAGTTGGGCCGCATGGCTCTGAACCAAACCCAGCGGGAGCAGTGGATACTCGTGCAGGTGAAGGTCGCGCTAAAGGCGGGGAAGATGGATGCCGCCAGGGACGGCTACACCCAACTGAAGAAGATCGCGCCTTACAGCGCGGCCACCGTCGAGGCCCGCGAGGCGATCACCAAAGCCGTCCGCGGGAAGAAGATGGAGTGAAAGATACTGAATGGGGTCCTCGCGGATTCACATTTGCGGAATTTTCACTGTGGATCCGCAAGGTTGTTGATGGCTTTATCCAGAGCATGAAATCGTTCTGACATTCTTCTATCGGACCGTCCAGCCGAAATCATCCGGCTCACCG
>CAISTY010000099.1 GCA_903888515.1 Akkermansiaceae bacterium | reverse complement strand
GTAGTTCATGCGGGCAGGCGGTTCGCCATCCTTGACGATGCCGGCGGCCGGTTCGCCGGGGCTGATATGAAGTTCCCCGTTGGATACAGTGATTTTGCCCTTCTCACGGAAGTCGGCGACTTTCCATCCGTCCAGAGTCTTACCGTCGAACAGCGCCTGCCATGCATGGTCCGCTGCGGGTTTGGCGATGGGTTTGTCCTTGTCGTCAGCGGCTGCGGCGATGTGAACCGCGGCTAGGGCGGCAAGCAGGGCGATCATGGATGTCCGATTCATAAGTAGTGTCTGAGAAAAAATGCCTAACCTTTGCGTCTCTAGGGCTTGCCGCCCAAATTCGAAACGAACGCAACGCACCTTGCAACAGAGATTCAACAAATAACCGAAAAGAGGTGCGAACATTCGCGAAAAATTTGGTCAATTGTTGTAGATTGTCGGGATGTCTTACATATTGATGGACAGAAGCCATAACGCCACAGGAAACGAGGTCATCGCCTCATTCGTCGCCAGGCACTTTACGTCCCCGTTGGTGTTATGGTTAGAAACTGGATATCGCCCGGTTTGCCCGGCGTGAAGTCCACCTCGCCAAAGTTCATCCCCTCCTCCCGAGCAAGAGGCATAAACCTGCCATAGGATTCCGCATCAAATGAATAGGCACCGCCCAAACGCATTCCGGATCGGATTTCGCCAAATCGTGTCTTGATAATCTTGATTTTGCCGGGAGACTTAGTCTTCGAGATCGCCAGGTAGTTCTTCATGGTCTTGTACGAGCCCGCTATGATGCAAGCAGGACCGTCGCATACAACGTCGCCCAGGTTGGTTGCCGCAAAGTATCCGATAATGGTTTCGTCACGATTCATATTCTTCTATGGACATAACGGCCAAGCTCAGCGACTGGCGGTAAGCCGCGCCACACCGAAGGAACAAAATGACAAATGACCAAGAACCAAATGACGGAGCGGGGCAGCCAGTTCGCTGGAGCGCCCTGGTTAGGCAACCGGCTCGAATACAAAAGAATTTCGATGCCATCATAAAACGTCTTCGATGTTCCGAGTATCAAGTTCGGCGGCATATCCTGGGTCTTTCTTCTCAATCTTCTGGAGAAGCGTCTGGTAGTGTATCCTCTGCCGCTCGCGTAAAACCTTCCGAATGTCGGCGGACTCCATCCCGGGCTTCTGTGACTCCAATGCAGAAAGGCGCTCGTAAAAAGTCACGTTCCATGCCTCCGACTGCAAGCAACGGCGCATGAGACCATCAATGATATGCATCGTGCTATCCCAACGCTTGATTTCGTCCGCTGTCATAATGCGTAGGTCGATTAACAGTTTTATTATACAACACGCGGCCATTGTCCTTGTTATACAGCGTGCAGTATAATAAGGGACAAATTCCGCCCGGAAGGGTCGAACTCCCCATCGCTCGTTGAGCGCGGCCATTTAACCGCCAGCGGAGAGCGTGCCAAGACAAAAGTGAGGCGAAATGTGTCTTTGGTAGGAATTCGGGGAAATCAGGGGAGATCGAGCGGGCTCGGACCGCCTGCGGCCGGGCGTTTGATGACGTGGAGGTAGATCATGGTGGTGGAGACGTTGGCATGGCCGAGGAGATCCTGGACGGTGTGGATGTCGGTGCCGTTTTGGAGCAAGCAGGATGCGAGTGAATCCGTCAGTTAGGAAGCGGGCTTCAGCGGGCAACGGGTCGGCACTTTGAAGGCGGACGTGTAGGCGGTTTTCGCGATGGTTGATCCAGACGAGAGCTTCGTCCATGCGGTGGGCGGGTAAGGTTGGTGGATGAAAGCATTAAGCAAATAGGGTATTTGTCCCAGTAGACTAAAAAAGCCCGTTCCGCGGGTTTCGCGGAACAGGGCGGTCGAGAGGTGTTCGTCGGGCATGGTGAAATCTGGCTAACTGTTTGCAAAATCGGACTCGAGCAATCGACCCAATTTTCCGACATCCCGCAGAATGGCATCGGTGAGCTGGCTGCCGGTGAGGTCGCGGTTTGCGGTCATGGTATGGCGGAG
>CAISTY010000098.1 GCA_903888515.1 Akkermansiaceae bacterium | reverse complement strand
GTAGTTCATGCGGGCAGGCGGTTCGCCATCCTTGACGATGCCGGCGGCCGGTTCGCCGGGGCTGATATGAAGTTCCCCGTTGGATACAGTGATTTTGCCCTTCTCACGGAAGTCGGCGACTTTCCATCCGTCCAGAGTCTTGCCGTCGAACAGCGCCTGCCATGCGTGGTCCGCTGCGGGTTTGGCGATGGGTTTGTCCTTGTCGTCAGCGGCCGCGGCGATGTGAACCACGGCTAGGGCGGCAAGCAGGGCGATCATGGGTGTGCGATTCATAAGTAGGAACTACGGGATCTGGAGGGCGCATGCTGCGGGTTTGCTGGGAAAACCATGGTAGAAGGTACGGACGAATGGCTTGACCTGGGAGCTTCAAGCGGCGGCGGCTTCTTCCAGCAAGCGGGCGGCGTCGGCCATCAGGGTTTCTATCGGCAGTCCGGTGGAAGCGAGATCGACCACCCGGTCGAAAGTCTTGGCACCACGCACGGCGGGATCGGCCTGACCACAGAACGCCCAGACCGGCTTGCCGTGTGAGCGGGCCAGACGGGCAACTCCGGCAGGGCCTTTGCCGATCAGCGTTTGCGCGTCAATGCTGCCTTCGCCGGTCACGACGAGATCGGCCGCCGCGACCCGATCTGACAGGCCGGTTAGACCGGCGAGGAGGTCGAAGCCCGGCACCAGGGTGGCACCCGCGAAATGAAGCAAGCCGAAGCCCAAGCCGCCAGCCGCACCCGATCCCGGGAGTGCCGCCGCAACCTCGCCGCCCGAGGCTTTCACCACGGCCTCCAATGCCATCTCCAGAATCGGGATGCTGGACTCGTCCGCCCCTTTTTGCGGCCCGAAGACCCGTGTGGCACCTGCTGGCCCTAACAACGGACTGGTCACATCGCACGCCACCGTCACCGGCGGCAGGGAGACGCGTTGGGAATTATCGATCCTTGTGAGACTCCCCGCCAAAGCTCCGGGCGAAGGGTCGAGCGGCAGGCCATCAGGATCGAGGAAGCGCACCCCGAGGGCCACGGCCATGCCGGCACCCCCGTCGTTGGTGGCGCTGCCGCCAATGCCGAGGATGATCCTCCGGACCTGTTGCTGCCCGGCCGCATGGCGCATCAACTCGCCTGTACCGAAAGTATTGGCCCGCAGGATGTCGCGTTCGTGAGCCGCGATCCTCCACAAGCCGGATGCGGCTGCCATTTCCATGACCGCCAGCGTGCCCCCGGCGCTTTCGGCCACCAGATAGCGGGCTTGGATTGGCCTGCCGAGTGCATCATGGCAGGGCGCCTCGACCCAGCGACCATGCAGCGGACCTGCCAGTGCGTCGGCGAAACCCTCACCGCCGTCCGCGATCGGGCATGCTTCGATCACGGCTTCCGGCCACCGTCGGGCCAAGCCACGGGCAATGGCGGTACAGGCCGCAAGAGAGGACAGCGAACCCTTGAACTTGTCGCAGGCCACCAGAATTCTTCGGAGATCGTTCATCGCGGAAAAGGGAACAAAAACAGGAACACCATCAACACCATGAATATTGCTTGGATGTTGAGAGGCCTCCCCGTAGCATCAACCACTTCGACGATACGAGGAATTCCAAGTATTTCCATCCAAAGTTAAAACAAGAGAAAAATGATGCATAGAATATCGGCAGGAAAAGTGTTAATCGGTGCGGCAGTGTTCGGCATGGGACTGGGGGCACACGCCGAACCGGGCAAGGGAGATAATGTCCGCATGTCCAACGATCCCTCCGGGATCCCCGTGATCCAGGCCGGATTTTTCACCCCATTGCACAAGGGCAAGATTTGGGACACCTGGATGTATTACCATGAGGGCCGATACTACATGTATTATCTGGCCGGAACCTTCGCGCTTTGGGACAGACACGAGTTGGCCACCTCCGAAGACGGCGTCCACTGGAAGCAACACGGCGTGGTGGTCAGACCTCGTGAAGGTGTCAAGTGGATGGGCACGGGACATATCTGGAAGGCACCGGACTTCGAGACGAGCCACCGGTGGGTGATGAATTACTCGGAATGGTTCGGCGACAAACAGGACATCATGTTTGTGACTTCCACGAACCTGCTGGACTGGACAAAGGTGGACGAGAAGCACCGTTTTGTGCAGGACGTCCGCTGGTACAAGGAGAAAGGCCGATGGGACTGCATCGACGCCATCCAGCGCCCAGACGGCAGTTTGTATGGCTATTTCACCGCCGACCCGGACGCAACCAAACTCAAGTATCGGCCCTGCGAGTTCGGATTTGCCGAGAGCAAAGACGGTATTGCATGGACGGCGCTGCCACCCGTCGAGGGTGATATTGGCGGTGAATTCGGCGGAATCCAGAAGATCGGCACCAAGTACTATATGCTCATCGCCGAAGGTCGAGTCGCAGTCGGAGACAAGCCGGAGGGGCCTTTCCTTGTGCAGAAGAAGAATCCCAATGTTTTTGGCCGCGGGTGTGATATCTATTTCCCCCGTTTCTTCCACACGGCGCCCGGCGGGCCGCTGGTCAACCATTTCTATCAAAACGGTCCGGTCTATGCCGCGCCTCTCAAGGATGTCGAAATTGATGGCGAAGGCATCCTGCGGCTCAAGTGGTGGAAGCACAACGACAAGCTCAAAGCCAAGCAGGTGGAAACCAAGCCGGTCGCGGCAGGCAAGGACTACGCATCTTCATTCAGCATGTTGGACACCCAACTGGACCTGCGCCGCGCCCATGTCATTGAAGGCACTTTGGAAAACGCTCCGCTCGCGGCCGCGGCCGGTGGCGGCCCCGGCATTTTCTTCGATCTGGGCAACGGT
>CAISTY010000097.1 GCA_903888515.1 Akkermansiaceae bacterium | reverse complement strand
TTTTTCCTTCTCCTCCGGCCCGAAAACCAATTTCCGGTCCACCACCCGCGAAATGCAGTGGTAAAACGCAGGCTTCACCACCGAATCCTTCCACGGAACAATCCATCGCTTCGTTGCCATGCCCAGCCTATAGCCCAAGCATATCGGCAGTGCAAGCAACATTTCTATAAATTGAGTCTCCAATTGTATCAGATGTCCAATTGTATCAGATGGACCAGCCACGCTCCAAGAATCGCAGTAGTTGACGTCGGGGCATCCATGGTTCCTAATAGCCGCGCATCCGAGTGATACAAGAATCAACCACCACCATCCACCCGAACGATTTATGAAAGAATGTCGTGCTCCTGAAATCCGCAACTTTGCTGTTGTCGGCCATGCCTCTACCGGCAAAACCCTGCTTTGCGAAGCGATGCTGGTGTGCGCCGGAAAAATCACCCGTGCGGGAACCATCGAGCAAGGAAGCACGGTTTCCGATTTTCATCCCGATGAGAAAGAGCACCATCAATCGGTTCATGCGACGTTGATGTCCGCCGAGTGGTTGGGTCGGGAACTCAACATCATCGATTGTCCGGGCACGCCCGATTTCATCAGCGAGCCGCTGAGCGCGCTGCGGGTGGCGGATGCGGCGGTGATTGTGATCAGCGGGGTGAGCGGAGTGGAAACCGGAGCCGACGAGGTATGGACGGTGGCCGGCGACTATGGAATCCCCCGGTTCCTCGTGGTTAGTCTGTTAGACCGTGAGCGTGCGAACTATGATGAGATTCTTGAGGAGGCACGCGAGCACTATGGTACGCGGGTGTTTCCGATGACTTTGCCGGTGGACGCCGGGCCGGGGTTCCGATCGGTGCTTGATGTGATGCGCTCCGAGGTGATCACCTATGCCGAGGACGGCAGCGGGAAATTCACGGAGAAGCCCGCCGAAGGGGATCTCAAGGATCGGGTGAGCGAGTTGCACCAACAGTTGATCGACATGGTGGCGGAGTCCGATGATGCGTTGTTGGAGAAGTTTTTTGAATCGGGCACGCTGACTGAAGAGGATTTGCGAGCGCACGTTCATGCGGCGGTTCAGAAGGGTTTGGTGGTTCCGCTGTATGCCGCAGCGGGTGCGAGAAACATTGGGGTATCCCGGCTTCTGGATTTCATCGCGAAATTCGGAGCGTCGCCGGTGGATCGGGCTGCTGTCGCCGCGAAATCCTCATCGGGTGCGGAGGTTACGGTGGGTTTGGGCGACGCTCAGAGCGTGGCATTCGTGTTCAAGACGGTGCACGAAACACACGTCGGAAATCTATCATTTTTCAGGGTTTACAGTGGTGATGTGACGTCCGGTTCGGAGTTGGTCAACGTCAATCGCGGTGAAACCGAGCGGATCGGCCAGTTGTATCGTGTGAATGGATCGTCGCGCGAGCCGGTGTCCGTACTGCACGCGGGTGACATTGGTGCCGTCGTGAAACTGCGAGCCACCCGGGCCGGGGATACGCTTTGTGCCGCTGCGCGCCAAATCACGTTGCCGGGTGTGGAATTTCCCGTGCCTAACACCCGCGGTGCGTTGGTCGCCAAATCGCGGGCGGACTTGAACAAGCTAGGCGAGGGGCTATCCGCGTTGCGCGAGGAGGATCCGACGTTTGAATATCACTTTGATCCGGAGATTGGGCAGACGATCGTTTCCGGTCAGGGTGAGTTGCAACTCCAGATCATGGCGGAGGAACTCAAGCGGCGTTTCAATGTGGAGGTTGAGCTGGTCGAGCCGCGGGTTTCCTATCGGGCGACCATATCCGGTCGCGGTGATGCCAAACATCGCCACAAGAAGCAGACCGGGGGAGCGGGGCAATTTGCCGAGGTGTGGATGCGCATTGAGTCGTTGTCTTCGGAAAGCGGGGTGGTGTTCACGCATTCGCTGGTGGGCAGCAACGTGGACCGCGTGTTCGTGCCGTCCGTTGAGAAGGGCGTGCAGACTGCCTGTGCCGCCGGCCCCTACGGCGGTTTCCCTGTCACCGACGTGAAGGTGGATTTTTACGATGGCAAACAACATACGGTGGACTCCAAGGACATCGCGTTCCAGATTGCCGGCAAGGCGGCCTTTAACGAGGCGTTCCTTGCGGCCCGGCCGAAGTTGTTGGAACCGGTGATGGAACTGCGCATCAAGGTTCCGTCCGATGCCGTCGGCTCGGTGCTGGCGGATCTATCAGGCCGGCGCGGCCGTATCATTGGCATGGAATCCGAGGGGCGCTTTGAAGTGGTGGTTGCCCAGGTCCCGCAAGCCGAGCTCTATCAGTACTCCAGCCAGTTGCGTGCGATCACCGCCGGTCGCGGTCGTCACAAAGAGCGCTTCGAGCGCTATGAGGACGTGCCCAAGGACCAGGAGGCCAAGATCATCGCCGAGCACGGCCGCAAGACCGAGGAGGAGTGAGTGATATCAGCTCATTTCACCAGATGGGCACCTTGCGACGGGCGGGATGCGAAGATCTGGGGGATGATGCCGGTGGCCTTTTCGTATTGGGTGGAGAGGGTGGCAGCGATGTCCGAGGCCTTGCGCGATTCGCAGAGGGTGACGGTGGAGCCGCCGAAACCGCCGCCGGTCATGCGGGTGCCGATGACGCCGCCGTTGCGACCGATTTTGCGGGCGATTTCCACCATGATGTCGAGTTCCTTGCAGGACACTTCGAAGTCGTCGCGCAACGAATCGTGACTGGCTGCCATCAGTGGCCCGAGGGTTTCGCAATCGTTTCTCGCGAGTGCGGCGGCGGCGGCGATGGTGCGGGAAATCTCACCGACGACGTGGCGGGCGCGGCGGTTGACGGGATCGCCGAGTTTTTCCCAATTCGCCTGCACGTCGGCGGAGCTGACATCGCGCCAGGATGCTTTGCCGAGCAATGCGAGGCCGGTTTCAGTGTGTTTGCGGCGGGCCGCGTAGCCGCCGTCGGAGAGTTCGTGGTGCACCATGGTGTTAGATACCAGCACGGTGAGGTCCGGGTTATCGAAGGGCACGAGTTCCGGTTCGCCGGACTGGCAGTCGATGAGGACGAGGCGGTTGGCTTTGCCGAAGGCGGAGGCGAACTGATCCATGATGCCACAGGGAACATGAGTGAAGTCGTGCTCGGCTTTCTGGCAGAGAAGTGCTTTTTCGCGGGTGTCGAGCCGGGTATCTAACAGGCCTTCGAGGAAAGTGGCGGTGGCGCATTCGAGTGCGGCGGACGAGGACAGGCCGGCGCCGTTGGGGACGGACGAGAGGATGAAAGCGTCGAAGCCCGGGATGTGGTGGCCGCGGTCTTGGAATCCGCGGATGACGCCGCGGAGGTAGTTCGACCACTTTGGAGTGCCTTTTTCCTGGGGTTGGGCAAGATCCAGCATGACGAGTTCGGGGAAGGCATGGTCGACGATACGGGCTTGGGAGGAATCGTTGGTGCAGCCGGCGATGACGATGTAGCGGTCGATGGCGAAGGGCATGACAAAGCCGTCGCAATAGTCGATGTGTTCGCCGATGAGGTTGACGCGGCCGGGAGCGGCGGCGGTGATGGTGGCCTTGGCTTGGAGGCGGGCGAGCAGTCCCGACGCGGCATCGGAGACGAGGTCTGTGAGGTCCGGATTGATTTGGAGCATGGGATGATGCGGGTTAATTGGGTGTTGTGGCAAGAGGTGGGTTGATACGTCTGCGATTGCTTTCCATGGTGGTGGTCCAGATCGAGTGGCTGCCCTTCGATGAGCACCGCCACGCCGGAGGATGCATCATCCGCATCGCCGGGGCAAGGGAGAGTCACGCGGGAAGCGCGTTTTTTGTCAGTTTGCCCGGTCCAGCGGTGAGACATCTATTGGCAGGTGCTTTTCATGCGGTCAATAAGAGTGATTTGCAATGTTTTCCGCCCATTTTTTGCAGGGATGGCGCCAACACGTGCGGCAGGGTCTGTGCGGTTGTGCGGTTGTGTTCATCTGGAAATTCCCGTTAATTCCGCTTGGATATTCCGGCGGGTTTTCGTAATGCTTTCCCCCCATGACGAAACAGGCCCTCGGAAAAGGACTCGGAGCACTGATTAGAAAAAGCACGCCCGCGCCGATGCTTGATTCCGCTGTGAATGAGAATGATTTCAAGCGGGTTCGCGACGTGCCGATAGATCAGGTGGTTCCCAGCCCCTTGCAACCGCGCACGCAGTTCGGCGAATCTCCGCTGGACGAACTCGTGGAATCGATCCGCCAGCATGGTGTGATCCAGCCGCTCCTCGTGCGGGCCGTGAATGGCAAGTACGAAATCATCGCCGGTGAGCGCCGATGGCGGGCCTCCAGCAAGCTCGGACTCGCCACCATTCCGGTCATCGAACGTGAGGCATCCGACCGCGAGGTATTGGAAATGGCGCTTATTGAAAACCTTCAGCGCGAGGATCTCAACCCGATGGAAGAAGCCGCCGGCTTCGTCCGCCTCGCGAAGGAATTCTCGATGAAGCAGGAAGAGATCGCCGGTCGCGTAGGCAAGTCCCGTGCCAGTGTCGCCAATACGATGCGCCTGCTCGACTTGCACCCGGAAATCCAATTGCACGTTGCCCAAGGACGCCTGACCGTTGGCCACGCCAAAGCCATTCTCTCTATCAAGGACCGGGACTACCAGTTGGTCGTTGCCGATCAGGTGATGCGCCGTCATCTCACGGTGAGAGCCGTGGAGAAACTCGCCCAATCGTTTCTCGACGGGGAGCTTGGCGAACCCGGTGAGTCGAGAAAGACCGGAGCGCCGCGGGAGGTTGACATCCACGTCCGCGCCATCACCCACCGCCTTCGCGAGTATCTCGCAACCCATGTCTCCATCCTGCATGCCGCTAAAAAAGGAAAAATCGAAATCGAATACTACGGCAACGACGACCTCCAGCGCTTGCTCGATCTCATCGGCTTGAGAGCTTTGGAATAAACGCGTCACTCGAAACCCGAATTTCAGATCTCATATTTCAAATTTCAGATCTCAAATCTCGAATTTCAAATTTGAGATCACGGTGCTGGCAGGTATCGCTTGCGTAAGCGCCGATCATTGGATAGCAAGCGGCATCCAAAGACGATCGTTCAGTTTTCTGCTGGCCCGGCGGTATCTCAATCCGCGCCGCGCCATGCTCTCGTCGTTCACGCTGATTTCGCTGATCGGCGTGATGCTAGGCGTTCTGGTGCTCGTCGTGGTGATGGCGGTTTACGCCGGTCTGGAACGCGATGTGAAGGGCCGCCTGTTAGGTTTTACCCCGCATATCCTGTTGCGCCAGTCAATCATCGGACCCGGCGACGCCCCGCTCGTCGGGTGGCAGGAGTCCGCCGGGATAGCCAGATCGCTGCCACGGGTAGAGGCCGCCACCGCTTACGTCTCGGACAACGTCATCATCGACGTTGCAACCTGGCAGCGTCCGGTCATGTTCCGCGGCATTGACACTTCGGACCCCGCCCAAGTCGAAGGCATTGCCAAAATGCTCGACCTGAAAAACCACCCGGATGCATCGGCGGATCTCGGCATTGACGACCGGGCGGTGGTTTCTTCGATTCTCGCCGAGCAACTTGCCATCCATGTAGGCGACACGATCCGGCTCTATTCGACCCGCAACTTCGAGGAAGTCATGCGTGCCTACAAAGCCACCGAAAAACCACCTGTGCGAGTGGCTTTTGCGGAAACTTGGGAAAGCTCCACCGCAGACCTGGCCGCCGCGTGGCAACCGGACGGGGAGCAATCCGCCATCGCCATCGGCACGCTGGCTGGGATCTATCAGGCGCTTCATGATTTGAGCACGGCGGACATCCGTGATCCCGAGCGGGAATTGCTGGAAACCCTGCTGGAATCCCTGAATTCCGGTGACAAGGACCCAGCCGCCGGTGTCTATCGGTTCACGGCCAAGACCCGCGAAGCCATTGCACAAGCCATTATTGATCTCAACGCCACCGACCCCGAAAAAATGGACGGGGAAACGTTGAAAGGTTTGAAAACCATCGTGCTGCCCAAGGAAGTCAAGGTCATCGGGATCTATCAGGCATCGCAGATGGCTGTCACGCCCGATCTCTTCGTGCCACTGCCGCTGGCACAGAATCTCGCCGGTCTGGGGGATGCCGTGCAAGGCATCGCCCTGCGCCTTGATGACGCCTACGCTGCGGAACAAGTCGCCGCGCAAGCCCGGATCATCCTTGGCCCGGAATGGTCGCTGCTGACATGGGGAGATCAATACCAGACGTTTTTCGCCCTGATCAACCAACAGCGGGTGATGATGTATTTCGCGCTCTCATTCATCGTGCTGGTGTCTGCGTTCTCCATGATGGCCGTCATGTTCACCGTCACCATCCAGAAACGTCAGGAAATCGGTGTCATGAAAGCCCTCGGCGCGGCACCCGGGCAGATCGTGCTGGTTTTTCTCTATCAGGGAATGATCCTTGGGTTGTTAGGTGCGGCGCTGGGTGTCGGCCTTGGCCGCGTGGTCATTCATTTCCGCGGTCCCATCCAAGGCGTGTTCCGTGCGCTCGGATTTGATCCTTTTGCCGCCTCGTTCACGGGTTTCGGCGTGCTGCCTGCCCACAACAATCCGCTCGAGCAAGCGATCATTGGGTTGATGGCTTTCATCCTGTGCTCGCTGGCCGCGCTGGTCCCGGCGTTCTTCGCCGCCCGCAGCGACGCTGCAAAATCCCTGCGCAACCTCTGAACCATGGACCTCTGGATTATCCAAAACGGCGAGAAAATCGGACCGATCCACGACTTCGATGTGCGGAAAAAAATCGAGCTCGGTGAATTGCTGCCCAGCACGCCCGCATGGCACGAAGGACTTTCCGCGTGGCGACCGTTGAAGGAAATCAGCCTGTTTGAGCGCGAGTTCGAGCGTCCCGTTGAGGACCACGACACGCCCTGTGTGTCACCGGCGGATGATTCGGATAGTCCCGCACCGCCGCCGTTGCCAGCCGCGCATGTTTTGATCCGGCGTTTTTTGGCGCGCTGGTTGGATCTTTGTCTGTTTGCGGGCGTCTGGTGGATGGTTCTGTGGGCCATCGGTTGCGACATCGAGGCCACTTTGATGAATCCGTGGATCCTCCTTTTTCAATACGTTCCGTGGTTCGTGCTGGAAACCTTCCTGCTGCACCGCCTCGGCACCACACCAGGAAAATGGTTGTTAGGGCTCAAGGTCGTCAACAACGATGGTTCGCTTCTTTGTCTTGCGGATGCCACCCGGCGCTCGTTACGCGTGCTGTGCCTGGGCATCGGTTTCGGCTGGAGCTTGCTGGCACCGATTTGCCAGATCATGGCCTTCTTCGCCGCCAAACGTTTGGGTTGCCCGCTGTGGGACCAAGCTGGCGGGCACCGCGTCACCGCCGTTCCTTTCATGCAGCCAATGCGCCTCATGATTGTCGGCGCGATTGGTTTCCTTCCGTGGTTGTTTACCAGCAGCACCCTTGTTTGGGCCATCCTCTCGCCGATTTGCGGCATCCTGGCCTATGTTTCCGCGAACGTTTGCGGCACAGCCGCGCAACTCCAGCCATGGCGCATCGCCGCATTCGTGTTTCTGTTCAGCGCCGCCCTCCAACTCCAGTTGATTGTCGTTATTCCTTACGAGCTGGAAGCTGCGGTCAAGTTGTTCCCGTCCCTCAAGGAACAAGTCGAACAATTCCCTATCTGGCACCTGCCGAAAAATTCGTGAGGTATCGGATTGGCGGGGCATGGCCATGGGACTGATAGGTCCTGTAGGTTTCATGGGATCGGAAAAACACTCCCCGATGCCTCACCGCCGCCGCCAACGCCGGACTTCGAAGGCCTCATGGGTTTCCACCACTCCCGCATCCGCAAAGGCGCTTTCAAACTCCGGAAACCGCTTGTCGCCCGCATGCTCCGCGAACAGCCGACTGACTAACAACTCAACGGTTGCCGGCAGAAACGCCGTGTAAGTTTCCGTGCCGCCGATGACGAACACAGGTCCCTTCAGGCCCGGCAGTTGTGTGAGATCGTCCGGTCGGTGGATCACCTCCACTCCCGGCACGGACCAGTGAGGATCCCTGGTGAGCACAATGTTCCGGCGTTGCGGCAGTGGCCGTCCTATCGATTCAAACGTCTTTCTGCCCATGACCACCGGATGGCCGGTGGTCATGCGCTTGAAAAACGTTAGATCCTCCGGCAAATGCCATGGCAAGACACCCGCCCGTCCGATCACCCGGCCGGGAGTCATCGCGACTATGGCGGTGAGATGGGGTTTCATGTCCGCTTCCACTCAGCGCCGACACTTTTCCAGCAGACCGGCGAGGAAACGGGTGATTTGCACCAGCGCGGCAGCGTGGACGGACTCGCCCAGCGGGGCGAGATCCTCGCGACTTTGGGCCAGCAGGTCGAGCGCGGTGTCCACGGCACTTTCGATGGCACCTTCGTATTCGGCGATGCCTAACAAAACCGGAAGGTCGAGCGGTTCCTGGTCGAGGATGCGCTTGTTGAGTTTGACGCGCTGGGGTTCGGAGGCGGTTTCCAGCAGATTGAGGATGGGCAGGGTGAGCTTGCCCTTGAGCAAATCGGTGCGCAGCGTTTTGCCGACGATTTCCTCGGAACCCACGAGGTCCAGGCAATCGTCGTAAATTTGATACGCGCTGCCGAGTTTCATTCCGTAGGCGGCGAGTTGGGCTTCGGTCTCCACATTGAGGCCGGAAAGCTTGCCGGCCAGACCGGTGGCGGCGGCGAACAGGGCGCCGGTTTTCATGCCGATCATGCGGAAATAATCGACCTTGTTGAAGGTGAGGTCGAAGCGGCGCTGATTTTGGATGATTTCCCCCTGACAGACTTCGCGGGCGGCGTTGCCGACCTTGCGGCAGATGTCGATGCTGTTGAAATCCGTGGCCAGGGTCAGCGCGTGGGAAAACAACGCGTCGCCTAGCAAGACCGACAGGGCATTGCCCCATTTGGCGTTGGCGGTGGGCACCATGCGGCGGGTGATGGCACCGTCGATGATGTCGTCGTGAACCAGGGTGGCCATGTGGATGAGTTCGAGAATCACGCCGAGTTTCACATGGTCGTCAGTGACTCCGCCGGCGGCTCCACCGGCGAGGATGGCAAGGGCCGGCCGGATGCGTTTGCCTGAGGTATTGCAGATATATGAGACGTAAGGCTCGATGGCGGGATCAAAACCACGGACCTGCTCACGGATGGAGGCTTCCACACGTTCGAGTTTCGGACGCACCAATTCAAAGGGAAATGGCTCGTTGCGGGTGGGTGGTGAGGAGAGAACCATGACGACAAGCCAAAGAATCCACAATGCGGTGGTTTCCGCAACCCGGTTTTTTTCGCGGATGTTTTTTGCGACGATTCCACCAATCTGCTTGCTGGATCGCCTGCATTCCTTCTAGTTGGCGGTGTCTATGAAAATTCAATCTCATTGTTGGGTGGTTTTCGCAGTGGTGCTGTGCCTGGGGGCGTGCAATAAAAAGCAAGAGGTCAAGGCACCCGTGGCACCGGAGGCGGTGCAGGAAGTGGTGGAAAAACCCGTATTGGAGACGCCATCCATCCCCGCGCCTGCGGCCAAAACCACCGCCATGAGTGTTGCGGAACGTGCGGCCATGCTTGGATTCGTGAAGTATTTGCCGCAGGATACGGAAGTCGTCATGGCACTTCACCAAGGGGCGAAATCCGGGGCACGCGTCAAATCCAGCAAATTCTGGAAGTTCGTTCAAATGCAGTTGGGCATGGG
Organism: Akkermansiaceae bacterium; assembly: GCA_903888515.1. Taxonomy (GTDB): domain Bacteria; phylum Verrucomicrobiota; class Verrucomicrobiia; order Verrucomicrobiales; family Akkermansiaceae; genus Luteolibacter. The sequence goes on along the minus strand of CAISTY010000097.1, from coordinate 66,898 downwards.
CATCGAACCTGTAGAGGAGGCGTCTCCCGACGCCGCTGAGCCGGTCGGTCCTGCGGCACTGTTTGGTTCGGAGTTCACCATCGCACTGGGCCGGACGGCGGGCGCTCAAGGTGCGAATCTGCTCACCGCCTACCGCCGGATGGGATATTTCCAGATGCGCATGCTGGCCAAGGCCTTTGCGGCGGCCGCCAAAGCCGGAGATTTTTCTTCAATGGCGCAAGTAATCTCGGAGCAATACGGCCCGGAATTGCTCAAGAATTTGCTCGCCGATCCAGAGTCGGGTGTCGCCTTGCTCGAACGCATGAAAATGCCGCCGTTGTATCTCGCGTTCCGGTCCAGCTCCGAGCATCGCGTCACCGCCAGCCAACAAATCGCCGCTCTCATCGAAAACCTCGGCCAACTCGAAGAAGGGGGTGAACCCGTAGAAGTCGAAAAAGCCGGCCAAAAATTCCTGGGCCAGAAGGTTTCCGGCGCGAAACTCGCCAAATCCATGGAAGAAAGCCGCGACGAAATGGAGGAAATACTGGAGCCCGCGACACTTGATAGACTGTTAGAAGCTATCTCGAAAATGAACCTGGTCGCCGTCAGCGGAACCCTCGGTGACTACGTGATCCTCTTTATAGGTTCATCCGTGGATGATCTTAACATTGCCGCCGACCCGGGACAATCGCTGGTGGCTTCAGACGCTCTGGCATTCTGCGATGCCTACGCGTCCAAGGAACTTGCCGCGGTGATCTACGGCCGCAAGGATGCGACGGACAAACTGATAGCCGCCGCCGGCGGACTGTCCGATATGGCTAACGGGCTGCGCGACGGACTTGCCGGAGCCGAAGGACTCGGTGATACCCGCGACCTCGAAGCCCTGCTGCGCATGGTCGGCGAACGCGAGACTGCTTTGCGCAAACTGGCTGGCAACGATGCCCTCGGCGTGGCCGCGTTTTTCGATGAGGGTTTCAAGATCGAGTCATACGGCGGCACCGACAACGGCGCGATCGATTGGAAAGCGTCTAACAAACTCGCTCCGCTGGGCGACGCGGATGATGTGGTGATGTTCGCGAACATGACCACCGATGCCGCCTATGACGCAAAGGCCCGTGCCTATCTCGAGGCCCTGTTCGAAACGGTTTACGCCATGACCATGAAAGTCTCGGAGGTCAAAATGGCGGATGATCAGATGACCGGGTTCCAGCAAATGGCCAAGATGTTCGACACCAGGTTCCGCAAGGACGCAGTGGCGTTTTGGGATGTTCTTAGCGGGGATTTTCACGGCGGCCTCGGTCGCGAAAGAGCGCTGATCGTCGATCTCAATGGTTCGGTTCCAGCGATTCCCGGAATTCCCCAAGCGGTCGTTGATGAAGGGAAATTCCCGCGGATTTCCTGGATCGCTCCGGTGACGGATCGCACGAAACTCGCCGCCTCGTGGGAGAAAATGAATACTTGCGCCAGCGGCATCCTGGCAGTCATCAGCGAAATGAACGGCAAGGAAATCCCGATGCAAAAACCGATCAGTTCCGAAAAGGGCGGTTTCACGACATGGTTCATATCCATGCCGTTTTTCAATGATGACTTTCTGCCCTCGGTGACGGTGGGGGATCAGTGGTTCGCGGCTTCGACCTCGAAAAATCAAGCCATCGATCTCGTCAACAAGGCCGCCAAAGGTGGAACGACCCGCTCCGGCTTGTGGTTCTCCATGAACTTCAAGACGCTCCAGAAGTTCTCACGTGAAACCCTCAGGGTAGTCGATAAAAACGCCGCCGCCATCTTCGGTGCCGACGGTATGCCCCCCGAAAAACTGAAAATGGCGGGCGATTTTATCAACGTCATGGATGATATGGACAAACTTACCGTCCACACCCGCCGCGAAGGCGGGGTGTTGCGCACCAGCCTCCACTTCAAAACACGCTGAGACTTTACCCGGGAGGAGGGCGCTTCTCTAACCAAACACTTTTCCCCACCCGATGATACCGTTTTCAGGAAATGGTATGACTCTCCATCCTGTTGCCACGGTTCACACATGCTTCGGCGGAAAATTCGGTGTCCCGCGCCAACCCGGGTTGTGCCCGAGTGCGTGGGGACACGTGGTTTTCCACGAGTCCTGCCGCAGCCCGGAGATCATCCGTGGTCTTGACGGGTTCTCCCACTTGTGGCTGATCTTCGGCTTCCATGCCACCGCCGGGCAGGGGTGGCGTCCCACCGTCCGCCCGCCACGCCTGGGCGGCAACCAGCGCGTCGGCGTGTTCGCCAGCCGCGCGATTTTCCGCCCTAACAAACTCGGTCTCTCGCTGGTACGGCTCGAAGGCATCGATACCACCGCACGCGAAGCACCGGTGCTTTTGTTAGGCGGCGTGGATCTTTTGGACGGCACGCCGCTCTATGATATCAAACCCTACCTGCCCTATGCCGAGGCCGTCCCCGACGCAGCACCGGGCTTCGCCCGGGATGCCATCCCGCGCCTCAAGGTCGAAGTCGCGGACGCGGTGATGGAAGAATTCGCCCGCCTGCCGGCGCGCGCCCAAGCCGTGATCCGCGAAGCCCTCGCGCTCGACCCGCGCCCGGCCGTGCGGACACATGACTCGGACCGCATCTTCGGCGCGATCCTTTGCGGTCACAATGTCCGCTTCTCTATCCAAAATGGCGTCTGTCGTATCCTGGAAGTCGCCGCGAGCGTGTCTGTCGCGTCCCGCCACAATGCTTCCAACATTTCCATGACGGGTGGCGTGATGCCATCGTTATGAATTATAAGTGACAAAAGTGGCATCGTGGCTGGAGCCTCTGGCTCCAGACCGTGTGCGGAGCGTCCCGCTCCGTGTCTGATGTCATATCAATGATTGACAGTGGAGAGACTTCTTCATTCCGGAAGGATGCAAGCCCTTAGTGCCCGCGCAATAATCATAACTGTCGCAAGGTATCCGGGATGTGTTCTAGCGGCGCTCTGTAAGCGTCGATGTCAAGGATTTCGCGCTTCACCGCAGTCCACAGCCTGCGGCCTACAATCTCCGGTTCTTGATTTCCTCCGTGATGTTAGATATGAATTCCTCCAGCGGTATCGCCCCCATGTCATCCTTGTCGCGGTGGCGCACGGAGACGGTGCCTTCCTCCGCTTCGCGCTGGCCGATGACAAGCATGTAGGGGACGCGGGCGAGGCGGGCGAGGCGGATTTTGGCGCCGATCTTGTCCGAGTCGCGGTCCACAGTGACGCGCACGCCGGCGTCGGCGAGGCGGGCGGCGGCGGCTTCGGCGGTATCGAGGGTTTTGTCCGAGATTGGCAGGACGCGGACTTGTTCCGGGGCGAGCCAGGTCGGGAACTTGCCTTCGAAGTGTTCGATGAGCAGGCCGGTGAAGCGTTCCATCGAGCCGAATGGCGCGCGGTGGATCATCACCGGAACGTGCGGCTGGTTGTCCGCCCCGACATAACTGAGGCCGAATCTAACCGGTAGATTGTAGTCCACCTGCACGGTGCCGAGCTGCCATTCGCGGCCGATGACGTCCTTGACGACGAAGTCGATTTTCGGCCCGTAGAACGCGGCCTCACCGATCTCCTCGGTGTATTCGACGCCGAGTGTTTGCACTACTTCGCGCAGTGCGGATTCGGCCATGTCCCAGTTTTCACTGGAGCCGACATATTTGTCGCTCGTCGCATCGCGCAGTGACAGGCGTACCCGGTAATCGTTCATGCCCAGCGTGCCCAACACTTTTTTCACCAGATCCAGACAGCCGGTGACTTCGGCGGCCACTTGATCGGGCGTGCAGAACAAATGCGCGTCGTCCTGGGTGAAGCCGCGCACCCGGGTCATGCCGCCGAGTTCGCCGGATTGTTCCCAGCGGTAGACCGTGCCGAACTCGGCCAGTCTAACCGGCAGATCACGGTAGGAATGCGGGTCGCTCGCGAAGATCCTGATGTGGTGCGGGCAATTCATCGGCTTGAGCAGGTAGCCCTCGAATGTCCCATCCGCCAGGCCGTTGATCAAGGTGGCGCAACTGGCGTCCTCGTCGGCGAGTTTCTCCAGCACGTCGCGCTCGGCGATGGCCGCGAACTGGCTGTCCTGATAGTAGGGGAAGTGGCCGGATGTCCGATAGAGATCGAGCTTGCCGATGTGCGGGGTAAAAACCTGCGAGTACCCCTGTTTGTCGAGTTCCTCGGTGATGAAATCCTGCAGCGCACGGCGCACCAGCGCGCCTTTCGGTTTCCATAACACCAGCCCCTGGCCGACCATCTCGTCGATGTGAAACAACCCGAGCTCCCGGCCAAGCCGCCGATGGTCGCGCTTTTTTGCTTCCTCCAAACGGATCAGGTGTTCTTCCAACAACTCCTTGCTTTCGAAGGCGGTGCCGTAGAGTCGCTGGAGCTGGCCTTTCGACTCATCTCCCAGATAGAACGAGGACGACACCGACATGAGTTTCACGTTCTTGCATTTGGATGTGAATCCGACGTGGGGGCCGGCGCACAGGTCGATGAAATCACCGTTTTGGAAGCACGAGATTTCCTCGCCTTCCGGGATTTTTTCGATGAGGTCGAGCTTGAAGCGGCTCGGGTTGCCGGGGCGCTCTGACAGTCCGCCGAGACGACCGCTCTGCGCCATCGCCTGTGCTTCGTCGCGTGTCAGCGCTCGCCGCTCGAATTTCTGGTTGTCCTTGGCGATTTTCCGCATTTCGGCCTCGATTCTTTCGAAGTCGTCCGGGGAGATCCGGTGTTTCATGTCGAAGTCGTAATAGAAGCCGGATTCGATGGGCGGGCCGTAGGCGAACTGGGCATCCGGCCAAATGCGCAGGATGGCGGTGGCCATGACGTGGGCGCACGAGTGGCGGAGGCGCTCCAAGTCGGTCATTTGCTGGCGTTCATCGAGAGTCTTGCGGTCGTTCATGCGGGCACAGGAAAACCTGCGATGGCAGGTTTGTTCAAGGGGTAAATCATCGGGTGGGTATGGCGGCTCACGCTTGGGCGCGTCTGGAGGCTATAACCATGAGGCGGATGCGGGTGCCGGGGGGATGGCCTGCGGGCTTATTTTTTTTTCCGCAGCAGTGATTGTTCCAAGCGGGCGCTGTCATCGTGCGTCGGGTGGTTCTTGCGCACGGTGCGAATCGCCTGCAGCGCCTGGTCGGGTTGGCCGGCACGTTGCAGGTAAAACGCATAGGTATATCCGTATTGCGGATTGTCCTGGCCCAGAGTGGCGGCCTGGCGGCACCAATCGAGCGCTTCCGCGGGGTGATCGTTAGCTAACAGCACACCGAGGTTGTATGCCGCCTGGGCGGATTTCGGGTTGGCTTTGAACGCGGCGCGGAACGCTTGTTCGGCGTCGGCCATGCGACCCAATTCGGCCAACAACATGCCGAGGTTCAATTGGGCCGGGGCGTTGGCGGGATCCAAAACAAGGGCACGGCGCAGGCTGGCTTCCGCCTTGTCGTTTTGTCCCAGCGCGTTGTAGGCGAGGGCGGCGTTCACATAGGGTGGCAGGGCGTCGGGCTGCAAGCGCGTGGCGGTCTCGAATGCGCTGAGTGCCTGCAGCATTTGCCCGCGAGCCATGTGGAAATTGCCGAGGTTGTAGTGCGACCCCATGTCGTCGGGGCGCGACTTCATCGAGTCCATCAACTCGGCCACCGCGTCACGCACCCTGCGGCGGTGCTCCTCGGGCAGTTGGTTTTCGGGGATGCCGGCCAGAGCTGAGGCGGCGCGCACGCGCACCAACCGGTAATCATCGCCGACACCCTTGAACAGCGCGGCTGCATTGGCCGCGTCCAGCCGTGCGCCCAGCACTTCGGCCACGGCGGCCCGCACCAGCGGTGACGCGTCGTCCGCCAGCTTGTGCAGCACCGGCCATTTTTCGTCGGCGGGGCAGTTGGCTAACAATCTAACTAGCGAAACGGTGTGGATTTCCTCGCGTTCGGGGCTTGCCAGATATGCGAGGATGGCCGGCAGTTTCGTCCAGTCGCCATGGCGTGCCGCTGCGATCAGGGCGGCGCGTTCGAGCACCGGTTTCTGATAGTCGCGGGACTGCCATTTGCGCACGGACATGTCGGCCCACGCGGCGTCCTTTTTGGTGTGGCAGAGGTTGCAAGCATTGGGTGACTTGTAGGCCAGGGTGGTCGCGGGGGTTGGCGGGCGCATCGAATGATCGGTGCGGCGCATCCGCGCGAATTCCGTCATCGGCATGTGGCAGGAGACGCACTGGCTGGCGGGTGTAGCCGCCTTGTGATGGGTGTGGGCGGCGGCGTTTTTCACGCGTTTTTCATGGCACGGCAGGCAGGCGTTGTTGGCGGTGGCCGGCTCATTAAATCGGTAACGCCCGCTGGAGGTGTGGCAGTGGATGCAATCGAGTTGGCCCGACTTGACGCACGGGCTGAGCCGCCACTGGGTATAGGTATAATTTTCGCCGAGATCGCGGCCATCGGGATAAAAATCCGCGTTCTCAAAACATGTTAGATCGAAGTGATCGAAGTAGCGTTCGCCCGGTGAGAATTGGCTCGTCACCGGTGACATTCTGGCATGGCATGGGGCACACGTCGCGTTGCGCTGCTCGATGCTGAGATTTTTCATCACGATCAGCTTGATGTCCGCTGGTACGGGCTGGTTGGCGGGCAGATCGCGGAACATCCGCACGTGATCCGCCGACGGGCCGTGACAGGTTTCACAATTGATGCCCGGCTCGGCCCAGGTGGTGTGATAGCTATCGGATTTGAGGTCGTAGTTTTTCGCTAGTTGGCTGACGTGGCAACTGAAGCATGAGGTATTGAAGGTCAACTGGCGTTCCTTCCAGTATAATGCCTCGTCGCGGCGGTCGCCGAAATGCCGCACCGCGCTGGCGGTGGTGTCGAACCATTCCTTGCGGCGGACATCATAGGCCACCGGCAACACCTGCAGCCAGCCGCGCTCCAGCGGGGTCAGGAAATAAAAAACATTCTTGCCGCCCGTGGTCTGTGTGATCCGGTACCGCCGCTCGCCATCGCCACTGCGTTCAATGACCTCGCCCGTTAGAAGATCGGCGCGGAAACGATGGCGGCCCGCAATGATGTCCGCCGACTGCGGGGTGAGCATGGTTTGCGCCAGCTTATCGGTGTACGGCTGCATGGCCAGGCCGTGGAATGAGGAGGACCACAGCGTGTAAAACTTTTCGTGACATTTCCGGCAACTGGCCGAACCGGCGTAGCCAGGCGGCATGTTGGGTGCCGGCGTGCCCGGCTTTTCCACGACCGGCGTGGTGCCGGTGGTTTGCGCGTAGGCGGCGGGCAGCAGCAGCACTATCAGGATGAGGCTCGCGAACGGGACGTGCATGGCAAAAATGTTGGTGAAATCCGGTTGTCACAACGCGGCCACGGGCGGGAATGTAGCGCAGGCACCGGGTGATGGCAAGGTGGGAGCACGCATCCTGCGCGCATTCCCGATTGGCCCCGCCTGGAGGGCATGTAACCCCGACCTCAAGACGCGAACTCCACCCGCTCGTAGAGCTCGGCTAACGGCAGGGCGGCGGCGATTTCAGGCAGGAATATCGTGTCATCGAGACCGGCGTAGTATTCGAGGGCGAAGCCGCCCTCGGCTTTGCGGCGGTACACGGTGACGGCGGGGGGATCCGACTCAACAAACAGCAGGACTTGCAACGGTTTAATCGTTAGATAGGCAACGCGATCATGGACGGCAATGTAGCGAAAGCACCGGGCGATGGCAAGCCACATGAAATCAGTGAAAGCCATAGATCCCATAAGTCATATCGGTCCAAGCGGCTTTTATTAAAAAAACTCCTGATAACTTTCGCGGATTGGCTCCGTATCCTTGTTGCATCACAACCACCACCCCAACCATCTGAAAACCATGAAATTCCCGACATTTCTTACCGTCATTTTCGCTTCCACCCACCTGATACAGGCGGCAATCCCCGTAAAAGCTGGCGACAAGGTGGCCTTCCTTGGCGACTCCATCACCCAGGCCGGACAAAGCAACCCCAGTGGCTACGTGCAGCTCATCGGCAGCGGATTGGAGGCCAATGGCGTGAAAATCGAAATCATCGGCGCGGGCATTGGCGGCCACAAATCCAACCAGATGCTGGAGCGACTGGAGCGCGATGTGCTGAGTAAAAAGCCGCAGTGGATGACCCTGAGCTGCGGCGTCAATGACGTTTGGCACGGTGCCAATGGCGTGACGCTGGAGGATTACAAAAAGAATATCACCGCCATCGTGGACCAGGCCCAGGCCGCCGGCGTCAAGGTCGTCCTCCTCACCTCGACGATGATCGGCGAGAACCAGTCCAATCCTAACAACCAGAAACTCGTGGCCTACAACGAATGCCTGCGCGCGCTGGCGAAAGAAAAGAAATGCCTTCTCGCCGACCTCAATGCCGAGATGCAGACCGCGCTGGCCGAGGCGGTGAAGTCGCAGCCCAAGCCCGAAAAAGGCAACTACCTGACCTCCGATGGCGTCCACATGGCCGCCGCCGGCAATAAAATGATGGCCATCGGCGTGCTCAAGGGCCTTGGTCTCAATGCTGAGGAAATCACCAAGGCCACCAGCGCCTGGTCCAATGCCGCCGACAAACACTGAGTCGCAATTATTTATCTAACAAGCCATCCCATGGATCAGCAGCCAATACAATCCATGGATCCACAGCGGATCCATCGCCGCGTTTTTCTCAAAGGAGTGCTTGGAGCGGGTGCCTTTTCCGCCGTTGCCTCGCGCCCCTTGTTCGCCCGGAAGACCGCCAAGAGCGGTGACAAAGTCCGGCTCGCCTGTTGCGGCATCGGCAATCAGGGCGGCGCCGATCTCAATTTGTTGTTCAAGACCGGCCTCTGCGAAATCGTCGCGCTCTGCGATACCGAGATGGGCGCGAAGCACACGCTCGGCGTCCTGAAGGATTTCCCGAACGTCCCGCAGTTCCAGGATTTCCGGAAAATGCTCGACAAGATGGGCAAGGACATTGACGCGGTTTGCATCGGCGTGCCGGATTTCTCGCATTTCCCGATTGCGATGCTGGCGATGTCGATGGGCAAGCATGTCTTTGTGGAAAAACCGATGGCGCATACGTTCCAGGAAGTGGAGTTGATGATGGCGGCCGAGGAAAAATACAAGGTGGTGGCACAAATGGGCAACCAGGGCCACTCCGGGGCCAACTATTTCCAGTTCAAGGCGTGGACCGAGGCTGGCATCATCAAGAACGTCACCAAAATCACAGCCTTCATGAACAGCACTCGCCGCTGGCACGGCATGAAGGTTTCAGGACAGCTACCCGGAGAACCGGTTCCCGCATCCCTCGATTGGGATACCTGGCTGGCGACCGCCGAATCCCGCCCCTATAACATCAAATATACTAACGGCGACTGGCGTTCGTGGTATGATTTCGGCAACGGTGCGTTGGGCGACTGGGGTGCCCATATCTTCGACACCGCGCATGAGTTTCTCCAGTTGGGCCTGCCCGAGGAAATCATTGCGGTGAAGTGCGACGGCCCCAGCGATTTCATATTTCCGCAAGCCTCGACGTTGTGTTTCAAGTTCCCCAAACGCGGGTCAATGCCGGCGCTGGATCTCACTTGGTATGATGGCGTGAGCAACCTGCCGCCGCTGCCCGATCAATTCGGCGAGGCGGTGGTGGACGCCAACATTCCGCCACCCAGTTCGGGCAAGATCGAGACCAAGGTCAACGCGCCCGGCAAGGTCATCTACGGCGAGGGCCTCACATTCAAGGGCGGCAGCCATGGCTCCACCTTGAAAATCATTCCCGAATCCATGGCCAAGGAGATGGAATCCAAATTGCCCCCGGTGCCAACAAGCCCGTCCAATCATTATGCCAATTTCCTGCTAGCCTGCATGGGCAGGGAGGTCTGCCGCTCGTCGTTCGCGGTGGCCGGCCCGCTGAGCCAGGTCATGGTGCTCGGCGTCATCGCCCAACGCCGCAATGCCCAGCTCAAATTCGACCGCGCCACCCGGCAAATCACCAACGACAAGATCGCCAATGCCATGCTCGTCGGCCCGCCGCCGCGCAAGGAATGGGAGCAGTTCTACAAACTCTGAGCCATTGATGGCGTGTTAGATACGCTTCCGGCGAAGGTGTTTCACGGGATGAATGGCTGTGTCGGATACGCGGCATCACGCGCCGATTTCCAACAACAACGCCGTGCAGGGTGCGAGGACGGGCAGAGCGAGGCCGTCGTGTTCGAGCGTGCCGCAGTCAATGGTGCCGGTCCAGGCGGAGTCTAGCCGATCGGTGAACGTCCAGATCGCGTCGCCGGTGCGGCCGAGGAACAACTGGGCGTCGGGCGGGATGAGGATTTTCACTCCTTGCATGGATTCGAAGCCGTGCAAATTGGCGACTATCAGGAATGCCTGTCCGGATTTTGATTCACGGCGGAGGAAGGCATAGATCCAGTGGCCGGACGCGCATTCGTCATTTATCCTGCCGAATGCGGGATTCTGTTTGTTAGCGTGGTTGAGGCCATAGAACTGGCCTGCGGTGAAGGCACGGGCCTGAGTGGTGCGGATGAGTTTGGCATACCAATCACGCAGGTGTATTTGTTCGGTGCTGAGACGCCCGCCATCGAACTTGCCGCCGTTCACCCATTTCGCGAACTCGGGCATGGACCCATAATCATGGATCGAGGTGCGTGCGTCGTCGCCGGCGAAGCCTTTCTCGCCGATCGCGGGTTCACCCACCTCCTGGCCGTGGTAGAGCATGACCGGTCCGCGGCCCATGGAAAAAAGCACCGCAGACACCGGCTTGCCCACTTTCATGCCATGACCGCCCCAGACCTGCGGGTTGGCGAGGCGGACTTCGTCGTGGTTTTCCGTGTAACGCAGGGATTTGTGAAATCGCTTGCCGGTGAATGTTAGAGGATCCAGGTCGTTCGCCCATTTGACTGACTGATAGATACCTTTCAGCATGTCATAGATGGGGTCGTCGTAAACCGCGTCGAAGCCAGCGTCGATGAGTTCGTCGAGCACCTGTCCGTCGGTGAGTTTGGCCGGGTCGTTATCGTAGGCCTCGGCGACGAAAAACACATGCGGGTTGCGGGAGCGGCAGCGTTTTACCACCCAACGCCAGAATTCCATGGGCACCATGTGGGCCATGTCCGCGCGGAAACCGTCCACCCCCATGGCCTGCCAGTAGCCGAGGATTTCATCCATTGTGCGCCAGGTTTTCGGCACCTCTTCGAGAGCGGACGCCGGACCGGGAAGGTGCGATGTCTGGCGACCGGTGGTGAAATCATGGCCGTAGTTGAGTTTCACCGTCTCATACCAATCGTGGACCGAGGGCTCCCAGGAAACCACGTTGTTGCCCGACACGCGCCCGCAGGCGGATTCCGGCGCGAAACGTCCGTCGCAGCCCGGCCGGCCGGCGGTGGGCAGTTTGAGCGGTGCCCCGCCACCCGGATGATGGTCCTGCAGATAGAAAAAATGGTTGTCCCGCCGGAAAAAAACGCTGCGGTCATCCTCCTCACCGAAGGAAAGATCCGGTCGCACATCCGATGCGTAAGCGCGCGAAACATGGTTGGGCACGAAGTCGATGATGACCTTGAAGCCGTGGCACTGGCAGCGGTCTAACAACTCCTTGAACTCCACCAGACGCCGGTCCGGATCCACCGCATAGTCCGGGCAGACATCGAAGTAATCCTTGATGGCGTATGGGCTGCCGGCGATTCCTTTCAGAATATCAGGATCATCGGCGGCGCGGTTCGGATAGGCGGTGCCGCTCGCCTGCTCCAATACCCCGGTGAGCCAGAGGTGGGTGAAACCCATTTGTTTGAGTGATGAGAGGGCGGCGGGCGTGAGGTCCGCGAATTTCCCGCAACCGTTTTGCGCGAGCGTGCCATGGGTGGCGCGGGTCTCGCAGGTGTTCCCGAATGTCCGGACCATGAGTTGATAAATCACGGGACGGGACGCGTCATCGGTTCGACGGTTGACATTCATCGCCCACATCAAATTCCGGAAAACACGCTTTGCCAAGCTATAATCCCCGACAGCCTTATTGAACTCACCCCCAATATTTCTCTCGCACTCCGTTCCATGCTTTGTTTTTCTCATGCGCGCCTACTCTGGAAAGCAAGTGCCTGGCAGTAGGGCAACCGCGTTGCATTCCCACTCGAAGACTTCCGACCATGTCAGTCACCGCGACTCCTTCCAACGGGTTGGAAATCCGTTTCCTCCGGGCACTGCATGGACCCAACATCTGGTCCATGCGCCCGGTGCTGGAGATGCAAGTTGATGCCTGCAACTTCGTGTTTGATGGCTGGGATGCGGCCGATGAATTGCTTTGCTCACAGGGAATCGCGGGAACGCGGGTCATTCGTGAAGCGCTCGCCCATGCTGAGGCCATGCCGGCGGTTTGGCTCGGCGCTGTCGCGGTGAAACTACAGACTGCGGGACAAACTCCGGTGGCCTTTCATGCCTGGCGTCCTGCTACAACCCCGCACATCGTTCGTCTCGCAGTTGAATTCGAAGAAGAAATTTCGGGCAAGGCAGCGATCGATTTTGCGACGCGCTGGATCAACGCTCTAGCGCGGCACGAAAGACCCGACCTCGCCCGGGAATGGGAAACGTTTTGCGATCTCGCCTACGACGCGCGCATTGGCAATTCCACGGGACCGACAGTTGAGGCGGCATCTGCCCGGGGCATTCCTTTCCTGCGTCTCGATTCTGAGAGTTTGGTGCAACTTGGCCATGGCTGCCGGCAACGCCGGATTCGGCGGGCTGCGACGGATCGCACCAGTTTCATTGCCAATGACATATCAACTGACAAACAGTTGACCAAAACGCTGCTCGCGGAAACAGGCATCCCAGTGCCGCGCGGACGGGCCGTGAGCACCGCGCAGGATGCCTGCCTGGTGGCACGGCAAGTCGGATGGCCGGTCGTCGTCAAACCACAAGACGCCGACTACGGCAATGGTGTCACCATGCGCATTACATCGGAAGACGAGGTCAGGCGTGCCTATGCGCTGGCAAGGCAATGGAGTGAAGGAGTGCTCGTCGAACAGCATGTAGCGGGGCATCTTTTCCGCTTGCTAGTCGTCGGGGGACGACTGGTCGCCGCCGTGCGTCGCGAGCCGTGGTTTGTCGTGGGCGACGGTGAACATACGCTGCTGGAACTCATTGAAATAGCAAATCACGATCCCCGGCGTGGAGCGGAATGCGTTTCACCGTTTCAGAGCAAGCTGCGTGAAACGGGCGAGATGCCGGTGCTGACGGATGACACTAGGCCGCATCATTCCGTTCCCGATCCCGGGGAAACGGTCTTGTTGCGCCACGATGTTTACTTGAAGTGCGGGGGGATGCATCTCGATCAAACGGATAGCGTCCACCCGGAAATCGCCGCCATGGCCATGGATGCCACGAGCATCGTGGGCCTCGATATCGCCGGTCTCGATGTGATCGCACTCGACCTCACCAAATCGCCGCAGGAGCAGGACTTCGTGGTGCTCGAAGTCAACTCCGAACCGTCCATCGCCTTGCATCTGGAGCCGCTCTGCACGCCGTCGCGTCCCGTTGGCGCGGCGATTGTCGATGCGCTCTTTCCTGTGCCTGAAGCGGGGCGAATACCGGTCATTGCCGTGCTCGGAAAAGCCGGCGATTTTCCGGTGGCCCGGCAGGTTGCCATGCAGCAGCAGGCCAAGCTGCGTCACGTCGGTCTTGCGAGCCGTGACGGTGCCTGGCTCAATGATCGCCCGCTTGGCGTTCCGTGTCAGAGCGTCGGAAAACACACGCGTCGCCTGTGGTGTCACCCGCGAACGGAAGGGGTCGTCATCCACCTGACGTTGGAAGATGTGTTACTGGAAGGTCTGCCGTTTGACCGTTGTGATGAATTGATTGAATGCCCTGCCGATTCGCCGCCGCCGGGCGTGACGATGGACGCATGTCCCGAAGACCTGCGGTTGGCCAGGGACTGTGTTCGGGCGGCATGGATGCGTCGCACGCCCACGCCGTAACTCATATATCTCCTGGTCTGCTAGATAATTGCTTTGCGTATTGGCGCGGAGGAGCAAGCAGCGGGGGTCGGCGCACGGCAGGAAAAAAAGGGGAGGGGAGTTAAGCTCAAAGCGCTCCGGGTGATTGTTTTACCGCCCATAAATAATTTTTTGACGCGATGAAAAGCACGCCGTTGGCAGCCACGGGCGTCACCCAAGAGGCTGCTCCCAAGTCAATCCTGCTCAATAATTTCATCTCCTTGCCTGCCGCAAGCACGTTGAGATGCTTCTCCGTGGCAAGATATACCTTGCCGTCGGCCACCATTGTGGAGCCGATCGTCCGGCTTTTGGCATCGTAAACCCACACCGCCCGGCCGGTTGCGACATCCAGACAGTGCACGCGCCCGGCCACATCGGCAATGTAAAGCAAACCGTCGGCTATGGAGACTGTGGAAAGCGAGCGGTCGAGCCCTTGATAGATCCAAATCCTGGCGCACCGGGTGGCGTCGCCGGATTTGTCGGCAGCCAGGCAGAGCAATGCGCCACGACCGCGTCCGTGGTCGGGATCGCGGCCGATGGCCACATACACCCGGTTTTGATAGAAAACCGGTGTGGCGATGATCTCGCTCATGCCGACAAATGATCCGTCGTTGAGTTTGTTGATGCTGTCGTTGCGCCGCCGGTCACCCAGTGTGTAGTGGACATACAGATCCATCCCGTTGAAATCACGGTACTCCGGCGGATTGCAGTCGGCCCACCATGCGGTCTTGAGAGTGACGGGCTCCTTGGGGACGTCGGCAAGCGCCTCGAATGCGTAACAATTGCCGTCGCCACCGCCCAGCAACACCAGTTTGCGCCCGCCCACCGTCGTCCCCATGGAGGGCGACGACCACTGCCCATGAAGCATTTGGGTTGTCGTGGGTGCCGCATCCTTGGCCAACAAGCGTCCCGTGCGCTTGTCGAGCACGATGAGTGTCGGGGCATTAGGTGCGAAACATCTGCGCGCGGCATCCTCTGCAATCGGCACCGTCACGATGCGGTCAACGCCATTGGACGTGGTGACATAGAGCAAGGGGCCGTCGATCAGTGGCGAGCCATTGCAGGCGTCCGATGGGCGAGAGCCCACCGCCGGATCCGCGTACATGTCGAAAGTCCAAATCTCTTTTGCCTCGCCCACGCTGCTTCCTGCGGCGGGCGCTTGGCCGTTGACGTCCAGACAGCTCACCACGCAGTTTTGGTCGACAAAGTATAGCCGGTCGCCATCGATCACCGGAGTCGAACAGACTCCTAACATTTTTGGGAAAAAGCGGAAATTCATCGCGTCCTCCTTCAGATCCGCGCGGCAGCGTTTGGTCCACTGCCAGAGCAGCTTGCCAGTCGCTTCATCGAAGCACTTGAGCACACCCTGCCGGTCGATCATGCCGCCGATGAACACCTTGCCGCCCGCGATGGCGGGAGTTCCACAGGAGAAAGCGCCCGTTCTGGCCACCCACTTCACATGCTGGGTCGTGGCCAGATCGATCTCCCCGTTTGTGCCCTCACCCGGCACGAAGGTATCCGGCAGGTTGCGTTCCATCGAAACCATGTTCTTGCACGCCGAACCGCCCCATTGAGGCGAGTCAGCCGCGAAAACATTCAAGCAGAAAACCAGCCATCCCAACAGCGAAGGAGAAATGGCACATGTGGGCCTGCTTGCTGGCATTGGCTTCAGGCGGCGCGCATGCGACAGTGGAAACCGCTTGTCGGATAGATAATGGATCAACCGAGGCATTGGGTGTGGCGTGCATGAGGAAGCGGAGCTTGCAGGGGAACGGGAAACAGAAGTTGCCTGCAACGGCGTGGAAACCGCAGCACCGCAACCTTGTCCGCCGACTTGGCCTGCAAGCGGCATCTGTTGCGCGTTGTGAGCGCAGCTCCTACCAGACGCGCTCCTTCACGTAGATGACGTCGTAGGCCCTCACATAGAACGGGGTGCTTTCCGTGTTGTGGAGGGCATCCTTCAAATTCAACACGTATTGCCTGCTCTTGCCGCCTTGAACTCTAACGATGAACACCTGGCTGGGATTCGCCAATTGCGTGAATCCGCCCGCTTCCATCACCGCCTCGAGCGCCGTCATCGAGCGGTCAAGCGGAATTTTGCCGGGTCTCTGGACTGCTCCGGACACGTAAACACCGGCCGCGATGCCGGCCACCGAAATCACAACCCTGGAGTCCTGAAGGTGGGGTTGATAGAGAGACGTCAGTTGCTGCTGCAGGCTGCTGACGGACTTTCCGGCGGCGGCGACTTCTCCGATAGTCGGCAGACTGACTTTGCCGTTTGGCTGGATTTTCTGCTTGGTGTTCAACTCGGGTGCACCGGAGAATATCACGATGATCTCGTCACCCGGCGCGAGACTGTTGTTCGGTTTGGAAAGATAGGCTTCGGGAGGCACCGGTGGATGATTGGTGGTTTCGCAGCCCAAGAACGCACCGAACACAAGGAGCACAGATGCCCACAACATTCCGGTCGCCCAGCGCCGCCGGTGCGGAGCCGACGTCCGCACGAGTTCCCTGATGCGTCCGAACCAAGTGTTCGTGCAGTTGTCATCGCCTGGCGCATGCTTATTTGCGTCTGTCTTGGCATTCATCTTCTTTGTCGTCATGTGGGTTGGGGGGCCTTTCATTGCCCGCAGTTTTTTCTCAGTGAGGTGGACCCCGGACTCCGGCCAAACAGTAGCCGAAACAAGCTTGGGTGATGGCTTGTGTGGACAGAGTGTGTGCAATCATGGGCCATGCATCAAGAATTAAATTGCGGCGACTTTTCCATGATCGCGAAAATCCGCTCCATGTGAACGGGTGCTCACTGACCGCCGGCCCCTGATCCCTCATCGTCCCCTACGCGATCACGTAAATCGTTAGCATGATGATTGGAAGAAAGAGGCGTTTTGGCGAAAATCGGCCAAGTGGGCCGCGATTTCGAGTAACAAGCGGGCGTTAGAAGTCGCCATTGTGTTTGTAATGCGTTGCAAATGAATTTGTTGTGCTTAATGCGCCAAGACACGAAAAAAGTTCGGATTCCGTGATAATTTTGCTTGTTAAAGTGGCTGGAAAATACAAGATGCAGGCTTGAGTCGTAAGCGAGGTGTACCACTTATGAATTGAGGCTTCGGGAGCCAAGAGAGAACTATGGACTAGGCATGCGGGATGCTGGAAGAATCTGAATGCATTCACCACTGGGAAAGGAAACACATTCGTCAAGTCGTGACCCACATCTGTGGTTATAGGGTGAACGGCCTTATTCGACCACGGGCGGTAGCTTGCCAGATCAACACGGCGTGCAACCGGGCTTTTTCGGACGCTTTATTGACACCGCCAACCTCATTCGCCCATCCATCATGCAATCGATCCAAGGAGACCACGACGGCTTGAGAGTTGCGGCAGACGTGAAGCTAGGCGATGGAGTCAAGCTTTTCGGGTTTGTCAACTTGTATGGCTGTGAGATCGGTGATCAGACACGGATCGGTTGCTTTGTTGAGATTCAGAGTGGAGCGAAGGTTGGAGCACGTTGCAAGATTTCGAGTCATACCTTCATTTGCGAAGGAGTGATGATCGAGGATGAGGTTTTCATCGGGCATGGCGTGATGTTCATCAATGACCGCTGGCCCAGAGCCACCCATGGGGATGGCAAGGTTATTGCAAAGGGCGATTGGCAATGCCAGGCGACGTTGGTGAAAAAGGGGGCGTCGATCGGATCCGGGGCCACCATACTGGGGGGACTTACCATCGGGGAAAACGCCATGATTGGTGCCGGCAGCGTGGTGACTGGCGATGTGCCCGCGGGTGCCACCGTGGCCGGCAATCCGGCATGCCCGATCCAATCACTCCGACGGGAGCGGGCGCCAACGGCAGAGGACCCGCAGGCAACCAGCCCGCGTGGCGGGGTCTAGTGACTGCTCGCAGCCACCTGTTAGCGACGGCCATGCGTCTTGTTATGGACCATGCCAGGCACTTGGTTTTCAGGCACCTGACTTTACGCGTGTAGTTCAAACCGTGACGTTATTATCAACAACGCCATACTTTCCACGTAGCTTTAAGTGATACCTAATCGATGTGCAAGGCAGTCCCATGGTGGGGCGACCTGAGTCAGTCTTTACCTGAGTCTTTACGTCAATGAGCATGAACCGTATATTATCAGTGGGTGTGGTGGGTCTCGGATATTGGGGTCCGAACCACGCTCGTATTTTCAACAACATGCGCGGGTGCCGCCTGGGAGCCCTGTGCGATCTGGATCCCGACCGGATTGAAAAAATGCGGCTGAGATACCCGGACACCCCCTGTTTCGTGAGCTTCAATCAAATGCTCGAAGACGTCAATCTCGATGCCGTGGTGGTGGCGACGCCGGTGCGTCAGCACTTTTCCCTGGGAAAGGCGGCGCTGCTTGCGGGCAAGCATGTGTTGATGGAAAAGCCGATGGCTTCGAGCACGGCCGAGTGTGAGGAACTGATCGCATTGGCCGCCAGTCGTGGCCTGACCCTCATGGTAGGGCATATTTTCGTGTATTCGACGGCGATCCAAATGATCCGCAAGATCATCGACTCCGGGGATCTCGGTGAAATCTGCTATATCAACAGCCAGCGGCTCAACCTCGGAGTGTTCCATAATGATATCAACGTGGTCTGGGATCTCGCCCCGCATGACATTGCGACGATTCTATATCTGCTCGGGCGTGCTCCGGGCGCGGTCAACTGTCAGGGGCACGCCAATATCACGCCGGGGATCGAGGACGTGGCGAATGTTTCGCTGTCCTTTGACTGCGGGCGCTTCGCCACCATCCAGAGCAGTTGGTTAGAGCCCAGGAAAGTGCGGCAGATGACGATCGTGGGATCTCGGCAAATGATCGTCTATGATGATGTTGAACCGCTGGAGAAGGTCCGGGTTTACGACACGCGGATCGAGCGCCCGCCTTACGACCAAACGTTCGGGGAGTTCCAATATGCTTATCACTACGGTGACAGTTATGTTCCGCGCCTCGAGCAGATAGAACCGTTGTGGCAGATGTGCCAGCACTTCATAGATTGCAGTATCAGCGGTGCGCCGCCGTTGAGTGGCGGTGAGAGTGGTCTGGAAGTGGTGCGGATACTCGAGGCGTGTTCCAAGTCATTGCAGGCCAACGGCGGGTTGGTTGCCGTTGCGGATGCGCCCCGGATTCTCCGGCCCTTGTCGGGCGTGATGAAGACGCAGCGCATGAACGGCAGGAAACCCGGTGTGTTCGTTGCTGCGAATGTGGTCTGATCTCGTTTGCGGAATTGCCGAGGGGAGCTGCTTGGAAGGATTGCGACTGGTGACGGGAGTCCGGATGCGCAGTGGAAAACCCCGTCTGTCCGCCCATTTTAGGAGCAAGGTGATGAAAGTACCGTTTCTTGACTTGCAAGCCCACCACGCGTCTCGGCGGGGCGAGTTGGCGGACGCCATCAATCAGGTGGTCGATGCCGCCGCTTTTGCCGGCGGGCCGTTCGTCAGTGGCTTCGAGGCGGACTTTGCCGGCTATTGTGAGACCCGGCACGCCGTGGGTGTTGGCAGCGGTACTGACGCGTTGTGGCTGGCACTGCTGGCTCTGGGAATAGGTCCCGGTGATGAGGTGATCACGGTGCCGATGACATTCATTGCCACGGCGGAGGCCATCAGCCGGACCGGGGCCCGGCCGGTTTTTGTAGATATCGAGGATTTGACCTACACAATGGACCCGGCGGGTTTGGAAAGAGCCGTGACGCCGCGTACCAAGGCGATTATTCCGGTGCATTTGTTCGGTCAGATGGCCGATATGGAGCCGATTCTCGAATTTGCCCGGGCGCGGGGGATCGCGGTGGTCGAGGATGCCGCGCAAGCGCACGGTGCCAGATATCACGATCAGCGGGCAGGGAGTCTCGGCACCGCCGGATGTTTCAGTTTTTATCCCGGCAAGAATCTGGGTGCCTTCGGTGAAGCGGGGGCAGTGGTCACTCAGGATGCGGAAATTGCCGAGCGGATCCGGGTGTTGCGTGATCACGGCCAGGTGCGAAAGTATGACCATGCCGCACTCGGCTGGAATTGCCGGATGGATGGCATTCAAGCGGCGGTGTTGAAAGTCAAACTGCGGCACCTTGAGCACTCCAACGAACAGCGCTGGAAACACGCCGCGCATTATGCCCGGGCGCTGGCCGGGATTCCCCACCTGGTTCTCCCGTTTGCCGATCCGCAGCGGAGTCATGCCTATCACATTTATGCGATTCGGGTTTCCGACCGCAACACGTTCATGCAACACCTTGAATCCCGGGGCATCGGTTGTAACATCCACTACCCCATACCAGTTCATTTGCAGAAAGCCTATGTCAGCCTCGGCCATCGATGCGGGTCATTCCCGGTCGCGGAGCGTTGCGCGGCGGAATTCGTTTCGCTGCCGATGTATCCGGAATTGACTTCCCGCCAGATCGACGCGGTGGTTGAGGCCGTGGCAGAGGCATTGAGCCCTCCAGTTCACCCGTAATGGTTACTTATCTACAGTCTCTTTCGCCAGTACCCCATGCCGTTTCGGACATCCAATCCGAGCGGATGGACCCTCTTGCGGACGATGTCTGGGATTCGCATGTCACGTCAAGGAACGATCACTCGGTGTTTCACCGGTCGGCGTGGGCGAGGGTCCTCGCCGAGGTCTATGGCCATCGTCCGTTTTATCTGCGCATCATGGTTTCCGGACTTGAGGCGGCGCTGGTGCCACTGATGGAGGTCCAGAGTTCTGTCACCGGTCGGCGTGGGGTCTCGCTGCCGTTTGCGGATTTTGCCGGCCCACTCTGGACCGAACCCCGGCAGGAAGCGGCGGTCTATCAGGTATTGCTGGGCTTGGCAGCGGAACGGAAATGGCAGCACCTTGAACTCCGCGGCGGCCCATCACCGACACCCGGAACCGGCTCCTTCAGAACCTATCATGCCCATGAACTCGATCTCAGCGCCGGCATCGCCCAACTCGAGCAACGTCTCCCGGCGAGTACCCGCAGATCCATTCACAAGGCTCAGCGCAGCGGACTCACCGTGACGGTCGGCCGCGATCCACACGACATGATGAAATTCTATCAACTGCATGGCCGCACCCGCCGTCGCCACGGGTTGCCGCCGCAGTCATTCGGCTTTTTCCAAGCGATCAGCCGTCACCTGATCGAACCTGGATTGGGCGAAATACTTTTGGCACACCTCGGTGGGACTGCCGTTGCCGGTGCGGTGTTTTTCCACTCCGGAGACCGCGCCGTTTACAAGTTCGGGGCCTCCGACAAGGCCCACTGGGATCTCAGACCGAATCATTTGGTGATGTGGAAGGCGATTCAACACCTCGTCGAGACCGGTTGCCGGTCACTTCATTTCGGCCGCACCTCCGAGGCCGACGCCGGATTGATCCGCTTCAAGAATTCCTGGGCATGTGTCGATGGGTCCTTGAGCTATTTCCGTTATCACACTGGCAGGCTGGCATGGATCGCCGACGGGAATCCGCCTACGGAAAGTCTGCCATTGGTCTTCGGTCACCTGCCGATCTCCCTCAACCGGATCGCGGGCTGTCTGATTTACCCTCACCTCGACTGAACTGATCAAACCCTCATCACTGCATGAAACCGACCACCTCAAAAACCACGAACCGGAGGCGCAGCGGCCGGAATGTCTATGATATTCTCTTTGTGCTGTTCAAACACAAATGGAAGATCATTTTCCTGTCGCTGCTTGGATTCGGCAGCGCGGGCGGCTTGGTATACAGGGATCTGCGCTCACCGCAATACGAGACGCAGGCGAAGCTGCTGGTCCGCTATGTCCTCGAACGAAGTGCCGTGGACCCCTACGAGTCCAAAATGGATGTCGGCGGCAACCGTGGCATGGAGGTTATGGACGCCGAGATCGAAATCATCAGAAGCACCGATTTGACCCTCGAAGTGGCTACCAAGATCGGCCCGCAGAAGATTATCACCACCACGACGGAAACCCCGCCGTCCAATACCGAAGCTGCGGTGCAGATCGCCAAAGATCTCAAAGTCCAAACGACGCGCGGCAGCAGTGTCATCCAGCTCGCCTACCACCATTCGGACCCCGCAGTGGCGGTCGCCGTGCTCAATCAGTTGATTGAAAGTTATTTTGAGAGACATCTGGAGATTCACCGCTCCACCGGGGCCTTTGAGAGCGTGGCGAGGCAGACCGATCAGGCCCGCAGCCGACTGAGCCAGACCGAGGCGGAACTCAGCAAACTGAGTTCCGAGTCCGGCTTTCTGTCCCTCGCCGATGCCAAGGTTGCCTTGGAGGCACGCCGGAATTCGCTGCGTTCCAACCTGATGGCCGCACAGGTCGAACTGGCCGAGCAGCAGGTCAGGGTGGCATCCCTCGCTGCGTCCGTGGGCGTGTTGGAACCCGATGCCAAGAAGAAGGGCGAGCCGGAGCCGCCGGAAGAAGACACGCCGGACCGCATGGCGAGGCTCAAGGCGCAGGAGAAATACCGCGATTTGGCCCAACAACTGACCTTGTTCAAGGAGCGGCGGAACACTTTGATGATGTCCCGCAAGCCAACTGACCCGATGCTCGTAGCCTTGGATCGGCAAATTTCCGCTATCCAACAGCAAGGGCTCGAACTCATCGAGCAGTATCCCCCACTCGTCAGCCAAGGAAAGGACCAAGACCGTGATCAGTCACCGCAGGGTCAGGGCTCCGATCTGCATGTCGAACGGGCTCAATTGCAGGCTCTCGAGGCGAAGTGCAAGATGCTCACCGAACAAGTCGCCAAGCTGGATACCGAGGTGGAGAAGATGTCCGCCAGCAGTCTTGGATTCGCCAATCTGGAACGCCGGCGGCAGTTGGAGGATGAGAAATACCGCTACTTCGAAACCAGACTGGAAAAGGCCCGGGTGGACGAAACGCTCAACCCGGCTTCGATGCCGAACATCGGCGTGGTGCAGCGCCCATCGGCCCCGGCCAAGTCACTCCCCGATACGATCTTCAAGCTGGCACTGGGACTCGCCGCATCCGGACTGCTGAGCGGTCTGGTACTCGCCTTCCTGATTGAGTGGGTCATTGACCGCCGGGTGTCGCGACCGATCGAGATCCAGACGCGCCTGCAGTTGCCGCTGATGATGTCGATCCCCCGCATCCGCTCCAAGGACGGGGTGGCGAAACTGATCGCTCATGACTCCGGAAACAAATTGTTGGGGGATAACGACGAGTTGATAGTGCCACCGGAATTAACGAACGGCAGGAAAAAGCCCGCGAAGTTTGAACCCGAGCACTTTATCACGCCTTATGCCGGGGCAATGCGGGACCGCATCATGTTCGGTTTCGAGATCAACAATATCACCCACAAACCGAAATTGATCGGCCTGACCGGTCTCTCGTTAGGTGCCGGAACCTCGACCCTGGCGATTGCCATGGCCAAGGCTTTCGCCGAGAACGGCACGTATAAGGTGTTGCTGGTGGATCTCAACGGATCATGGAGTGCCAAGTTGCCGGGGGCTCCGGTGGAATCACTGCATGCGGTCTTGGATATCTCACGGGACGCAGCGTTCCGACAGAGCCCGCGCAGCCTCTACTTTGCCAGCGCGCCAACCCGCCGGGCCGGCAAGGGCGCGCAGACGCTCGCGTCAATCGCGATGCATGAACTCATGCCTCAACTCGGGGTTTGTGATTTCGACTATATTGTGTTCGACATGCCGCCCGTGGCACCGACCAGTCCGACGATGGCGATCGCGGGCTTCATGGACAAGGTGCTGCTGGTGCTTGATGCCGAGAACACCAATAGCGAGAGCCTCAGTTGGAGTTATGGGGAACTTGAAAAGGGGCGTGCCGACGTGTCCTGTGTTTTCAACAAAGCGAAATCCGTCGCCCCACGCTGGGTGGCGGGCGAACTGTGACCCCACGGATCCTGCCGCCAGAATCAATCTGCGGACCTGCGCATCAGACCATGGCCGATAGCTACCGATCATTGCTGACGCGGTTTTACTACAACGTCAAGCCGTTCCTGCCGCAGTCTGTTAGATGGGCCGTGCGGCGGCAGCGTGCGGCAGGCATCCGCAAGCGCCATGCCGCCGTGTGGCCGATCAATGAAGCCGCCGGAGCAACTCCTGACGGCTGGCCGGGATGGCCGGAGGGCAAACGTTTCGCGCTGATCCTGACCCACGACGTGGAAAGCCAGGACGGGGTGGACAAGGTTCGGACATTGGCGGAGATAGAACTGAAATACGGTTTCCGCTCATCCTTCAACTTCATTCCGGAAGGTGAATACCGGGTGCCCGATTCGCTGCGCGAGTGGCTCGTTGCAAAAGGTTTCGAGGTGGGGGTTCACGATCTTCATCACGACGGCAAGCTCTATCAATCGCGGGCCGGTTTTGCCGTCAAGGCGCGGCGTATCAATCATTACCTGCGCGAGTGGAATGCCACCGGATTTCGTTCCGGTTTCATGCTTCGCGAGCTTGGATGGCTGCACGATCTGGACATCGATTACGAATGCTCGACCTTTGACACCGATCCGTTTGAACCGCAACCGACCGGAGCGCACACGATTTTCCCGTATTGGATCACCGTCCCGGAAGAGGCTGCGAAGCCGGGCCGCCGCAAGGGTTATGTAGAGCTGCCCTATACCCTCCCGCAGGACTCGACGCTGTTTCTGCTGTTGCGCGAAGCGGACGCGGGCATTTGGCAGCGGAAATCCGAGTGGATCATCCGCCACGGCGGCATGGTATTGGTGAATGTGCATCCGGACTATATCGACATGACGGGATCCGGCCAGCGCATGACTTATCCGTTGGCCCACTATGAAGGGTTCCTCCGCTGGATCAGCGATCAATACCAAGGGCAAGCCTGGCAGGCATTGCCCCGCGAGATCTCGCGCTTTGTCCTCGAGCACCGCTTGGCGTTGCCGGAAGCCGCTACAGAACCATCGGGCATGACCCCCACACCCCGTTTTTCCGGAATCAAGATCTGGATCGATCTGGAAAACACGCCGCACATCCCGTTCTTCCGACCTATCATCCGGGAACTGCGGCACCAAGGACATCAAGTGGTTCTAACGGCAAGGGACGGCTATCAGACATGCGAACTGGCGGGCTTTCACGCGCTGGACTATCAGCAAATAGGCCGGCACTATGGCAAGCGTTTGACTGCCAAGGCATGGGGACTGCTGATGCGCGGCTGGCAACTGCTGGGTTTCGCCCGGCGCGAGAAACCCGGACTGGCGCTCAACCTCGGTTCGCGGAGTCAGAACCTGGCGGCCAAACTGATGGGCATTCCGGTGGCCGAGATCATGGATTATGAGCACACCGTCGAGCCATCGCTGTTAGAGTCCCGCTGGTACCTGACTCCCGAGGTGGTGCTCTCCGCCATCCATGACGGCAAACCTAACAATCGAATCCTCACTTATGCGGGAATCAAGGAGGACGTCTATGTGCCGGACTTCCGGCGCGATGAGACAATCATCGAGCAACTCGGTTTGCGCGAGGCCGACGTGGTGGTGACGGTCAGGCCGTCGGCCACCGAGGCGCACTATCACAATCGGGAGGCGGAGGCGTTGTTTGTCCGCTTGATGGAGCGGGTGCTTGCATCCCCCGGTGTCAAGGCGGTGTTGCTGCCCCGCAACAAACGTCAGGAGTGCGAATTGCGTGCCCAATACCCACACTGGTTCGAGAGCCCGAAAGTGGTGGTCCCCACGGGTGTCATCGACGGACTGAACCTGATCTGGTACTCGGATCTGGTGGTCAGTGGCGGCGGCACGATGAACCGCGAGGCGGCTGCCATGGGGGTGCCGGTATATAGCATTTTCCGCGGACGAAGCGGAGCGGTGGACCGACATCTTTGCGATCAGGGGCGTCTGGTGCTCATCGAAACCCCCGCCGACGTGGATCACAAGATCCGACTCGTGCCACGGCCCGTGCATGCGTTGCCCGATACCAATCGATCCGCCGCACTGACCGACATCCTCAGGCACCTCGATACGATCATCACCTCCCTGCGCCAAGGAGTGGCGATCTCCTAACCGCCGATGCCGATGATGCGCTAATGACCTAGCGAGGCTTCGCCCCAGAAACCAGAGACCAGACTCCCGACTCCCCCATGACCAAGCCCCTGAAACTGCTGCTGGTTGCCGGTGCGCGTCCGAATTTCATGAAGATCGCTCCGGTGATCCATGCGATCCGGGCACATAACTCCGCAGGCAACGGCGGCGGCAGGAAAATCAATTTCCGCCTCGTCCACACCGGCCAGCATTATGATGAGAAGATGTCAGGAGTGTTTTTCCAGGAGCTGGGGATTCCGGCACCGGATGACAACCTCGAAATCGGCTCGGGCTCCCATGCCGCGCAGACCGCTAACATCATGCTCGCCTTCGAGCCGGTGTGTTTGCGGGAAAACCCCGACTGGGTGGTGGTCGTGGGCGACGTCAATTCCACCATGGCCTGCACCTTGGTGGCGGCCAAACTCGGCATCCCGGTGGCTCACATCGAGGCCGGCCTGCGCAGCTTTGACCGCGGCATGCCCGAGGAACTCAACCGCCTCGTCACCGATGCGCTTGCCGACCTGCTGCTCACTCCCTCGACCGACGGCAACGACAACCTGCGCCGCGAAGGAGTGGACGAGAAAAAAATCCGCTGCGTTGGCAATGTGATGATCGACTCGTTGATCGATCAACTCGACCAGGCGGCAGGTGCCAATACCCTAGAGCGTCTGGGTCTGCAACAAGGCCGCTTCGTTTACGTGACCCTGCACCGTCCGTCGAATGTGGACACCCGCGAAAATCTCGAAGTGATCGTTCGCGAACTCACCAGCTTGTCCGGGCAGTGGACGATCCTCTTTCCAATCCATCCGCGGACCCGCGGGCGGATGGCCGAGTTTGGCCTTAGCTTCGACGCCCATCCGGGCGTGCGCACGCTCGAACCGCTCGGGTACCTCGACTCGCTGAATCTAACACGACACGCGCGCTTCCTGCTCACCGACTCCGGCGGCCTACAGGAAGAGAGCACCTACTTCCGCACCCCCTGCCTCACCCTGCGGCCGAACACCGAACGTCCGATCACCATCACCGTCGGCAGCAACCGCCTCACATCGGTGGCCACCCTACGCGACGATATCATCCAACTGCTCGCCGCACCGGAACGCCTCGGCGCAACCCCGCCGCTGTGGGACGGCCACACCGCCGGGCGCATCGTCCACGAATTGCTGCATAACGCCCGATGAAGAGGTCCGGTGTAGTTCTAACTGTGATCCGTCTTTCACAAATGTCGTGCTTTCCCACCGCGCCTTTCTGCGTCCAATTCGATGGGCAAGGGCAGCCACCATGGCGGGGCGACCTCGGTCGTTATCCTTTTTTTCCATTGCCGCAGGTTTTCCGCCCGTTTTGGCGGAATCGACCATAGGCGGCAGCGTGTCGGATATGATAGCATGAACCACGACGCAGTTCAGCTGTGGCTTTACGGTCATCGGTGTGACCGGCGCGTCCTGTCTCCTGATACCTGACTTCCGACCTCCGACTTCTGACTTCTGTCCTCCGTCTCAGTGTTGCAGTACGGCTGCGCTGCCAGTGTTTCGGTAGATCGGCAGGAGAATAGAGAAAGAACCAGTGCGAAGCGACCGACCCTTTCTCCCCACCGAAACACCGAACGGCGCAGCCGCAACCGAAACACCTCTCTCCGCCCATGTCCATCCGCATCACCGTCATGACGCTGGTCGTCCTGTTTCTGGCAGGATACGCGTGGAGAAATTGGTTTAACGCGCTGCTTGGCGGGATTGTGCTCTTTGCCTTCCTCGAGCATCCCGACATGCCGCGCAGGATTGCGGGAGTCCCCGGTCTGAATCTGTGGAACCTCCTGTTTCTCAGCATCGGTTTTGCATGGCTCAGTCAGCTGGCGGAGGAGGGAAGCGAGTGGGATATTCCTAGGGGGGTGAAGACCGCATTATGGCTCTTTGTAACGGTGCTGGTGCTGGCCTTTCTCAGGGCATTCATCGATCCATCTTCCTTCTATGTGGGAACACGCCTTGATCTGTTTCTCGATTATTTCATCAATCCCCTGAAGTTCTTGCTGCCCGCGCTGATGTTATACGACGGCTGTCGAACCCGTGATCGGGTATTCATCGCGCTCGCCGCGATCCTTTCGGTTTATTTCATCCTTGCGCTGCTCTCGATCAAATCAATGGGCTTGCATTTCGACCTTTCATCCGGTGACGAATTGAGCGCACGCGCTGCACGACGACTGGCTAAGGACGTGGGCTACCATCGGGTGGATTTGTCGATGATGCTCGCTGGCGCGGGCTGGGCAGTGATTGCCTTCTCATTCTATTTCAAGCGCTGGGCGGTGAAGTTGATGCTTTGCGGTGCCTCGGGGGTGATTCTGCTGGGACAGGCGGTGACAGGCGGACGCACCGGCTACGCCACCTGGGGGTTGATCGGTCTGACCCTGTGTGTGGTAAAATGGCGGAAACTATTGCCTCTGATCCCCTTGGCTGTGGCAGTCGTTGTGATCTTCGTTCCGGCGGTCCGGGATCGGATGTTCCAAGGTTTCGGCAAGACAGAAGGCAACTTTGTCAGCAACACTGATGACAGCGAGATAACGGCCGGCCGGAGCCGGATCTGGCCCTATGTCATCCAGGAAATTGAAAAGTCTCCGGTGGTCGGACATGGTCGAAATGCTATGCAACGGACCGGTCTTGCAGCTTGGCTTCTCGACAGTCTCAGCGAAGAATTCGGCCATCCACACAATGCATATCTGGAGTATCTTCTCGACAATGGCATTCTCGGATTTCTGTGCGGCCTGCCGATTTTCTGGCTGCTGCTGACACGCAGCTACGGTTTATTCCGTGATCGAGAGGACATGGTTTTCGAAGTGACCGGTGGGGTGGCGCTGGCTCTTTTGCTGGCGCTCCTGATTGCCGGATTGGGCGCCCAGACATTCTATCCCCGTGAAGGAGTGGTTCCGATGTGGGCAGCTCTGGCTGTCGCACTCCGCGTTTGGGTCCAGCGCGAGAACACCGTCGATGGGGGGCCGGTTTTCCCGGAGGATGCCTCTTTAGATTCTGATAGAGAAGAGTCTTGGACTATTGCCGATGAGAGTTTGCAACCGGAACGGGTGTCCTACCAAGGATGAAGCCAGGAGATTTCCGACTTCTTCTCCTAACACCACACTACCCATGAAATCCGTTTTGATTACCGGCGGTGCCGGCTTCATCGGCAGCCACCTTGTTGAATTGTTGGTCCGCGAGGGTTACCGTGTCCGTGCCTTCGTCCACTACAATTCCCAAGGCAAGTGGCATCATCTGGAACATGTTGCCGATGAAATCCGTGAAGCGATCGAAATCGTGCCTGGCGACATCGCCGACGCCGGATCCGTCACCAAAGCGGTGGCCGGCTGCGACTGGGTGTTTCACCTCGCGGCGCTGATCGGGATTCCCTACTCTTATGTCGCACCCTCATCGTATGTGCAGACCAACGTCATTGGCACGCTGAACGTGCTCGATGCCTGCCGTCAGCACGGAGTGGAACGCATGCTGCACACTTCAACCAGCGAGACCTATGGTTCGGCCCAGTATGTGCCGATCGACGAGAATCACCCGCTGGTCGGACAGTCGCCGTATTCGGCGACCAAGATCGGAGCTGACAAGTTGGCGGAAAGCTATTGGCTGAGTTTCAAGATGCCGACGACCATCGTGCGTCCCTTCAATACCTATGGTCCGCGCCAAAGCCAGCGTGCGATCATTCCGACGATCATGACCCAGGCCATTGCGGGAAATGAGCTTAAGCTTGGGAATCTCGATCCAGTCCGGGATCTGACCTTTGTCACCGACACCGCCGCCGGATTCCTCGCGGCGGCCCGGTCGGAGCGGGTCATCGGCCACACCGTCAATCTCGGCGTGGGCTCAGGAGTCTCGATCCGCGAACTGGTCACCAAAATCGGCCGGATCGCCGGCCGCGAGTTCAACGTCGAGCAACAGGACCAGCGAATCCGCCCCGAGGGCAGTGAGGTCCAGCGCCTGATCAGCGATAACCGCCGAGCCAAGAAGTTGATGGAATGGGAACCGAAAGTCAGCCTCGACGAGGGACTGGTTGCAACCTTCGAACACATCAAAAACCATCCCCAGGACTACGTCAACCGGGGATATGTTGTATAAAAGTCTGAAGGTCTGAAAGTCGAAAGTCTGAAAGTCGATGAAGACGAGCCCTTCGGAAACCACTTCAGCATGCCATGGACTAGCGAATGCCTCCGCGCAAAGCACCCCTCATTCTCGACCTTCGACTTTTAGACTTTTAGACCTTCGACTTCTAATCTTCCGACCTTAGACTTTTAGACCTTCGACTTTTAGACGTTCGACTTTTAGACTTCTATGAATACCGAAGATATTCGCAACGTCCGGGCGGTGATCCTTGCCGGCGGCAAGGGGACCCGGCTGCGGCCTCTCACCGCGGTTTTCCCGAAGCCACTGGTGCCGCTGGGAAACAAGGCGATCATCGAGATTCTGCTACAACGCCTGGCGCAGGCCGGCTTCGTCGATGTCACCATCTCGACCGGTTACCTTGCCGAGTTGATCAAGGCGGTCTGCAGCGATGGCAGCCGTTTCGGGCTCCAGATCGACTACGTTGGCGAGGATGAGCCACTGGGAACTGCGGGACCCTTATCCTTGCTCAGCAACCTGACCGATCCGGTGATTGTGATGAACGGCGACCTGCTGACGACCCTCAACTTCGCCGAGATGATCCGCTATCACTGTGAACAACAGGCCGATCTAACGGTCGGGGTGTTTCCTCGGGAAGTGAAAATCGATTTCGGGGTCGTGGACTCCGGGCAATCCGGCGAGTTCGTGGGTTTCCGCGAGAAGCCGACCTTCCACTTTGATGTCAGCATGGGGGTCAACGTGATTGGCGCGGGAGCACTCAAGCATGTGCTTCCCGCCCAGCGACTCGACATGCCGGATCTCGTGCTCAAGGTCCATCAAACCGGCGGAAAAGTCGCCTGCTTCCGCCAAGCCTGCCGCTGGCTCGACATCGGCCGCCTGGACGACTACGCCCTCGCCCAGGAAGAATTCGAGCGTGACGAAAAGGCATATCTCAATCATTAGCATGCCCAAAACCATCTGGATCACCGGCGCTTCCGGCTTTTCGGCCCGCTATCTTGCTGCCAACCTGCGCCGGTCGGAACTCGGTTCGCGCTTGATCGGGCTTGACCGGGGTCCGGCGGATCGTGGTGATCTCGATGATTATCATGCGATCGACATAACCGATTTTCAGCGGGTGAAGGAGTTGGCGGAAGCCGATCCGCCGCAGTGGGTATTTCATTTGGCGGCTGCCATCCCACCTGCCACCGAGGAGGCACTTTGGCACGTCAATGCGGGAGGAACTCGCAACCTGATCGAGGCGGTTGCCGGCGGCATATCGGAACGGGTTCGGGTACTGATCACCAGCTCTGCGGCGGTTTACCGTCCCACGCCTGCCAAGGTCGATGAGAAGGCACCTTCTGGCGGAGCAAATGCCTACGGCCGATCGAAGTGGGGTCAGGAACAAATCGCCCTTGCCAGCGGGCGCGAGTTCGGTGTCGGCATCGTCATTGCCCGCACCTTCAACCTGCTCGGTCCCGGTCTTCCGCAGCGTCTGCTAGCCGGAGCCTTGTGCGCGAAACTCCGGGAACCCGGCAACAAACCGATTGCCCTCGGAGATCTCTCGTCCTTCCGCGATTTCATCGATGTCAGGGATGCGGTGGAAGCCTACCGCCTGATCGCAACCAAGGGCCGCAACTATCAAATCTATAACGTCTGTAGCGGTCGCTCCACTCGCAGCCGCACCTTGGTTCAGCGCCTCGCCGCCCTCGCCGGCCAAGCCGATCGGATCCAGGAAAACCCTTCGTATCACAGCGGTGGCGTCGATCGATCCGTGGGTGACCCAGACGCGCTCATGAAACTCGGATGGAGCCCCACCATACCCCTCCAGCGCACACTCCGCGATATGCTCGCGCATCCATAGAGTCTAAAAGTCGAAGGTCTAAAAGTCTGAAAGTCGAGAAGATGAAGAGTCGAAAGTCTGAAAGTCGAAAGTCGAAGGTCGAGAATGGGAAGAGCTTTGCGCAAGCGCATTCGCCGGTCACTGGCAAGCCGCAGTGGAGTCTCAAGGACTCATCTTCATCGACTTTTAGACTTTAAGACCTTTAGACCTTCGACTCTTTATATCTATGCGTTCCCTCAAAATCGGCATCATCGGGCTGAAGTGCCTGGATCATCTCACCGGTGCGGAGATTCCACGCTATCTCGGCGGGATCGAGACCCAGTTGGCAACTCTGGCCAGGGGATTGGTCTCCCAAGGCTGTGAAGTCACAGTGATTACCTACGACCACGGGCAGTCTGACAATGAGAAATCCGAAGGTGTTAGACTGCTCAAGAGTCATGCTCCGGATGCGGGACTCCGCATGCTCAGGAACATTCATCCTCGAACGACTGGACTGTTAGGGGCAATGAGGCGGGCGGGTGCCGATGTTTATCTTCAGATGGGTGCGGGAATTGAGACCGGGCAAACCGCCCTTGGATGCCGGTTGCTCGGACGTCCCTTTGTATTCTGTCTGGCCAGCGATGCCGATTTTGGAGCCCACCTCAATGCCGGTCCCTGGGGACTCGAAGGAAAGGCATATCGTTGCGGATTGCATCATGCGAACCCGATCATCGCCCAGACTGAAACGCAGCGGCAAGGGTTGCATGCGGCCGCGGGGCGGAACGCAACGGTCATCCCCATGGCGGTGCTGCCGCCTGCAGGGCAACCGATGCCGGATACCAAACCGCATGTCCTGTGGGTCGGAAGGATCACGCCGACCAAGCGGCTGGATTGGCTGATCGAGGCGGCGAGGCGCTGTCCGGAAGTGGCGTTTGATATCGTTGGCACCCCTAATCAACAGTCCGAACACGCCACAATCCTGATGGAGGAGGCACGGCTCTTGCCCAATGTGCGGGTTCACGGACGCGCACCTGCCTCCACTCTGGCAAACCTCTATGCAGGTGCCACCCTGCTGGCTTGCACCTCTGAACTGGAAGGCTTTCCCACCACCTTTCTCGAAGCCTGGAGTCTCGGAGTACCGGTGGTCACCACCTTCGATCCGGACGGCGTCGTCGCTACCCACGGCCTCGGCGAAGTCGCCGGGGATCTGGATGATTTCGTCACCAAGCTCAATGGACTGCTCGGCAACCCCCAACGCCGTGCCAGCTACTCATCCGCCGCGCACGCCTACTACCAATCGCATCACAGTATCCCCGAGGTTTCCCGCAGATTCCGCGAGATGTTTGAAAGCGCGGTGAATGGGAAGAGTCGGAAAGTCGCAAGTCTTAAAGTCTGAAAGTCCGAAAGTCGATGACGTTCAGCCCTTCGGAGTCTCCTTCAGCATTTCATTGATCAGCGAATGTCCTCGCGCAAAGCACTCCCCATTCGCGACCTTCGACCTTTGACTTTTAGACCTTCGACTCTTCAATATCTCGACCTTCGACCTTTGACATTTTGACTTCAGACTCTTCCTCTCCATGCGAAAACTCATCTACATCATGGGCTGTGCGCACTGCGGCTCAACGCTGCTGACCAGGATCCTGGCGCGGCACTCACAGATTGCCACGGTTGGGGAGTTGAAGATGAGCTCGATCCCCGACTACCGGAACTTCCAATGTGGCTGCGGCGCGGAACTGCTCGAGTGCGCGTTCTGGAAGCAGGTGGCCGCAGCTTTTGCGGAAGAGGGAGTTGCATTGGATTTCGGGGATTTTGGAACCCACTACGGCAGCAACGGAAGCTTTGCGAGCCGGGTTGTCGGTGCCCAGATGCGTGGTCCTGGTTTTGAAAGCCTTCGGAGGGCGGCTTTCACCTGCTGGCCCCCGGCGGCGCGGGCCCTCGCCAGGATCAATCAGCGCAACAAGATCGTGATCGACAAAATCTGTGAGGTCTTGCGGAAGCCCGTGTTTCTGGACGACTCGAAGGATCCAACAAGGCTCATGCATCTCAGCCGCACCGGACACTATGACATCCGGGCGATCTATCTGGTCCGGGACGGCCGGGCAATTGTCGCCTCATACAAAAAACGCGACCCTGACATGCGTGCCAATTTTCATCTTTGGGAAAACAAGGTCAGCGAATGCGAAAGACTCAGGAAAGTGCTTCCGAAGATGAGGCTCATGGAAGTTCGATATGAGGATTTCTGCCAGGATTCGCGCCGTGTTCTGTCGGAGATTCTGGCGTTCTCCGGGCTGGATGACCAGAGCGAGCACTGCCTTAGCCCAAGCACCCAGGAACCACAGCACATCATCGGCCACAACAGCCGTCTCCTAGGTGACAGGCCCATCGAATTGCGCAACGAATGGCCGGCACTCCTCACGGCCCAGGATCTCGAGAACTTTGAACGGCGCGGCCGTGAACTCAATGCGCTCTATGGTTACGATCTGGATGAGTCCATCCCCCGGCAACCATGAAACGCACGATGCTCATCGCCTACCTGATCGCACTGCATTTGCTCCTCGGACTGATTCTCTGGAAATCCGATTTCATTCCCAGGGTTATGGCCAAGCTCGCAGGAAAACCGCATCCCGAGGAACTTTCCAAACATTTTCGCGACATGCGGGCGTATCACTCCCGCTCTACTGCGCGCGTTCCCAAGGGCTCGGTTTTCTTTATTGGTGACAGCATCATCCAGGGCCTCTGTGTGGATGCGGTCATCCAGCCCTCGGTGAACTACGGCATCGGGGGCGACACTACCGTTGGAGTCCTGGAACGAATGGGAGACTATGCATTCGAGCGCGCCTCCGCAGTGGTCCTCTGCATTGGAGGCAACGACCTGACGTATCGTGCTCCCGAAGTCGTGGTCGCGAACATGGAGAAAATCATCGCACGCATCGACTCACGCCTCCCCGTCATAATTTCTTCTGTGCCGTTGGTAGACGAAGGCGCCCGTGATATACTGCGCGGCCAAAACACCTCGACTTCAAAGCTGAACACCCTGTTACAGCACCTCGCCGCCAACTCTCCACGCCTGTCCTTCGTCGATCACTCCAATTTGACACAAGCCGGCCAGTTGCGACGCGATCTGCATGACGGCGACGGCATGCACCCGAACAACGAAGGCAACCGGATCCTCGCCGCCAACCTCCGAACTGCCGTCATCAGCGCTCTTGGAGAACAGAAGTCCCCGGCGAATGCGACCATCGAGCCTGCTTCCAATTGATTCGTTGCTTCTTCGTAATCAGCATCCAAATCATGACTAGCCTCAATAAAAGAGGAATCCGCGTTATCTCCTTTAGAGGATACTCACGCGGACCGGAATCTGCCGTCTTCTCACTATTCAGATTCACGGCCAGAAACTGCGCTGCGCTTCAATCCAACCGACCTTTCCGCTGAGTTATGGTATAATCCAGAAGTGCGATCTGGTGATGAAAATTTTCCATGAGCCTTCCTGAAGCCAGATGTGTGCTATGTTGGCCGATTCCATTAATCCGAGTGCGCCGAAGCAATGAAAGTAGTCATCGTCAGTCGATTTCCCGTGGTCGAGTCGACTCCCCGGGGTGGTGTTCAAGCCGTTACCGTCGTCCTCAGCCGGGCCTTGCAGGCCGATGGTCAGGTGGATGTCGAAGTCATCTCGCTGGAAACGGGACGAGTTCTTCCTATGAGGAGGTGTCGGGCGTGAAGATCCATCGCTTTGGGCGATCCGGTTGGCCCCAAATCCTCGACGTTCATGCAGGGCCGACACGGCGGCGTATTCTCGAAAAGATCGCTGAGATCAAGCCGGACCTCGTCCATTGGCACGAGACCTACGGATTGCCAGCGCCCTGTCGGGATATTCCGCAACTGTTCACGGTGCACGGGTTCGACAGCGAGAATGTAGTGGCCGAGGAGGCGCGCTTTGGTGCGGTGCGCGCGCTTGCCTGGAAGTGGGCGGAGCGCCGCGGATTCGCAAAGCACCGGCACCTCGTTTCGATCAATCCCTATGTCAAGGCAAAAATTGCGCCCGATGCGAAAGGGGTGATACACGAAATCAACAACCCATTGGACGAACGATTCTTCCACATAGAGCACGTGGAGGACGTGGTCCCGAGGGTTCTCTGCGTTGGTTGGATCAGCCCGCGGAAGAACACCCTTGCCTCCGTGAGGTCCTTTGCGGCGGCAGTTTCCAGCGGATGCGAAGCTAAGTTGGTGATCGCAGGGACTGCTTCCGATCCAGCGTATCTGAAGCAGGTGAAGGAAGCGGTCGACGGCTTGGGTATCCACAAGAACGTGGAGTTCCTCGGGCACATTGATCATGATCGACTCTCGAAGGAGCTTTCTAGGGCAAGCGTCTTTTTGCTTCCGTCCTTGCAGGAAAACGCTCCGATGGCGATCGCCGAAGCAATGGCCGTTGGCGTGCCGGTTGTTACCTCAAATCGCTGTGGAATGCCTTACATGATCGATCACGGGCAAAGCGGCTTTCTGGTCGATCCAGAGAAGTCCGCCGATGTGGCGCAGCGCTTGACCGAATTGCTGCAGAATCCATGGCAACGAGAGTCATTTGGAGCCTGCGCACGGACCGCTGCGAGGGAACATTTCCACCCTGATCTGGTAGTGGATAAAACCCTGCAAGCCTATCACTCGATTCTGGCTGAAGCACAGCCATCATCCTCATCCGCCGCGCATCCGCACGCCGCGATGCCTGCGGCCCGTGGCTGACTTTTGGCCCCAATCCCGCCCCAAGGGCGTTGTGAATTCCGAGTTCCACCGGCAAGCATATCTGAACCTTGGCTAGAGTACCTTCGAATCCCCAGACAAAACCCAATCGGAAATCACAACCTTATAGGACATCCCTCCCGTGTGCTCGTGAGCTTTTCAAAGACGCTGACCCACTTCGAAACATTCAGCAAACTTGATAAAAATGAAAATCAAATATATACGTGAAAGAATCAAAGAAATATTGTGTGTAAATCCCAGCATGGACGAGCGGATTCATGCATTGAGGGAATGGGGTATGATTGTCGGCGAAGATTGCTATTTAGCACCGGACGCTGAAATCGAGTCTCCATGGGCAACTCATGTCAAGCTGGGTGATCGAGTTACTCTGGCCCGTGGGGTGCGCTTTATCTCGCATGATGCGTGTCTCTGGCGGTCGATGGGAGCTAGCAGAATAGGAGTAATCGAAGTGGATGATGATGTGTTTATTGGCGCCTTCTCTATCGTGCTCCCAAATATCCGAATCGGAAAGGGAGCGATTGTGGCGGCTGGTAGTGTCGTGACCAAGGACGTTCCAGAGGGGTTGCTTGTGGGCGGGAACCCAGCTCGGGTGATCAAGTCAGTGCTGGCACTTCAAGAAAAAGTCCGGACCAGAATGGCTACTGCTCCGACGTTTGGCGAAGAGTATCGAGTGAAATGTGGTGGAACGGTGGAAATGCGGCGACAGATGCGCTCGGCGATGCCGGATGGAGACGGCTACATCCTCTCAGTTGATGCACTTGATCAGCTAGGGAAACGGTCCATTTGACCGATTTGCGTTCAACTGCGCTATTGATCTGAGAAGCCTTGATAAAGCATACGATTGAGGTATCGCTAATTGGAGTCGGAGCCACAAAAACTAGATCAAAACCAGCAATTCTTTGTTGCCCAAAGCTAATCGTTCAATGATTGCCAAGCCGATTTTCACAGTCTGCACTCCTACCTACAACCGGGTGAAACTCCTGCCGCGGGTGTATGAATGTCTGAAACAACAGACATTTCGGGATTTTGAGTGGCTCATTGTGGATGATGGCTCATGGGACCAGACCAAGGCACTGGTGGAATCCTGGCAGATAGAGGCAACGATGCCGATTCGATACATCTGGAAGGAAAATGGCGGCAAGCATTCCGCCCATAATCTTTGTGTCAAGGAGGCCCATGCGGACTTGTTCGTGATGGTGGATTCGGACGACTGGATGGTGCCGAATGCGTTGGAAGTGATGTTGGAGGAATGGCGGTCCATCCCTAATCAGCAAAACTATTCAGGGGTTTGCTGTTTGTTTCAGTATCCGGATGGGGCGGTGGTTGGGGACCGTTTCCCGCGGGATCGGATGGATAGCAATGCCATTGATCTGCGCTATAATCTCAATGTGTGGGGTGATAAGATGGGACTAATCCGTATGGATATCCTGCGCCAATTTCCCTTTCCAGATGATCTTGGTCGGCATTTGATTCCGGAATCATTGGTGTGGAATCGGATTTCACAAGCATACCATATGCGCTGCATCAACCGAATCGCAGGGGTGAAAGAATATCAGAGCGATGGACTGACAAATTTTGCCGCTTTGCATAGTTTTCACAATCCCACGGCAAACTACCTTTTACGCCTCGAATTGCTGAACGGGCGAGTGCCGATCCGCTTCCCCAAAGCCGCCCGCGTAGCCATCTCACTCGCCAAATGCTGCGTCATGGCGAAAAAGAGCCCCTTCGCCGTCAAACCATGGATCTATCGATGGATGACCGTAGGGGCCTTGCCTATGGGGGCTGTATTAGCGATGCGGGACGCTTTCCAAGCCAAGCGGGCAAGAGCAGCGACGCCTGCGCCGGGCCAACGCAAGGACGGTGTGCGGATTGTCTAAAACCAACCATAACTGAACATTGTGTTCCTGGCCGTAACATCCTCGTGCCGCTTCTAAATTGTGACTTGTGAGCAACTCATCAAAAAACAGCAAAGACCTGCTGAACAAGAATCTGATCGCGATTGGCACAGCGAGCAACATTGCGACCAGGATTCTGAACATCACAGTGCTGGTTTGGTTGAACCAGTATTTGCTGAAGCAGATCGGCCCAGATGAGTATAGCTTGTATCCGGTGACGGTGTCGTTGATGGCATTTGGACCGATTCTGACAACCCTGCTAAATAGTGGGTTAGGGCGCTATGCGGTGAGTGCCTATGCCAAGGATGATGAAGAAGAGGTCACGCGGCTGGTTTCGACAATGTTTGCGCCCTTGGTGGGCATTGCGTTATTGGTGACGGTCCTGGGATTTGTGATTGCCGGGAATCTGGAACGCATTCTCACCATCCAAGCGGACAAGTTGAGTGAGGCCCGATGGATGGTCTCTTTCATGTTTGTGACCTTGGCGATTCGCTTTCCCCTCGCGCCGTTTAGCACCGGCATGAGCATGCGTCAGCGCTATGACTTGGACAATCTGGTATTCGTAGCCTGCGAATTCCTGCGCATTGGATTGTTGCTGAGCCTCATTCGTTTGTTTGGTGCCAAGGTTTTATGGGTGGTGGTTGCGATGAGCGCGGCAGATTGGGTGCGCCTGCTGCTAAGAAATGCGGTATCCAGGCGACTGGTGCCCTGCCTTCGCTTTGATCGACACATGATCAAGTGGAGCCGCGCCAAAGAAATTCTCAGCTTTGGTTCCTGGGCGGTCTTGGGCAAGACGGTGGATACCATCCGTACCTCCGCCGATCCATTGATTCTGAACCGCTGGGCAAACAATTTTGAAGTATCCTGCTTCCACCTAGGATCGGTGGTTGCCTCGCAAATCACAAGTGCCGCCAACATGATCCTGTCTCCGCTGCAAGACGCCTTGATCGCGATGGATGCCCTCGATGATGACGAGCGTATTCGTGAGACATACATCAAATCCGGGCGCTATGCGCTGTGGGCCGCGATGCTGATTGCTGTGCCACTGATGGTGTTTCACCGGGAAGTTATCACGCTCTACGTTGGTGAGACCTACCAGAAAGCTGGCACGGTGATGATGATTATGATGTTTTTGCTACCAGTCGGCTATGCGGGGATTTCGTTATACAACATTGCATATGCGAAAGCGCGCATCAACCAAACCTCTCTTACTGATACCTTGATCCAAGTCGCGAACCTGGCACTCACCCTGTATTTGGTGCGCACCCTGCACTGGGGGGCGATTGGTTCTGCGTCCGCCACCTTGGTCACCAATGGGCTTGGTGGCATGCTGCTGTTCTGGCCGCTGGGCTTGAAATTGTCGCATACGCCTGCGCGGAGATGGTTCCGTGAGACACTGCGGCCTGGCTTAACCCCAGCCATCTGCACAGTCCTGCTATTGTTGCTGTGCCGTTCGTATTGGATACCGGATACTTGGATCGAGTTGTTTCTAGTTTGCGCCATTGGCGGCCTAGCGTATGTCACGGCGCTGGCCTTGTGCATGTCCGGCGTTGAGCGTAGGGCTCTCGTAGCATGGTGCTCGCGCATGAGGGCCAAATTACATCGTGCCGGTTCATTATCACGCTAGCTTGCCGCTCGCAGACCGAAGAGACAGGCAAACTCCACGTCGCCGGTATCTCAATATGTTGTCGTTAGGTCAGGCTTTACGTCTGGTCTGCCTTCGGCCATGCAAGTCAGGGTTTTGCCAGGTTTTCCGGGTTTGCTAGTGCTCACTCCGTGTTCTGGTCACTGGTTTCCGGGGTCAGAGGCGCTCAAACGGGCTCGAAATTAACATTTCAACTTAGGGTGCGTCCTGGCGTGACCAAAGCTGGTAAAGAGTATTTATCCAGATAAAATAGTATGTTTACATTTACAGTAATTGATTTGCTGATTAAAAATATCGCCGATCGTCCACAGGCTATTGCGGTACGGATCAAGGGTGATGCTATCACTTACGGAGAGCTAGCGCGGCGTGTGGAGCAGGCGGCGAGTTATTTGCATGCGCAGGGGGTTCGGCGAGGAGACCGGGTAGGGATTCATTTGTCCAAGAGCATCGATGAGATAGTGGCTACGTTTGCGATTGCGCGGATTGGGGCGGTGTTTGTGAACATCAACTATGCATGGGTGACGGATCAGCTTGAGTATATCGTCCGGGATTGTGGGATTCGCGCCCTGTTCACGGATGGTCGCAAGCTGGCATCGATCATGAAGTCCTCCGTGCTTGCCGATTTGGGACAGGTGATCGTTCGTGGTGCTAGGGATGGGGGAGGTCAAGTTGTGATATGGGAGGATCTCCCAGAGGCGAATGACCTGCCGCCATGTCCCAGTATTGATACAGATTTGGCGGCGTTGCTCTATACCTCGGGTTCTACTGGTAAGCCGAAGGGGGTCATGTTCACGCATCAGAATATCGTCATGGGAGCGAGGATCGTGGCGAAGTATCTTGGGAATACCTGCGGGGACAGGATTTTGAGTTTGCTGCCCTTGAGTTTTGATTATGGGCTGAACCAAATCATGACCATGTTTCTGGTCGGGGGCTCAGTCGTATTGCAGCCAGTATCCTTGCCTGCTGAGATCATCAAGACGGTGGTGCAGCATCAAGTCACAGGTGTGGCGTTGGTGGCGCCGAGTTGGACACAAGTCGTGCAATACCTTCACGATGTGCCGACGACCTTTCCGGCCTTGCGATATATTACCAATTCTGGAGGGAAGATTCCGCGGAATGCCCTTGCTTTGATGCCTGGGTTGTTTCCTGGGGTAGAGATATTCCTGATGTATGGGCTGACCGAAGCCTTTCGTTCCACGTATCTTCCGCCGTGCCTATTTGAGGCCAAAATGGGCTCGATTGGCCGGGCCATACCCAACACGGAGATTTACGTGGTGCATCCAGAGGATGGCGTCTGTGGGCCTGGTCAACAGGGGGAGTTAATTCACCGCGGCAGCCTGATCACGTTGGGGTATTGGAACAATCCCGAGGCCACGAATGAGAAGCTACGCGTCAACCCGCACTTGATGCCTCTGATCGGCGAGGAGAAGGTGCTGCATAGTGGCGATACCGTTCGTGTGGACGAGGATGGCTTCTTGTGGTTTGTGGGACGGGCCGATTCGATGATCAAGTGCAGCGGTTTCCGCTTGAGTCCAACAGAGGTAGAAGACCTGCTGTGTGGATTTGAGGGGGTGGCTGATGCGGTGGCCTACGGTGTGGATGATGATGCGCTCGGACAGGTGGTGCATGCGGTCATTGCCCTGCATGCGGATGCTCCAATCGAGGGGTCCGCACTGAAGCGGTATTGTATGCAAAAGATGGCAAACTATATGGTTCCGCGCGCCGTGAGAGTTCACCCCGGCACGATGCCTCGGACCGGCAATGGGAAAATCGATCGCCAAGCGGTGATTAGCAGTGTCACGGAATCACTTAC
Organism: Akkermansiaceae bacterium; assembly: GCA_903888515.1. Lineage (GTDB taxonomy): Bacteria > Verrucomicrobiota > Verrucomicrobiia > Verrucomicrobiales > Akkermansiaceae > Luteolibacter. Next base: position 24,992 of record CAISTY010000097.1, on the reverse strand, counting down.
AACACACCCTAGCATTATATGACCAAAGAAGAGGTGCTCACGTTTCTAGAGACGCAATTTGCGTTAAGTCCAGATACCGTAACCAACGAAGTAGGCCTATTTAGTGAGGGCTACCTCGATTCGTTTTCAATCGTGGATTTGATTATGTTTTTGGAAACTAAGGCAGGCATCAAGGTGGATCCAGTCGAAGTGAATTTGGATAACCTTGATAGCATTGATAAAATCCTGGCCTACGTGGCCTCAAAGCAATAACCGTATGAGGAATCCGACCATGGCCGTGCAAGCACCGAGACATATCGAACTGTCAGTAGGTGAGGCCTTGCGTCAGGCGGCCGAGACGGTGGGCACGCCGTGTTATGTCTATTTTCCTGATGCGATGCAAAAGCGCGCACAGAAGATTCATGAGGTGTTTGGGCGTAGGTTTGGGATTAGTTATGCGGTGAAGGCTAATCCCAACTTGGATTTGCTACGCGCCCTCGATCCCCACATTCATGGACTTGATGTCTCGAGTGGCGGGGAGCTGAAGCTGGCTCTGGAAGCCGGTTATGCGCCATCCCGTTTAAGCTTCACGGGGCCGGGGAAATCCCTGCCAGAACTGCGAGAGGCGGTTCGGCTCGGCTGTGGCGAAATCGTGGTGGAATCTATGGATGAACTGGCGGATGTGCAGAATATCACACAGGAATTCGACCGCGTGGCACGGGTTTTATTGCGGATCAGTCCTCGGTCCATGCCCAAGGGGTTTGGGGTGAATATGGCGGGGCGGCCGAGCCAGTTTGGCATTGATGAGGAACATCTCGATGAAGCACTCCAGACGCTCTCATCCATGAAGTCTATTCACTTGGCAGGGTTTCATATCTACGCTGGGGCCCAGTGCCTGAACGCGGAATCGATCGTGGAGAATTTCCTCAACTACATGCGAATTTTCCGTGAATTCGCACAACGCCATAAATTACAACCTGAGATACTGGTGTTTGGTGGTGGCATCGGAATCCCGTATCACGAGGGAGAAAACGCGGTGGACCTTGATTATGTCGCAGAGCAGATCAATCCGGCGCTCGATGCCTTGTTGGGGCTGCCAGAGTTTCAACGCGCCACATTGTTGTTGGAGATTGGGCGTTATTTGGTAGGTGAGGCGGGATATTTCCTGACCTCGGTACGCCGCATCAAGCACTCAAGGGGGCGACATATGGCCATCTGTGATGGTGGCCTAAACAACCACCTCGCCGCGTGCGGGCATTTTGGAACCATTATTCATCGCAATTACATGATATCACGCTTGCCGACGCAGGCTTCTCTTGAGCCGGCCACGGAATTGCAGGAATTTGATGTTTTTGGACCGCTATGCACGACAATTGATCAGCTTGCGCGTCAGTTGCGTTTGTCGGATTTGGCTTGTGGTGACGTCTTGGCCATTCATCATAGTGGGGCGTATGGGTTCACGGCGAGTCCGATGATGTTCATCAGCCACCGCTGGGCCAAGGAGGTTATCGCGGAACGCAAGGGCGATGGTTATGCGTTGAGAGTAAACAAGCTATTCGAAGACTGAGCGTGGTAAGGCGGTCGGATTCCTATAAGTCGCATGAAACGAAATACATCATGGATGGAGCGGTGGTTTGGTAACAACCCTCTTTATCAGGCCTTAATTGGAGGCCGCCGCTACTATAAGTGCCAGCAAGGGGTAGCCTGGAAAAAAACGGATTTCCTCTATATCGGTGATCGAGTTTGTATTGATGACGGGGTGTCGATCATTGCTCCGGAAAAGTTGCACATCGGCAGTGATACGGGGATCTACCGTGGATGTGTGGTGCAGGCGGTGGGGGGCTGCCACATTGGACGCGGTTGTCAAATTGCCTTTGGCACAATCATTTTGACCACCGAGCATGTTCATTCAGGTGCGGAAGCGCTGCCGCACGGATTGTGGCGCTACGTGAAGCCCGTGATCATTGAGGATTTTGTATGGATCGCCTCCGGTGTGCATGTCTCGCCGGGGGTGAGGATAGGCGAAGGCGCCATCATCGGCATGGGGAGCGTGGTTATGCAGGATGTGCCGCCGCAGGCGATTGTCATGGGCAATCCAGCCAAAGTGATGATGTATCGATCCGAGGAGGAATTCCATCGCTTGAAAGAGGCAGGAAGGATCATTGATCCATTCGCGCAATCTCCGCTGCTGCGCATCCCGCCCGTCACCATCCGCAAGTATGGCAAGGAACTCAAACGCTTTGGCTACGATGTTTCAGATGGCAATCGCGAGTTTTATTACGACAAGTCGGCTCCGTTATCCCAACGGATCCGGCCGTTTCGTCCAGAGGACTATACTGCCATGTAGGTACCTTGATTCCATTTGCTGCTGAGATCACAAACGTCAACCATAATATCTGCAATCCCTAAGTACTATGCAAACAATACGCACCCTAACCAGCTGTTGCTATCCCTGTCACTCTGTCATGCCCAAGACTTCAAAACCAAAGTCGGCCTAACGCCAGGCCATCGCATTTTTCATGGCGGCGACTCGATTGAATCGTCCCATATGCTTTTTCACAATGGGACCAATGGCGGATTCCGTGTGGATGATCATTTAGCTTTATGGAATCGGTTTTTCGACAACTGGATTACCCCCGTTCCAAGCCGCACGCTGATGATTGTCTGGCAGTGGGGGTCTCAATCTACGAACACGGGAGGCTTTGATCTCAAGGTGGCAAACGAGGCTTCGCTAGCCGCGAATCACCCTCTCATCAATGGGGCTGTCGCTATCGCACAGATTCCAAAGGGCGGTGTAGTGCGAATCGCGACATGTCTATCACAAACTCACACGCTATGCAAGACTTCCGAATCGTGCGACAAACACCGGTCGAAAGCAGCCAAGGATTCTCTGAATCGGGAACTCCCAACCGTTCCTTCCGCCATGAAAACCAGCTCTCCAGCATTTCTTCCGGCTGCCGCCCTAGTGCTGAGGTCACTCATATGCTCCGGCAATCGCTCAGCCTGGAGGCTTCGCATACATCATCGAGACACACGACATGGCCCTGGCCGCCGGACGCAAGCCATGGTGCCTCAACAGCAAGCAAGGCTCGCTGTTTACCTGTTAGAAGCATGTCGGTTGGCTGTTGGACAACGGCTACCAGCCGTCGAGGTACGGTCGGTGCTGCTGGATCGACAACATGTTTGTCGAACGACTCTGGCGCTCCGTCAAGCACGAAAGCGTCTATCTGCACGACTGGAACACCGTGGCCGAGTCCTGCAGGGGCCTCGGCGATTACTTCACCTTCTACAACCACCAGCGCGCGCATTCCGCGCTGGTCAACCATCCGCCTGCGGCGTCATATTTCCGATGCGCTTGATCGAGACCAGCAAAGGCCACCGGTTCATCCGGTGCCTTTCTGGTCAAGGTTCTGCAATCCAAACTAACGTAAATTCGGCAACAAACTGTCCAACGTACGGGGAGGGGTTCTTTGAAAGAGCCATCCATTATTGATTATTCACAGCTGATAAAATATATGAAATTACTATATAGCCGATCAAAAATACGGGTAATTTGCACGCTTTTTGCGGTTGCTTGCGGCACAGCTAAAGCTGGGGATTTCCAACTTAAAGATGGTGATCGAATCATCATTGCCGGAGATTCGATTCCTAATCAAAAGATGTGGCCCCATTATATGGCAAGCTATCTTTTATTAATGAACCCTCAATTGACTTTGCACGTTCAAGTCTGCGCGCGTGGGGGGACATCGATAGAGTCGTATATCGACAACGGAAATCCAAATTACGAGCAGTATAGCAAACTGGTGTATGCCTATGAGCCAAACTTTGTCTTTTTCTCATCATCCATAAATGGCGGTTACGATAAAGCGAAACACAAGGCCATGATGCTGGAACTTGTCAACAGTTATATCATCGGCAGGTCTCATGCTGCGCCGATTCTTTTGGGAATGGCTCCATTGTCCAACAGCACGGGTTCGGCGATTGCGGGCGAATATGATTTAGCGAACGAGGAAATCGCTCTCTCCGCGCCCGAACCGCTTTTTTATCATAAAACCTGGACTGCGCTGAAAGATAGGTTTACGGCGAATCGTGTCTTTACTGCCGACGCAGTCACGGACACGTGTACTTCTGTCGGGCATGGGTTTTCCAACCGACGCGCAGTGACGCTGAGTGTCGCTGGCAACCCTTCAGGTCCCGGCGGATTGGCTAATTACGTCGTCTATTATGTGCGCGACGCCACCACCAACACCTTCAAGCTTTCGACGGCACCCGATGGTCCTGTCATTGACATCACCACCAACGGCAGCGGCGAGCAACGCATCAGCGAAACTTGGCCGGTGATTCGCAATGTAATCACCGATTCAGACCACCCTGGGCGTGCTGCTCAGATCGCTTACGCTTGGAAAGTGATTGCCGGTCTTGGATTCTCGTCGATTGTGTCCACCGCGACGATTGCTAGCGATACCAAAACACTTACCGACAGCCAGTTCTGCTCGGTGTCTTCCATCGTTGGCAATTCTTTCCGTGGAGTTGATTTCAAGCGGCTTGATGCTCGGCTTCCGTGGGGAATAGATGAATCCGGCAGGGCTGGTGCCGAGTTTCTCTACCCCGATATCAAGGGCTGGCAAAAGTACATGTTGACTGTAACAGGGCTGGCTTCAGGAAGATACGATGTTTATATTAACGACGTGAACGTAGCGGATGTGTCTGCGGCGGAACTTGCCGCAGGTTGGAATATGGCGGATTTGACCACGGGCCCCGTCCATGATCAAGTACAGGAAGTGCTGGGACGCATCAGAGACATGCATTGGGTAGATCGTAAAACGCTGGCCTCTAAGGGGGCGCCCTGGCAGGGCGTAGCACTGTACGAAAGCAACGCTTCGGCTTATTATAATCCTCCTTATAATAAGCGAGGTGTTGATCTAATTGCGTCGTTATCCAATGCCTTGGCGAGTGTTGCAGGTTTCGACGGATTAGTCCATACCGCCGCCCAGCCAACGACTCTTTCCTTTTCCATCCGGCGAAAGAATAGCATACCTTGGCCAGACACAAAGTACAAGGGCCCGCCGTAGTGAAGATCCTTGACCCTTCCCTATGCGGATGGAACCTGTGAGAACTCCACCAAGTCCCTGATGCGACAGGGGTGTATCCATGTACGATCATAGTTGCCGGTAGCGTTGCAACCCGGGACATTCCGGATGGGGCGGTGGCGGCCGGGAATCCCGCGCGCGTCATCAAGACAACCGCCGATCTTCAGGAGAAGACGAAAGTCAAACTGACTCAGACACCGTGCTTCGGCGAAGAATACCGCATGAAGTGCGGGGGCACGGTGGCGATGCGCAAGTCCATGCTCAAAGCCATGCCGCACGGGGAATGCTATATTATTTCGAAGGAGAATTTGCGTGGAGACAACCCGCCGGCCACAGGCGGATCCCAAGCTGGTTGAGCGTGCCACAATCTGTGGGCGCAAACAACCACATGGAAGCAGGCTTGGTAAAGCCCGGAAGCAACCTCATGAAAGTAGCCTTGTTCACTCGTTATCCGCCGACGCCACAGCAACCGCGGGGCGGAGTGGAGTCCGTCGCCGTGGTGCTGGTGCGGGCCCTGGCGGCCATGGATGATTTGGACGTGCACGTGGTGACCTTGGAAGGCGGACTTGTCGGCACAGTGGTGGAAACCCACGACGGAGCGACGGTCCATCGGCTGCCAGGTTCGCGCTGGCCGCAGATCGCCGACGTGCTGGCCGGGCCGGGCCGGCGGCGATTGCTTAACTACGTTTCGGCCATGCAGCCCGACATTCTCCATTCCCACGAGACTCATGGCTTGATGCTGGGAGACCTGACGATCCCGCATGTTTTCACACTGCATGGCTTTGATACCGAAAACCTGCGGGCCGACGCCGCACGGTTTGCCGCCCTGCGCTCGCGATTGTGGCGCTTGGTGGAACGCCGCGGACTGGCCCGGCAGAAGCACATCATCTCCATTTCTCCGTATGTACGACGGATGATCGAAGCACTGACCGATGCCACCATCCACGACATCGACAACCCGGTGGATGAGCGATTCTTTGCGGTCAACCCGATCCCGCAAGGTCGGCGCGTTTTGTGCGTGGGCTGGCTTAACGAACGCAAGAACACGCTGGGTGCGATCGAGGCCTTCGCCCTGGCCGTTGCCCACGGGACCGAGGGCACGCTGGTGATCGCCGGGCAGGCCAAGGAACCGGCCTATCAGCAGAAAGTGCTGGATTGCATCGCCCGCCACAACCTCGCCACCAGGATTGAGCTGTTAGGCCACATCGACCACGGACGGTTGATGGAGGAACTGGGCAAGGCCAGTGTCTTCCTGCTGCCGTCGCGGCAGGAAAACTCACCGATGGCCATCGCCGAGGCAATGGCCGCCGGCCTGCCGGTCATAACCTCCAACCGCTGTGGCATGCCCTATATGGTACGCGAGAATACGACAGGCTTCTTGATCGACCCGGAGGACGTCGAACAGATCGCCGACCGGATAAAGCGGCTCCTCCAAGACCCCGCTGCTGCCCTGCAAATGGGCCAGGCTGGAAGACGTGTCGCCGAGCAGCGTTTTGCCCCGCAGAGGGTGGCCGGGCAAACCCAGGCGGTGTATCAGGAACTTGTCAACCGGAATTCGGTTGAGGTTCCAGATGTTTTTGACTACAATCGGCAGGCGAAGCCGTAGATAGCCCAACACGATGCATTCAATTAACCGGGCAAATGTCACGGCTATGTTGTAATTCAGACTGTGACACGGTTATCACAAAGGCCGTGCTTTACTTGCCATGCTTTTTTACGCCCAATCGATGCGCAAGGGTAGCACCCATGGCGGGGCACCGTGAATCGCAACCCAAAAAAACAATCAGGAAACAGGAAAACATTTCGCAAGAAACCTGACGAAACCTTCTCATTCTCTGAACTATTCAATAAATGAAACATTTACGCGAAATAAATCGTTTTTTACTCTATACAGCCATCGGCCTTGGAATCTTAACAGGCAATGCAGGTGCGAGCCGGGCGTGGAGATATCCCGGCATTCCCTATCCAGACTGGGAACAGGACCCGTTCCTGCTCCCCTCGCCAACCAGGCCAGATAATTGGCCGCAATCCGACAAGATTGGGTTTTACTATATTGAGAAGGACAACCCGAATGCAAGTGACATAGTCGGTGGTTCCGACCATGCCGACGCCAATGGCAAACGCTTTGGTTACCCGGATCGCCCCCGTAAAACGCTACCCCTTACAGGATGGACCGGCACCAACATCGCCGCTGGGTCGGTACTTTGGATCAAGGGAGGCGAGTGGGATTCGCATTACGCAGGCTTTAAAGATTGGTTTGCTAACTGGGACGGAACCGCCCAAAATCCATGCTGGATTTATGGTGATCCTGAAAACAAGCCTGTATTTAGAGACCTGCGAATCGGATTCTCGGGGGCAAATACCCACCACGTATTTGTAGAAAACATCGTTTGGGACAAGTGGACGACAAGAAATGGATCTTCGTTAACGGTTGCAGATGGAGCCCACCATATTGTGGTCCGGCACTGCTTGGTTCAGAACAGGGATTACCAAGCCACTCACGGAAGCCACTTTGCGGTGAGCGCCGGAGCCACTCCCATAACCCATGATTGCCACGATCTCGTTTTTTATGACATAGACTTCAAAAATAACGGTCGAGGAGTTGACTGGAGGACGCAGGATGCGGATTTCCACGCATTTAAACCGGATGGAATATGGGGCGGCGGGAGAGTTTATCGCATGTGGGTTGTCGGATGTCACCTTTATCCCGGAGATACACCCGACCCGATTGACGGCCTCTTCAAAAGCATCACGGGAACTTTCATCCAAGTGGGGGATCAGTTGTACACACGCGGCAATGTTGACCATGTGTATGTTGCCGGAAACGTCACCCGGTTTCAGCGTCAGTCCGTCATCGGATGCAAGCGGTCCGCCGATGTCATTGGTAGCGGTAATATCGCCCATGCCGGCAGCGGCATCGACTATAACATGTTCAATACGAAGTATGATCGACAGGATCACCTGTGGTTCATTGCAAACCAAGGAGACGGGGCGGGTGCCTTGCTTGCCCGCAAAGAGCTTGTCAATGGAAGCGGAAAGGACATGCCTTCGGAAAACTCCAGGGTGTATGTGATAGGCAACATCTCCAGGAACTCGACATTCGATGAACAGAGTGGCGGCATGGGAGAGTGGAAAAGACAAGGTATTTGTTTTGAGGAGATGAGGGGAAGGACATACATTGTCAACAACACCATGGACAATACCGTTTATGGTGTGGTTACAGCACAGAACAGCCGTATTGATGGTAATTCCGAAATACATATTTACAATAATGTATTTACAAACATGAGGGCGACCATCGATCCCAATGGAGGAACTCCTATCATGATATCGAAGTTTGCCGGGACTGGTGGTAATCTGCGGGTATATATCGAGAATAACATTATGGATGTCCTGAAGGTCTATCTGTATGGTTCCAGTCTGATCACCAGTGCTTCGGTACTCAACAGCCTTCCGTTTGCCAGGAACAATCGTGCGGGACAACCCATGTTTGTCAATGCGGCTTTGGGCGACTACAGTCTCCAAAATGGATCGCTGGCCATTAACGCCGGTACGGCGGCACCCGCGACAAACACTTCAATGAGCGTTTATCAGCAGTTCATTGATCGCTACACAAATGATCCCGACTTTCCTGAAGATCCGGCCGTAGTCTTGCCTTTTGACATCCTCATGCATCCGCGCACTTCGGGTTCGGCAATTGATTGTGGCGCGCTTGAGTTCACTTCCAGCCTCAAGCCGCCAGCCCAGAAGAGTATCGAGTATCGCGGCCCTGTCCCAAAGTGATGAATGGTTGCCGCAACTTCCGCACATTGAAGATGGGAATCACTTCCTGAGCAAAGGCTATTTACTCCGATCAACGGTACTATTCGCGAGGTGTGTAGAAGATCATTAATAATTGCAGGGAAGGGTTATCTGGCGCGTGGTTTGATAGGCGTTGTGCTTTTTTGCATCTGTATTGCGCACTTGATGGCAAGCTTGGTGTGGAGATTTTTTGGGAGCCAGTCCCGCTCCCCCAGAAGGGTATTCCTAGTTGGGGCGTTTTACAATCCGGGTTGGCTTCTTGCACACGCGGTTCCGTTGGTTCGGGCACATGGGGTTGAGGAGGTCGTGGTAATATGTGATGATCGTCTTGATCTGGAGGTGGAAGGTTTGCGGTTCAACTGTCCGTCTGATCGATTGAAGCGGCGATTCGGGCGGGGTGCCGCGAGAGTGATTACACTTTTCAAGGCGGGACTCTGTTTGAAGCCCGAGGTTATCATCGGCTACCATATCATGCCAAACGCGCCGCTGGTGTTGCTGGCAGCCGCTATACTGAACGCCAAGGCCGTGTATCAGATGACGGGAGGCCCGGGGCAGGTTCTGGGAGGCGGCTACGGTAGTGAAAGTCCGATTCTAAGCGCCATGGGTGGCACCTCGAAATTCGTCGAGATGGCCATCTGCCATCTTGTCCGCCGGTTTGATGTGGTTATCGTCCGTGGCCAGCAGGCAAGAAAATTTGTGGAAGAACGGAACATCTCGAGGAATTGCGTCGTGTTGACGGGCGCCATCGAACTGGCCGACTATCAGGTGACTTCGTACAATGACCGGAAAACCGACCTGATTTATGTGTGCCGACTTGTCAAGGAAGTCAAGGGACTGGAACCATTCCTCAATATGTTGAGGGAGTTGGTTCGCGAGCGCAACTCACTGAGTGTGATGATTGTGGGAGACGGCCCTGACCGTGAATACTTTGAAGGATTGGCGCGTGCTTACGACTTGGAATCTTGTGTCGCATTTGTCGGTCAGTGCAACAGTGTTCCGAAATTGCTCATGCAGGCAAAAGTATTCTGTCTGCTGTCTCCTTCCGAGGGAATGTCGATTGCGATGCTCGAGGCTATGGCTGCCGGTGTGCCCGTCGTGGTGACCGATGTGGGTGAGTTGGGCGATGCGGTCAAGGGCCATGGAAGTGGAATTTTAATCAGGCACGAAAGTGCGGCCGAGACTGCAAAACTGGTAGGCACACTTCTTGACGATTTGCAGTTATGGGGTAATTGTTCGTCGGCAGCCCGGAAGGTGATTGAAGACTCGTTCAGCGTTGAATCGATAACCGCGATCTGGAATAGGGTTTTTACCGGGATGGGGCACCGTCATGCTTTGCCTTACCGTGCCTGCAGACGGGACCGTGCCTCCTGAGCCGATAGGCAATGCTGCCGATTCGGGAAAGTCAGCGGCAGTCAATTCGCAACCCGGGCAGATTGCTACTGGTTTCATTCCGGTTCCGTGCTTTTGAATGGAAATCAATCTCATGAGGATTGTCATCGTTCGTGACCGGGAGGCGGCCGGCGGAGGGATCCATAATTATTATCGTGCAGTCTGCAGACACCTGACTGTATCCTACAAGTTGCTGGACGTTGGCAGGGCCCACGCGTTCTACCCTACGATTGGAATAAGAGGGCCACGGGAATTGCCAACGGCGCTGCGACTCGGTCTGGATTGGGCACTGCTGTTGCTGAATCTGTGCCGCTTTCCTGATCTTGTGCATCTTAACCCGTGCCTTGATCCGGTCGAGTTGCGCTCATTGCCTCGTGACGCTGTCAGCCTGTTACTTGCAAAGGTATTCGGCAGGAAGGTGTTGGTATTCTGGCGGGGTTGGGACAACGAGGTTTGTGGCACGGTCGAATTCCCCGGTGGGAATGGCGGCTGGCTGAGTCGTGTTTACCGGATGGCCGATGCCCATATCGTGCTGGCAGGCGAATTTCGGACAGATCTTAGACGCTGGGGCTTTGACCGGCCGATTCATTTGGAGACGACCGTTGCTGGCGATGCGGTGTTCGAGGTTCAATCGCAGTCGATCGGGTCCGAGAAAGATGGCCGGTTCAAGGTTCTGTACCTGTCCCGGATAGAAGTCGCGAAAGGAGTGTTTGAGATGTTGGATTCCTTCGCTCTGCTTGAAGGCCGCGATCCTGAAGGATATCAGTTCACGATTGCAGGCGACGGTCCGGCGCTTGCGGGCCTGAAACGGCGGGCACAGGAACTCGACCTGAAGAACATCAAATTCAAGGGATATGTGGAGCGGGAGGAGAAGTCGGCCTGCTATGCTGATGCGGATGGGTTTTGCTTCCTGAGCTACACCGAGGGCATGCCCAACGCGGTACTGGAAGCGATGGCAATGGGCCTGCCGCTGGTGTCAAGCTCGGCTGGTGGTTTGAAGGACATCCTGGAAGAAGGGGTGACAGGCTTTTTGGTTCGGTATGACCGCAACGCCGAACCCGGCCGGCGCTTTTCTGCGCAAGAAGTCGCCGACCGGATCCAGCGTTTGGCCGCCGAGACTGAGACCCGACGGCGAATGGCGGATCACAACCGTCGCTATGCCAGGGAGCGATTTGCAGCAAAGCGGGTGGCGGCGCGACTGGACGCGATTTACAAGGCGGTGCTTGGCGCTGGTCCTGAAAGGGATGTAGGGCAGTCAGAACCGGAAGCCTAGCCCGGTTCCCCAGCCTTGCTCAAATGGAATATCCTGATTCATGATGATGTCACTATTTCATAAGATAACAGGAGGCGCCAAGTATGTTGAAATCTTCAGGGACACCCTGCTGTTTGGAAAATATTATATCAAGGCGAGGCGTCTGATCGGGAAGCTCGATCAGATGTCCGAGAATGATATCAAAAACTACCACTATGCGAGACTGAAAAACATAATAGAATACTCGTATGACAACATTCCGTACTATAACGAACTATTCAACAAGGTGGGATTCAAGCCGGCGGACTTCAGAAAACCCGAGGACATCAAGCACATACCATATTTGACAAGGGATATAATATCGGAAAATCATGAAAGGCTGGTTCCGGCGAAGATCCATTCAAAATATCTCAAGAGGAGCGTGACCGGGGGGTCGACCGGAAAGCCAATGGTGTTCTATCTTGACCGCAGGACATCGAGCCATGTGGATTTCGCCTACCAGCTATACATTTGGAAAAGGGTTGGTTATAAGTTCAGGGATAAATGTGTCGTAATGCGCGGCGATACATTCGATCAGGCCGATGGGAAAGATTTCTGGAGGATGAACCATCCGATGAACTGGCTGATCATGTCTTCGCTCTGGATAAACAAGGATACTGTTTCCAGTTATCTTGAGAAGATACGGATCTTCGATCCGAAATTTCTTATTATTTATCCTTCAAACGCCTATATCCTCGCCAGGCATGTAAAGGAGAGGAACATCCCCTTATGCAAATCCCTCAAGGGGGTTATTTGCTCTTCCGAAACACTCTACGAATGGCAAAAGCAATATATTGAGAAGGGTTTCAATGTGCCTGTATACTCATACTACGGGCTATCCGAAAAATGCTGTCTGGCGTCAGGATTTACCGATTCGGTTGGCTATGAGTTCATTCCCACATACTGTTACACGGAGATTGTGAACGGCGAAGGAAATGAATGTGCGTCCGATGGCGAATTGGGAAATATCGTATGCACCGGATTAAACAGCATCGCCGCTCCCCTGATCAGGTATCGCACCAATGATGTGGCGGTGTTTTCCACGCATCCGAGGGTGAATCACGCTGGTTGGAAAACAGTGAAGGAAATCAGGGGCAGAATATCCGAGTTCATTGTCGATAAGAAGGGCAGCATAATAACATTTACGTGTTCCGATGAGATATTCTGGCAGGTAATTGGGAAAATCAACGCCTATCAATATGTGCAGGTTACGCTTGGCAGGCTTCTCATCAGGCTGGAGATCAATCAGCCACTTGCAGATTCGGACTACGATAGCATGAAAAGAAATGTCGCTGCGTATTATCCGGAATTCGAGGTTGAATTTACGATCGTTGGGAACATACCGAGAACGCGGATCGGCAAGTTCAGATATTTGATCCAGGAGTTGCCAATAGACTTGCATACATAACGTGACAAAACCATGACTAAAACCAATATTGCAAGACGTGCGTGGAGCAGCGCCACTGAACTCGGGGTCCGACGCAGCCTCCAAACCCTGCTGAGCATGATCGACGATGCGGTTTTTGACCGGCGGCTGGGAACCGACACGTGTGCGGCGGTGCCGCAGAGCAGGCTACGTGTGCTAACGCCTGAAAAGCAGTCCGACGCCAAGCCATATGTCATGACACGTGCCCGCGCGTTGCGGCACGCATTCAGGATGTCGCCAGCACCGCGGTATCTGCGCTTTAACGACATTGGTTGCGGCAAGGGCAAAGTCGTTCTTGTGGCCGCATTGTCCGGATTCAAAGATGTGCGTGGGCTCGACTTTGCTCCTGAGCTAATAGATATCGCCGAGAGGAACCTTGTCGCGATGAAGGACCGATTGCCGAAGGACGCACACGTCAGGGTGGAACGTGCTGATGTGACGCAAGCCGAATATGGCCCAAGGGATTGCGTGTTTTTTTTGTATAATCCTTTCTGCGCCGATGTCATGCGCGGGTTCTGCGAGCAATTGGGAAGATCTCTGCATGAACATCCCCGGCGCATTTGGCTGATATATGCCGATCCGGCTTTTCTTTCAGTAATGCTGCAGTATTTACCCGTGCAGGAGAAAGGTCGCAGCAAATACGGAGGTTATGAGTTTGTCTACCTTGAGCATTGTTCCAATGTCGCGTCCACTGCGGCTCAGGACGTGTGTGAAGCCTAGCTTTTGTGTGAATTTCAATTTTTTTTATTGATGCGGTATTGGAGAAGCACGGCATGTCGGGGTGTTCACACGGAACCCTGCACCGCCGTCGGGAATGACCACTAGATGGCAACGTGTGGCCAATCAGAGTATGATGAGGAAAAGGCAACTTGTATTGTCGATGGACCACGAGATCTTCGGCAACGGCAGTGGGGATGTGCGTTGTCATATCGTCGAGCCGGCGGAGCGAATGGCCCGGGTTTGCGAGAAATTCGGGATGCCCTTGACGGTGTTTTTCGAGGCCGAAGAGTACTTGGCCTTTGAGCGGGAGCGGGAGGCACTGAAGAAGGCCTGGGGCTACGATCCGGCGGCGGAGCTTGGGGCGCAGGCGATTGATTTGGTGAGGCGAGGGCACGACCTGCAACTCCACCTTCATCCGGAGTGGGTGGGATCGCACTTCGAGGAAGGGCGCTGGATCCTTCAGCCGGATAAGCGGACGGTAGACAGCTTGTTTGAGACACAGGAGGATGCGAGCGCATACATCGGCCAACGCAAGGCGGTGATCGATGGGTTTTACGAAGCCGCAGGTAGTGCGCGGCGGGTGCGCGCCTACCGCTGCGGGGCCTTCTGTGCCCAGCCGGGACGGAAATTGCTGAGGGCTCTAACGGAGAACGGGATCGCGATCGACAGTTCGCTGGTCAAGGGAATGGTGCGCAATGATGAACATGTGTATCTCGATTTCACCGCAGCACCCGAGGGGCGGCGTCACTGGCGGGTTGCCGACGATGTGGCGGTTGAGGACACCGCGGGGCAGGTGACCGAGATTCCGATTTATTCGCGAATGGGTCGGCGCTTCCAGCAACTGACACCGCGGCGTCTGTTAGCGAAGTTCTCGGGTAATATCCCAAAGGAACAACAGCGGGATATGGTGAGCCAGCTCGGCATCGGCCGGACACCCGTCAGCGTGCTGCGCTTCCTGGCCCAGCGCTTCCCGATCAAGCTGGATTTCCATAACATGTCGGCAGGGCAGATGCTGCGCTGGATCAGGAACGCGCCGCCAGCGCCGGATGCCGATTTGGACGTGATCGTCCTGATAGGCCACAGCAAGGAGCACCGTGACGATGCGGACTTCGAGCGTTTTCTGGCCGGAGTGGCGGCGGACCCGGGACTTGAGGTGGTATCGATGAGCGAAATCGCGGAGAGGTTGGGAGTCAGAAGACGGAAGACGGACGACTAACCACTGATCACACTGCATCCCAAGCGGGGAACGGGCGGCCCGCCGGTTGCTTCCTCATCCAACACACGGCCAAGCTGGCCGTGCCCCTCTTGTCTGAAAGACTCTCCCTCTTCCGTTCTCTGTCCTCCGTTCTCTGTCTTCCGTCCTCCGACTTCCAGCCCCAGCCCCAACCCCGACCCATGTCTTATGAACTATGACCGCAATCTTATGACATCCTACGAAATACTGAAGCAGGAACTAACTGCAACGCGCCGGAGTTGGCTGGTAACGGGCGTTGCCGGATTTATTGGTTCCAACTTGTTGTTGGAGTTGCTGCGCTGCGGGCAGCGGGTGGTGGGGGTTGATAATCTATCGACCGGGCATCTTCGCAATCTTGACGAGGTGAGGGATGAAGTCGGGACGGAACGGTGGAGCGATTTCACATGGATGGAGGCTGATATCACCGACCTGGAGACATGTCGCAAGGCCTGCAAAGGCGTTGATTATGTGTTGCATCAGGCGGCCTTGGGATCGGTGCCGCGTTCGATCGCGCATCCGGACATCACCCACCACCACAATGAGACAGGTTTCGTATCGATGCTGCTGGCAGCCAAGGATGCCGGAGTGAGGCGTTTCGTCTATGCATCGAGCAGTGCGGTTTATGGGGATCACCCGGCACTGCCGAAAGTCGAGGACCAGACCGGGGAATGTCTATCCCCGTATGCGGTGTCCAAGAAAGCGAATGAACTTTATGCGGCACTCTTCTCGAAATGTTATGGCATCGAAACCATCGGGTTGCGCTACTTCAATGTCTTCGGTCCGAGACAGGACCCCACGGGACCGTATGCGGCGGTCATCCCGAAGTGGATTGACGCAATGCTTTGCGGTGAACCGGTGGTGATTTATGGTGACGGCGAGACCAGTCGGGATTTCTGTTATGTGGCGAATGTGGTCCAGGCCAACCTGCTGGCAGCGACGATAGGTGATCATGAGGCGCAGAACACCATCTATAACATTGCGGTAGGCGGACGCACCACCCTTAATGAGCTATACGAGATGCTGCGGAGCCGCCTGCTCAAGGAACGTCCGGACTTGGTGGATGCGGCCCCGGTTTACGATGAATTCCGGCCCGGCGACGTCCGCCATTCCAACGCCGACATCGGCAAGGCCCGGCGCTTGCTGGGCTATCAGCCGACGTATCAAATCGACACGGGACTGGATGTTGGACTGGTGTGGTATCTGGCGAACCGGAAGACGGATGACTGATAAGAGGAAGAGAAGAGGGAGGGCTGATGACTAATCACACCACATCCCAAGAGGGGCACGGGCAGCCCGCCCAATACTGTTTACTTAGCACTCCAAAGGCATTTCTTTGGGTGGAGTCATTGAAAACCCAATGTCGTTGCGAAGGACTGGCTTTCTTGGAGTATCGCGCTCCTTTGCATTGATTGACGATTGAGGATTGTTGATTTTTGAAGTGAGCTTGCTGGGCGCTGAAGCTCGGCTTCAAGCTCAGATCAAAAATCAACAATCCGGAATCGACAATCATCAATCCAATTCGGGCAACGATTCTGCGACCTGAGATTTCGCCTCATCAGGCGCTAAGTAAACAGTATTGGGCGGCCCGCCCGTTGCTTCTTCATCCAACACACGGCCAAGCTGGCCGTGCCCCTCTTGTCTGAAAGACTCTCCCTCTTCCGTCCTCCGTCCGCTGTCCTCTCTTCATCTCCATGGTCTCTCCCGATTCATTGCACACGGCTTGCGCCCGCTTTTTGGCATGGCTCGAGCGGGCGGGCTACGAGAGCTACGACCCCTATGACATTTGGGGAACCCGCTATGGCTTGTGGTCGAGGAAAGTATATTATGCGAAGGGTCGTCTGGGAATTCCGTTAGTCGCGCCGCTGGTGGCGATCGATCTGCTATGTCCTTCGATGCGGAGGCTTTTCGTGAAGAAGGAGCGCTTCGCGACAGCCGACGCGCAACTCCTGCTGGGCTTCCTGAATCTCTATCAGGTTACGGGGGAGGCGAAGTATCTCGAACGGGCGGTGGCATTGGGCGAGGAAATCATGGGATACTCGATCCCGGGCTTCCGAGGCCCGTGCTGGGGCTACCCATTCGATTGGCAGAACAACAAGAACGCGGTTTGGCCGAAGAACACGCCCTATATCACCTGCACGCCATATTGTTACGAGGCTTATCTTGGACTGCTAGAGGCGACGGTGGAGGGGAAATATCGCGAGTTGGCAACGTGGATTGCGGCATTTGTCCATGGAGACCTGAAGGATATTCCGACCGGTCCAAACGCGGCTGCGGGGAGTTATTCGCCGTTTGACAAGCGCCAGGTTGTCAACGCGACGGCATACCGGGCATACGTCCTTTGTGATGCCGGAAAGCGCTTCGGGCGGCAGGATTACGTTGAGTCGTCACGGAGGAATCTGAACTTCGTGCTCGAATCCCAGCAGGACGATGGATCATGGCTGTATGCGATGAACGAGGAGAGGAGTTTCATCGATAATTTCCACACCTGCTTTAATCTCAAGAATCTGTTCAAGATTTACCGGATCGAGCCGGACGAGCGGATCGAGGCATCGATTCGGCGGGGATTTGATTATTACAGGCATAATCTGATCGATGCCGATGACAACCCAAAATCGTTCGCCGTCAAGCCACGGCTGCAACTGGCGAAGCTGGAGATGTATAACTTTGCCGAGGGTATCACATTGGGGGTCTTGATCGGTGGCATGATTCCGCAAGCGGGGGAGTTGGCACGTGGATTGGCTTCGAAGCTGATCGAGGAGCACCAACTGCCTGATGGCCACTTCGTGACACGTGTCTTTCGCGGCGGCTTCCGCCATCGTTTTCCTTTCCTGCGCTGGCCCCAGGCGCAGTTGTTTTATGCGCTGACGAATTTGTTGAAGACAGAAGACTGCAAGATACAAGACGCAAGACAAGAGGGGCACGGGCGGCTCGCCCGTGTGGAAAAGACGCAAGACGAAGCGGGATGACGGGTGACGGAATGCATTGTAAGATAAGATTTTTTCATGTGGAAGCTTGAAGATGAGCACATGAATCGCTGTAACCATCTCACCATCCGTGGTCAATAATTCTGCCCGAATGAGTTCCGAAAATAGACCAGCGAAACGCTGCCTCGGTCTAATGCGGCGGCGGGAGCTGTGGGTTCCCACTTGGTGTGGCTGGCTATCGTTGCTGGTATTGGTGGCCATGGCATGTTATGCCGTTTTGCACGGGATCCATCCGTTTTTGGCACCCAACCGGCCGGTTGCGTCCGATATCATGGTGGTCGAGGGATGGGTTCCGGCTTATGCGCTGAAGCGCGGTCTTGATCTCTCCGTAGAGCAAAGTTCACGTTACCTCTTGTTGACCGGCGGTACAGTCAAGGGCGAGGTGAATCCCGAGCCCGGCGACACCTATGCCCGCATGGCGCTGAAGCACCTGCAACGGATCGGCTGCGATTTGCCACATGTGCACCCGGTACCATCACCCGAGTTGCTGTCTGAACCAGTGCGCGACCGGACCTATGCGTCTGCCCTTGCTGTGAAGAAGTGGCTGAAGGACCAGGGGGTGAGCGTGAGTTCCATCAATGTTTTGACGATGGGCGTCCATGCCCGGCGCAGTCGCTTGCTGTTCCAGAAGGCCTTCGGCCCGGGGATCGATGTCGGGGTGATCGCGATTCGGAACCGCGAGTATGACCCGGACGGCTGGTGGTATTTCAGCGAAGGCGTGAAGGAAATCCTCAGTGAGGGTGCGGCGTACCTCTATGCACGGTTGTGGTTCAGAGCGGAGTGAAGCCGAATGCGGAAGGCGGGAAACAAGAGGGGAACGGGCGGCTCGCCCGTTTGCTGCTGAAGATCACGGGGGCTGCCCGCGCCCCTCTTTGAGTACCCGCATGTTCACTGTGTCTTGCTACTCCAAGCCTTGCATGCACCCCACTTTCCCAAATTTTTTTGAAGCAACTCTATGAAAACAGCAATTATAGGACTAGGTTATGTGGGGCTTCCATTGTCCCTTCAGTTCGCCCGCTCGGGAGTCGAGGTTCTCGGTCTCGACGTCGATGCCGCCAAGATCGATGCGATCCACGCCGGTCGCAGTTACATCCATCACATTCCGGACGGGGAGATCTCTAAGTTGGTGGGCGAGGGGACTTTTTCAGCATCAACTGATTTTTCCCGGGTGTCCGAGGTGGATGCGGTGATCATCTGCGTTCCGACGCCGCTGAACTCGAACCGTGAACCGGATATCTCCTATGTTTTGAAGTCCGGGGAAGCGATCGCACCGCACCTGAAGAAGGGCACGGTGGTAGTGCTGGAATCCACGACCTATCCAGGTACCACCGACGAAAATCTGCGGGCGGTGCTTGAGGAGGGCTCGGGTCTGGTGGCGGGCGAGGATTTCCACTTGGCGTTCTCGCCGGAGCGCGAGGATCCGGGCAACCCGCAGAGCGTAGTGGCGAACATTCCGAAAGTCATCGGCGGCTACACCCCGGCCTGCCTGCAGAAGGCGATGGAAATCTATGGCATGGCGATCCAACGGTTGGTGCCGGTGTCATCGTGCCGGGCGGCCGAGGCCACTAAGCTGTTAGAGAACATCTTCCGTAGTGTGAACATCGCGCTCGTCAATGAATTGAAGCTGGTTTATGCGGCGATGGGGATCGACGTTTGGGAGGTGATCGAGGCGGCCAAAACGAAGCCGTTCGGATTCATGGCATTCTATCCGGGCCCGGGCTTGGGCGGACACTGTATCCCTATCGATCCGTTCTACCTGACTTGGAAGGCGCGCGAGTATGAACAAACTACCCGCTTCATCGAACTGGCCGGAGAGGTCAACACATCGATGCCGAAACACGTGATCGGGCGTGTGGGCGAGGCGCTCAATGCGGCACGCATGTCGGTCAACGGATCGCGCGTGCTGGTTGTCGGCATGGCTTACAAACCGAACGTGGACGATGACCGCGAGTCACCGAGTTATAAGTTGCTGGAATTGCTGAAGGAGCGTGGTGCCGAGGTGAGTTATTACGACCCCTATGTGCCGGTGATCAGGCCCTCGCGCGAGCATGCGCACTGGGCCGGGACGAAATCCGTGGGGTGGGATGAGGCGACGGTCCGTTCGTTCGATTTGATTCTCATCAGCACCGCACACGCCTGCATTGACTATGCTCAACTCGGTCAGTGGGCACGCTGCATCGTCGATACACGCAATGCGATGCAGGGCATCGCGGTGAAATCGGGCAAGGTGTGGAAGGCCTGAACGAAATGGGATTTGTTACTTCAAACCACACTGAATCATCCACCCACACCAACCCATGGAAGACTCCCCCATATCGCAAGCACAGGAACCAAAGGATGGCGATGGCCCGGCCAACGTTGATAAGGCATCGGCCTGGTGGTCGGACCGCAGGCTGATTGGCTATTTCCTGTATGTGGGAATCCTGTCCTTGGCATTCCTCGAACCGTTGGTGGCGCTGGTCCGCTACGCGCTGAAAGAGGAACTCCACTCGCACATTCTGCTGATTCCGCTGGTCTCCATTTATCTGGCGGTACTCAAGCGGGATTTGCTGCCGCGGGATCGGCGAGGTTCCGTGGCCGGGGTGATGGGCGGGGCATTGATCTTCGCGCTTGCGGCCGCAGCGGTGTTTTTCGGGCCGAAGCTAACAGGTACCGGAGGATGGAGTCACAATGATCAGTTGGCCCGGGCGGCCGCCTGCTATGCGCTGCTGGTGATAGCTGGCGGCTTTGTGTTTCTCGGAACATCGTGGATGCGCTTGTTGGTTTTTCCCTTCGCGCTGCTGGTGTTCATGGTACCGATGCCCGACCTCGTCGTGGTGGCTTTGGAAGACTTTCTGATGCGGGCGTCGGCGGAGGTTGTTCACTGGTTCTTTCAATGGACAGGGACACCGGTCTTCCGCAGCGGGCAGGTGATGGAATTGCCGGGCACGACGCTGGAGGTGGCGAGCAGTTGCAGCGGGATTCGCTCCACCGTGGTTCTGTTCATCACCAGCCTGATCGCCTCCTATATGTTTCTTTCTTCATCATGGCACCGGGGTCTGCTGGTGGCGATGGTGATTCCACTGGGAATCGTCCGCAACGCTTTTCGGGTGCTGGTCATTGGCTTGCTCTGTGTCCACGTCGGACCGGACATGATTGATAGTTGGATCCACCACAAAGGCGGACCCTTGTTTTTTGCGGTTACTCTACTTCCGCTGTTTTTGGCAGCCGCTTGGTTTCGCCACCGTGAGAGGAAAGCTGGAAAGGGAAAGCAGAAATCAGTAATACATCAAAAAGCAGAGCTGACATGAGATAGCGCGAAGTTGAATTTCAGTTCTTTCTTCCCACAGCCTTTCCTCCTAATGCGCGTCAGCGCGTAACTGTCCCATTACCATGATACGCCTCCGTCATAAGCTGCTGATTCAAGGATTTCGTATTTTCGACCAGATTATCATGGTCGGAGTTTTCGTGCTTTTGGTGGCATATGTCCAAGAGAAGGGGCGCTTCGATTTTGTCCTAGAGGTTCTGGACAAGAGTTATCAGGCCTACGAAGGGCTCGCCATGGTCGGTGTGTTGCTCGGATGGTTCTTTATCTTCAACAAGCTGGTCCATTACGATGCGAACCGTTTCACAACGCTGAAGAGCCAGGCGATCGAGATTGCCAAGGCGATGACGATCACCAGCCTGCTGCTGCTGATGGTCGGCGCGATGTTCTATATCAAGATGGTGACGCCATTGGTGGTGTCCTTGTTCTTGCTAGGTTCTACAGCGCTGCTGATCGGCAGCCGTGTGGTGCTGCGGTCACTGCTGAGAGTCCTGAGGCGCAAGGGGCGCAATGCTCGCCACCTCTTGATCATCGGCGAGACGGCCAAGGCTTTTGAACTGGCGGACCGGATCGAGTCGCGGCGGGAGCTTGGATATGAGATTGAAGGGTTTCTTTATGCGGATGTTGGCAGCACCGGACACCTGAGTCGGATCGAGGCCCGCTGGAAAGTGCTGGGGCCGGTCGCCGACCTGCGGCTCCAACTGCAAAAGGGTGTGATCGATGAAGTGATGTTCTGCCTGCCGCTGCGGGAGAATTTTCCGCAGGCATGTGACGTGGTTGGGATGTGCAATGATCTTGGTGTGGTGGTGCGTCTGGTGCCGGATCTCGGAAATGTACAGGTTCTGTCGCAGGCCCAGGTGGAGGAGTTCGAAGGGGACCAGATGGTGACATTTTTCCGGGAGAACCTGTTGTTCCAGTTATTTGTCAAGCGGGTAATGGATATCTTCGGTTCGGCATTGTTGCTGGTTTCGCTTAGTCCTTTGCTGCTGGTGGCGGCGGTGGCGGTGAAGTTCACGAGTTCCGGTCCGGTGTTTTTCGGCCAGCAGCGGATCGGCATGAACAAGCGCAGGTTCCGTTTGCTGAAGTTCCGCTCGATGGTGGTCGATGCGGAGGAGCGGAAAAAGGAACTGGCGCACCTCAATGAAATGGATGGACCGGTTTTCAAGATCCGCAAGGATCCGCGGGTGACGCGGGTCGGTTCTATTCTGCGCAAGCTCAGCATCGACGAATTGCCCCAACTGATCAATGTGCTCAAGGGGGACATGAGTTTGGTCGGGCCTCGTCCACCGCTGTTGAGTGAAGTGGATCTTTACGATTGGAGTGATCGCCGCCGACTTTCCATCAGACCCGGGATCACCTGTTTGTGGCAGATCAGCGGGCGCAACGAACTGACCTTTGAGGAGTGGATGATCCTGGACCGCAAATATATCGACAACTGGTCGATCTGGCTCGATTTGAAGATCCTGCTGATGACTATTCCAGTGGTCTTGTTTGGCAAGGGGGCGTCGTAGGAGAAATTATGAATTTTGAATTATGAATTATTGATGTAGCGCTTGCCGGGTGCCTGCGGCTCATTCTCAAGTTCATATCCAACATTCAAAATTGTCTTTAATTACGTAGATCTCCAGCGCCTATCTTTATCATCTTCCCCATTCATGAACACCATGCCAGCAAGACGCGTTGAATTTCTGGGTTGTCCGGTGGATTGCCTGACGAGTGACACACTGCTGGCCGAGCTAACGGAATCGATCCGCGGCCGGCAACCGGCGAAAGTCATTCAGTTTGTGAATGCCAACAAGGTGGCGATGGTGCGGAGCGAGCCCTCTATGGGAGAGATGCTCGAGCGGGCAGACTATGTGTTGGCCGATGGCCAGCCGATGTTGCCGCTAGCCGCGATGTTGGGGATCACGATTCCAGAGCGGATCGATGGGATCGGCCTGATGCACAAGCTGCTGGAGTTGGCGGGCCGTGAGGGTTTCTCGGTATATCTGTTGGGAGCCAGACAGCAGATCGTCGAGGAGTGTGTGCGGCGGATCGGACTTGATTTCCCCGGAGTAAGGATCGCGGGATACCGCAACGGATATTTCAAGGAGCCGGAGATTCCGGCCATTGCCAAGGCTGTGTGCGAAACGGCACCAGACTTTCTTTTTCTCGGAATAGGATCGCCGATGAAGGAGCGGCTTGCCGACGAGTGGAAGGAGCAACTCGGTGCCCGGGTTATCCAAGGTGTGGGCGGGAGTTTCGATGTGATGGCCGGCATGGTGAAGCGCGCACCCCGGTGGATGCAACGCTGCGGCATCGAGTGGCTTTACCGGGTGATTCAGGAACCCCGCCGGATGTTCTGGCGCTACGTGAAGACCAACGGTGCCTGTCTCTGGGTGTTTTGCAAAGCCTTTGTCAGGTGGTGCATTCCGCGCGGGCGGCACCGGGTCGAACAGACGGAAGAAAAGCTGTAGAGTCATCCAGGCTTCCGATGCTTGTGGTACTTACGGTTTTGTGAACCGCAGGGAAATGAAACGCCGCGCCGGATTCCCCGACGTGAGCGGATCGATCGCCCGCATTGTCTGTACCGGCCCGTCGGCAACCATTTCCAGGACACAAGGATTCCAGTGGATCAGGTCGTCTGATGAATCTGCGGCATACAGCACATCTGACAATCCTCTCGGACGCGTGAATGTTAGAACGAGACCCTCGCTGTTCTTGGCCGCGGTCAATGGCGGCGTGAAGACAAGCGGATCTGTGCCCAAAGCATATTCGGCCAAATTGACCAACCCGTCCTGATCCGGATCCATGTCATCGGCAGCTTGGCCGGCAGCTACATGTTCGGAGCTAAAGGAAAGTGTCCGCCAGCTCTCAATCGGTTTCGGTGCGACGGACATGGGAATGGGAGGGGTGACCATCACGTTCACGGTGGCGGTGGTGGCGGCGTTCAGGTAGTTGGCCGTGTCGGCTGGGGTGAAAGTCACGCCTTGAGAGGCCGTGCCGACGGACGGAACCAGGGTCGGCGTGGTGAAGGTGAAGGCACCTGGCACCGAGGTCACGCCACCGCTCAGGGTGGAACTGGCCAAGGACTGGCCATAGATGATATCTGTGGCGGTCGGTGGGGTCGTGATCAACGGCGTCGCCGTGGAAACCGTCACACTCGCGCTGGTGGTTGCAGTCTTATAGTTGAGCGTATCGGTCGGAGTGAAGGTCACGCCTTGCGAGGCCATGCCAACTGTCGGGGCGGTGGTCGGCGTGGTGAAGGCGAAGACTCCCGGCACCGAGGCGCCACCACCCCTCAGGGTGGAGGCGGACAGTGTCTGGCCGTAGGCGATGGCGGTGGCGCTCGGCGGGGTCGTGATCGACGGCGTTGCCTTGGCGATGACCAGGGTACCGGTGGACGAACCGGTTCGGCTCTGATCGACGATGGTGGCAACCACCGCATAGCTACCCGCGTTCTTCGGGGGCGTTGCCAAACCATCGTAGGTAAGGTCGACAGTTAGACCTTCCGGGTTTGTGGTTGCGGAAGCGGACTTCGGTGTGCCGTCATAGATGGCGGTGAGGTTGCCGAGCGTGACTGTGGCGGTCGCCGTGGAAACCGTCACACTCGCGCTGGTGGTTGCAGTCTTATAGTTGAGCGTATCGGTCGGAGTGAAGGTCACGCCTTGCGAGGCCGTGCCGACTGCCGGGACGGTGGTCGGCGTGGTGAAGGCGAAGGCACCCGGCACCGAGGCGACACCACCGCTCAGGGTGGAGGCGGACAGTGTCTGGCCGTAGGCGATGGCGGTGGCG
>CAISTY010000096.1 GCA_903888515.1 Akkermansiaceae bacterium | reverse complement strand
GCCGCCCGCCTTCCTTCCAGGCGAGCGTGTGTTGCGGGTATCCGTCTTTCCGGTGAATCGTGTAGATGCGGACTCTGGCGTTGCCCTTGCCGATTTCCCAAATGCTCTTGCGGCGCTTCTTTTTCGAGGTCATCGACCTCGGCCTTCGCGTCAACTTGTGTGAAATTTTGTGTGGAACCGGGACAGGGTGTCCATCACGTCCATCACAAGTTGCTGATATTGAGTTTGATGTGGAGCATCGTGATCCTGATGTCCGATCGGACACGCAGATGTCCCGGTGTATTGGAGCGTGAGACTGGACTGACGGGACATCCTGATGTCCGATCGGACACGCAGATGTCCCGGGCGGGCGCGTCCTGACAACGCATGGTAGATGGCGGGTGGGGGAGTTACCAAGGAGGGGCGGTCTCCGAACCGCCCGGCCCATGAAGAGTGAATGCACCGAGCTGGACACAGACAGCTCACTTGAAGGCGGCGGATCATTGGCGGCGAGTCTGGAGCAGAAAAAAGAAGAGGGGAACGGGCGGCTCGCCCGTTGGGGGAAGAAAATCACGGGCGGGCCGCCCGTGCCCCTCTGGTTTTCCGGCGCATGGATCGCGCGGGATCGCGAAAGAGCGCGACATCCTGATGTCCGATCGGACCGCAGGATGTCGCGGGCTGATTTTCCAAAAAAAACGTTGGAATGCGGGCGTTGCAACACAATCCAAAGTTCACTCGAACAAGCTGTTACGGAAGCGTGCTTGGTTATTTTGCGGGTTCCAGTAGCCGAAACCGGCTTTCCACTCCCACAGGGTCCAGGGAATGTTGCGGGTCTCGGTGAGAGTTCTGACGTCGCGGAGGTATCGGGCGCGGCTGGCGTGATCGGCGGGGAAATGGCTGCCGAATTCGCCGAGGTGGATGGGTCTGCCGAAGTAGAGCGACCATGTGCGGGCGGCATCGAGGGTTTCGCTGATACAGCGTGCGGAGCACGGGTTTTGCTCGCCGGGCAGGGTGTTGTAGCCGTCGATGAACGAGCGGAGTCCGGCGTTGTCGCGCAGCGCGGCGGGGATCTGATAGGGAGTGTCTGGCGGGCCTGGATAGATGATGCCGCGCAAATCCTGGAAGCCCACCCAGCCCGCGCCCTGGTGGGTGAATGGGAACGGTTCGTAGCAGTGAATGGTGACGATGATGCGGTCATCGGTGTCGGGCAGGCGGAGTTTGTCGAGTTCGCCGACCTGTCCCCAATGGCCCGGGCTGACCACGAGGATGCGGTTAGGGTCGATGGCGCGGATGGCGGCGATGGCTTTCTGATAGATAGGGTTGACGGTTTCGGTGGTGAGCGCGGCATTGGGTTCGTTGAGCAACTCGTAAAAAAGGCCGGGCGGCCATGCTTGGAAATGACGGGCGATGGCCTCCCAGCCGCCGATGAAGCGTGCGGAGTGGTCCGCCGGGGCGGTGGTGAGATCGTCGAAATGATGCCAATCTAACAATACGTGCAGTTTTTTGTCGAGCGCGCGGCGGAGGACAGGTTCAAGGTCGGCGAGCAGGGTGGGGGATATGTCCATGCCATTGCTGCCGGGTTTGAGGTAATAATGCCAGGCCACGGGCACGCGGATGTGGTCGAAGCCCTCGGCGGCGATGCGATCGACGTCAGCGGTGGTGAAGTGGACGCCCCATGATTTGTCAGGCGGGGCTTCCCAACCGTTGCCGAGGTTCACGCCGCGTTTGAGGCGGGCGCTGGCGCGGTGCGCCGGGGTGTCATTGCCGAGGCGTTTGGGCGGGGTGAAGTCGGGCGGAGTGGCGGCTTTGGCGTGGAGTTTGAGGGTGACAACTTGTCCGGCTTTGACTTGCAGGGTCTGGGTGAGCGGGCGGTTGTGCCAGGTGGCGGCCACGGTTTTTCCGGCCATGGCTTCGGCCTGCGCCAGTGGCCAAGCATCTAACGGGATGTAGGCTGCCCACGGGGTTTTCCAGAATGCGGGACGATTGTCCTTTGTGAGCTCGAAGCCACCGTTTTGGATATCGGTTCCTGCGGGGGTGATTTCATCCCAGAGGATTTCCTGGCGGATCAGGGTGTTGGTTCATGATGGGAATTCGGGCTTGCCGTGTAAGGGTGAGGTCGGTAGTTCCATACGGCATGGAACACCATGTTTATTTCTGGTTGAAGGAGGAATATCAAAACGCGGCCGACCGGGCCATGTTTGAGCAGGGGTTGGCGCGCTTGTTCGAGATCGGATTGGTGGTCGGCGGTCGTTGGGCGGTGCCCGCGAAAGTCGTTGTGCGCCCTGTCATCGACCAGTCGTGGACCTACGCATTGAGCATGCAGTTCGCCACGGTGGAAGATCACAACGCCTATCAGGATGATCCCGACCACCACGCGTTCGTCCAAACCTTCAAGGAGTGGTGGGCCAAGGTGCTGGTGATGGATCTGGCGTGAGCGTGAGGCGGACAATCCGGTCTGCAAGCCATGGCGCTTCATGGGCCGTTCACCAAACGAGCTGCCGGAGTGACGCCTTCAACTCCTCCGGCCATTCCAGAGACTCCAGGGTATCCGGGCTTTCCCATGCGGGATCGAGCAGGATCAGGTCCTGATAGTAGGCGGCGGCGTCCTCGGCGGCACCGGTTTGCTCGGCGGCGATGGCGAGCAAGGCGGTGGCGTTTTCCAGTTTTTCCGGAGGGAAACCGATTTGTCGGCCGGTGAGCAGGAAGCGATATGCGCGTTCGGCGTTGCCGGTTAGAAGTGCGACCCAACCGGCGCGCAGGGCGAAGTTGCCGTCGTTAGGGAAGCGGTGGAGGCCTGTTGTTAGAATGGCCATGGCTTGCCGCGGATTGGCGTTTTCGAAAGCGGTGTAGGCGGCTTCGGCGTAATCGCCGGGCTGTTGGCTGGCCACCGGGTGTTCGGTGATGAGGGTGATCCAGCGATCATGGGCTTTTTGATAGTCGCCGAGCGCGGTGAGAGCGATGGCTTCGGCGCGGAGACACGGGGCTGGATCCTCGCCGAGGTCGCGGGCGCGGGCCGCCAGAGCCAAGGTGGTTGCCGTTTCATCCTTGTAAGTGGCAAATGCCAGTGCTGCTTTGAGGCAGGCTTGGGCGAAACGCGTGCGGCCTACCGCCTTCATCGTGGCTGGATCGTTGAGTCGCGCGGCGATTTCCTGCCGTTGTTCGGGAGTTGAGTTTGGCGGCACCGTGATGGCGGTGAGTTCCGCACCCACACAGAGGCTGAGTTTTGCCAGCGCCGGGCTGAAATCCGCCTGTTCCCAGCCGTCCCAATCTTCCCTCAGTCTGACCTGTTTGAGATCGGGGAAAACGTCGGGCCAGTTTGACAGGGCGTCGGCCTTGCGATCTTGCAACCATGCGATACGAGAGACGGCGATTTTGCGTAACAACAGCGGCAGGTCGGTCGCTTTGGCGAGGCATGCCTCGATCCAATCCGGGTGGGTCGAGGCCAAGGCGAGTTCAAGGGCCATGGAGGCGGCGGGGCCCTTGTCGCCGGCGGCCTCAATCGCGGCCATGACGGCGGGGGTGTCACCTTCCTCAATTGTTTTTCTGATTTTTTCCTGATAGGACAAGTCGGCGGGGGGGGACATCGCGCGGGCGAGACGGTCGGTGAGCGGAAGCAGTGATGCGGGAGGGGCGGCGTTTGGCTTGAGGGACTGAACCGTATTGACGAGCGCGCTGAAATCCAACCCGGGGAAAACCCGGGTGAGCGCCTCGAAATCGCATTTGTTGAATGCTTGAAAGCGCTGGTCGCTGGTGCATCGGACGAAGGTCCGGAGGGTGGTATCATAGGTGCAGCCCGCGAGGGCTTCAGAGAGATGGCGCAGGGCTGTCAGGGATTGTGCATCGTGGCTGAAGGATTTCGGCGGGTTCGTTTTTTCCAACGGGAAAGGCAACGCCCGGTGGACTTTGAGCGTGCCGTTTTGTTCGCCGAGGATCATGCGCTCCCCGCTGGCGGCGGCCGCAGTGATGGCGGAGCGGGTGTGGACCGGCGCGTGTTTGCCTGTTAGAATGTGGATGGTACGGTCACTGACTTCGAGTGCCCCGCGTTGAGGATCGCGTAGCAGGCCGGTCCAAAGGCCCGGGTGACGGCTCCATGGATGGCGCTCTAACAGGGAGGCGGGTTCGAGTGATGGGTCGTCCTGTGCGCCAAAGGACATGAAAAACGGTTCCGGGATGCGATGTGGACCCATATCCTTGAGGGTCAGCGTGGAGCCGCCGTTGACGGCGAATTGCGCGTGCAACAGGGAAATCGGCGCATCCTGCCGGGTGACACGAACGGCTTCCACGGGCGAAACCGGCATTTCTAACAAACTGCCATCACTGTGCAGGACGCGCAATTCGTCTCGGTCGAGAAAGGCGGCGATCGGGCGCGGGCGATCGGGGGCGCTGGGTTTGGAAGAGCGGATGATATCCCCGGAGGACGCGTCGCGCACATGCCATATCAGCGCGTGGTCGTTTTCCGAGGCGAACGCCGGGTGGGCTAGCAGAAGACCGTTGGCGGAGAAGACGATCACGGAGGAGGGCGAGACAAACCCAGGCAGCAGGCCTATGTCGCGGATGGGTTTGAGGGTTTGAGCATTGCAGAGCAGGGTGACGCCGGCGCGTTCGATGACCACTGATTGGCGGGTCGGGGAGAACACCAGACTGCGGGTTTCCGCGGACTGGATCGGGAACAGCACGCTTTCGATGCGCGGGGATTCCAGATTCCACCGCACGGTGGTGTTGGATGCGCCGGACAAGCTCACCCACAGCGCTGACGGGGCCGCGAAGTCGATGCGCTCGATGGGTTGGGGGTGGTCGAGGGTGAGTTCGGGCAGATACCAGCGGGTTTTTGCTAGAATTTCCCCGGTCATGGCATGTGCCTCCGCAGATGGCGGATCCGCCTCAAGCGCGGAAACCAACAGGGCCAACGCTTCATCCGGAGCACTGCCGGAAAGCCGGATCTGTGCCAGATCGATGCGGGCTGCGGCGAGTTGGGAGCCCACGGACACGGGCGGGGCGACGTGCGATTTTGCCGCGGGCGGAGGGGCATCGCAGGCTGCCGTTAGTGCACAGATTGCCAGCACTCGGGCGCAGCCAGCGCCATGGCGGCGGCGCTGGGCCGCTGGTGTCGGGATGACTGATTTCCGCATGGTCCACGGCTTCAACACCACAGCGACGGCATTGTGTCTGTAATGTTTGAGGGCAGGATGGGACCGACTATAACCCGCTTTTCTCGAGGAGAACGCGGAGTTGTTTCTGGAACTCCAGGATGTCTTCCTGGGTCGGGCGGTAACCTGGCGTGTCCGGATCCAAGCCCGGGCGGCCGGATCGATCGAGCAACCAGATGGCGGTTTCGCCGTCGCTGAATGTGACCTTGCCGCTGACCATCGCCCCGGGCAGCGTGAGCGTGTCCATGGTCACGGTGACTTTGCCGGTGGGGATAGGCGCGGCCTTGACCCCGGTCTTGGCTTCCTCCTTGACTTCTTCGATCAACTGAATGCCCAGATCGAGGACGACGAAGCGCGTGTCCATATAGGTGAGGGAAAACCCGAAATCGTCCTTGAGATGGCGTTGGAGATCCGACAGGGTGGCCCCGTCGGCGGCCCACTGCTTGAGGGCTGCGACTTGATCCTGGCTGAGTTGCTTGGAGCTGAACATATTGCTTATTGTTTTCTTATTTCAACATTTTCCGGCGACGATGGACGTGGTGGTCTTCTTGAGATCCATGGCATTGACGGAGTCGGCGGGTTGCACGGTCACCAGCATGATCCAATCAAGTCCATGGGTGTCGGAAACGATCCCTCAGGCTGCAACGCAGGAATGATTACCGCGGTTGACAGGGTCATGTCAGAGAGACAGGGAATCCGCGATTTCCCCTTTGGAAAGGACGCGGTCCCGGTTTTTGTTATACTTGTCGAACTTTTTCGCGGCGGCGGCGGGATCCGCTTCGCCGTCGATGTATTCCTCCTTTGTGAGCGAGCCATCGCGGTTTTTGTCCTTGTTTTCCAGGACTGCTTGTACGGCCGTGCGTCGCTTTTCCCGAACTTCCTTCTCTTGCAGCCGCTGTTTATTCCTCTCGTCTTGCGTCTGTGGTGCGGCTCCGTCGGCGATATGAAGTGAAGCAAGGGCGACAAGTGCGATCACAAAAGGTTTCATGGGTGTGGCAATTTGATTTGATGGAATTTCCGCCGACAAATTCGACTGATATTCGACCGGAGTGGAAGCGTTGTCGCGCGCCAGGCGCTTGTCAATTATAAAAACGGGCAAAACCGCGCCTCTTAGCGGCCACCAAACAAGCACACCACTCTTGCGAAGTTGATGACCGGCCCTTACAACAGCGCCGTGGAGCCGATCCGATTCTTCAACCGCCATACCGCCTCACTTGAAACCGAGCAGGTCTTTGGTGAGGGTTTTCTGCGGTGGATCTATGGAAATCCGTTAGGCGCTCTCGCCCTGGGCGCGTGGGTGAAACGGCCGATATTCTCCGCTTGGGTGGGCAGGCGCATGAGTACCCCGGCCTCCGCCGCCCGGATCGCGCCGTTCATCGTCCGCTATGGTCTCGATCCCGGGGAGTTTGCGGACCCGCCGGAATCCTTCACCACATTCAACGAGTTTTTCATCCGCAAACTCAAGCCCGGCGCGCGTCCTATCGATGCGGACGAATCCAGCGTCGTGTTTCCGGCCGACGGCCGACACCTCGGATTCGAGCGGGCCTCGGCCATCGACGGGGTGTTTGTCAAAGGCCAGAAATTCGACCTCCCTAAACTGTTAGGTGACGCGGATCTGGCGGCTCGGTATGCGCATGGGGCGTTGGTTCTTTCCCGCTTGTGTCCGGTGGATTACCACCGCTTTCATTTCCCGGTGGCGGGTGTGCCAGGTGAGACCCGGCGGATTGTCGGTCCGTTGTTTGCGGTTTCCCCGCTTGCCTTGCGCCAATGTCTTGCCTATCTGTGGACGAACAAGCGGACGATCACGCCGCTGGCAACCCGGCGTTTCGGCACGGTGCTTCTGCTAGATATAGGGGCGACCTGCGTGGGCACCATCCAGCAGACATTCATCCCCGGAAAACCGGTGGAAAAAGGTGCGGAAATGGGCTATTTTGCATTCGGTGGATCGTCGACCATCACGATTTTCGAGCCTGGTGCGGTGATATTGGAGGCGGATCTTGTCGAATGCACTTCCCGCCAAACCGAACTTTACGCCAAAGTCGGCGGCCGGATGGCACGCTCTGCTTGACCTGTCGCCCGGATGAGGCACCTATGATCCTATTCCACATGCGCGATTACCTCAAAGCTCTAGAAATTCACGCCAAGGAAGCCCCCGCGTCCCCCATGGAAGGTCCGCTTGCGCCGGCCGAACGGATTGATTTCTACCAGCGGTTTTTGAAGATCGAGGAGCACCGCATCCTGTTGCGTCACCGCGCGGGGGCTGGTGGTCTGGAAATCGCCCGCAGCCGGGCGTCGCTGATGGATGCTGTCCTAACATCCATTCTGGAATCGTCGGTTCATGTGAGAAAGGATGTGGCTGGGTTTCCCATCGCGCTGGTTGCCACGGGGGGTTATGGCCGCGCCCTGCTCAATCCGCGCTCGGACATCGACCTGCTCTTTCTGTTGCCGCGTTCCTCCAAGAATGCGCCCCAACCGTTGCAGGATGTCGTGCAAGACGTGCTCTATCTGTTATGGGACGTGGGTTTCAAGGTGGGTCATGCCTGCCGTTCCATCGCCGAATGCATGGAACAAGCCAAGATTGACCAGGAAAACAAAACCTCGCTGATGGACGCACGGTTGATCACCGGCGATGCCGCATTGTTCCTGAATTTCCAAACGCGTTTTGCCAAGGAGTGCATCGACAAGGGCCAGATGGCCTTTTTTGAACTGCGCCGCCAGGACTTGCGAAGCCGCCATGAGAAGTATTCGCGCACCGTTTTCCTACAGGAACCCAACGTCAAGGAAAGCTGCGGCGGCATGCGCGATTATCACTGCATCCAGTGGGTCTCCCGGGTCAAACATGGCAGCTCCAAACTCGAGGACCTCGTGGAGAGCAAGCTTCTAACGGCCTCCGCCTGCCGTGAAATCGAAGAAGCCTACGATTTCCTCCACCGCGTCCGCAACGAACTCCACTACCATACCCAAAGGGGCACCGACCAGCTCACCCTCCAACTGCAAGGCGTGGTCGCCACCGCCTTCGCCTACCCGCAACGCGACATCCTGCGCAGCACGGAGGCCTTCATGCGTGATTACTACCGCCACACGCGCCATATCTATCAGCACACCACATCGTTGATGGAAACCTTCCAGATCGAGCAGGATTCGCGTGCCGAATCCGGTATCCGGTCGTTTCTGACATTCCGCAAGAAACGGCGGGAGGAATTCGACGGATTCATTGCCCGCGATGGCCGCTTGTTTCCTGCGAACCCGGATATTTTCAAGGAGGACTCCCACCGCTTGATGCGGTTGTTCCAGCACTGTCAGGTTCGCAACCTCAATCTCAGCCCGCAGATCCGCCGCCTCATCGCCAATCACTGGGACGATATCGACCGCCCGTTCCGCTATGCGAAAACCAACCGCCAGATTTTCCAGGCGATCCTCGAACGCAAGGGCGACGTCGCCCGCATCCTGCGCCTCATGCACCGGATCGGCTTCCTCGGCCGCTACCTGCCTGAGTTCGGTGCTCTGGACTGCCTCGTCCAACACGAGTTTTTCCACCGCTATACCGCGGACGAACACACGCTGCGCTGCGTCGAACAACTCGATCAACTCATCGCGGAAAACGATCCGCAGCGGGAAATGTACCGGCGGCTTTTCCATGAGATAGAGGATCCCTACGCACTCTATCTTGCGGTCATTCTCCATGATACCGGGCGTGCCGAAAACGTCCGCGAACACATCGACGGGTCCGCCATGTTGGCCGCCCGCCTGTGCAACCGGCTGCAGATTCAAGGATCCCGGCGCAGCTTGATCATGTTCCTTGTGGACAACCACCTTGCGTTCTGGCGCACCGCCACTACCCGCAATCTCGACGACCCGGAGGTCATCGCGGATTTTGCTTCCATCGTCAAAAACCGTTCCAACCTCGACGCGTTGTTGCTTTTCACCTACGCTGATTCTAACGGCACAGCGCCCGACGCCTGGAGCGGCTGGAGAGAAAGCCTGATGCTGCAACTCCACTCCGCCACCCGCAATTTCCTCGAAGGCGGACGGGAGAAATATACGCAGAAGCTCGATGCCGACCGTCTCGCGCTGCGTGACGAGGTGATCGGCATCATGCGTGCGGACTACCACCCTGACATTGACCGCCACTTCGAGCGCATGCCCGCGTCCGCGTTCCATTTCCGCCAGGCGGCCCATATTGTCACCCAAGTGCGTACCGTCCGGCATTTTCTACAGCGCGAAGCGGACAGCGCGGACCCCTTCGCGTCGTGCTTCAAGTGGATCGACCACCCCGACAAGGGTTCCACGGAGTTGGTGCTCGCCACGCGCGACAAACCATTGTTGTTGGAAAAAATCTGCTGTGCACTGGCGTCCGAGCAAATCAACATTCTATCAGCCGACCTGTTCACCCGCAGCGATGGCATCGTGGTCAACATCTTCCGTGTCTGCACCACCAACTTCGAAACGGTGTCTACCGCTTCCACCCGCAAGCGCTTCCTCGAGACCTTCGAGGACATCATCGCCACCACCGATTACGATCCGGAGCGCTACCTGCGCCGCCGCGTCAATTTCCTCAAACCGCGCAACGATCAGGGCATCCCGGTGCCCGTGCAGGCCTATGTCAGCAACGACCTCCACCCGACCTGCACCACCGTGGAAATCCAGGCGCTCGACCGCATCGGCCTGCTGCACGATCTCTTCCACACCATCAACCAATACGGTCTCAACACCGTCCACGCCCGCATCTGCACCGAAAAAGGTGTCGCCATGGACACCCTCTACATCACCACCCGCGACGGCCGCAAAGTCGAAGACCCAGCTATCCTCAAACAACTCGAAGACAGCGTCACCGAACTCATCTCCCGGCCGGATACTCAGGAGTGACGGGGCTGGTGTTCGGTAATCAGTCATCATGAAAAAAATCTTTGGCGCTTCAAGACGGATGGGTATATTCAAGGGCATGCAAAATCCCTGCGGATCGTGCTGCAATCAATGAATCCAGGACAGGAAGGAAAGATGCCGATGCCTACCATTTCAATGTTCTACGGGATCATCATCCGCATGTATTTTGCCCCAGGGGAACATCCGCCTCCACATTTCCATGTTTACTACAACGATTACAAGGCCTCCGTGGACATTCGCACATGTGAGATCATTGAGGGCAAACTCCCCCGCAGGCAAACCAAACTGACCCTGGCGTGGGCCGAATTGCATCAAGATGCGCTAATGGCCGATTGGCAGCTCGTGATGAACGGAGAAGAACCATTCAAGATTCAACCTCTGCAATAGGAATTCAAAACATGTACCCTTCAGTCAAAGCGGTGATTCCCGGCGACAACCATACTCTGACGGTGTTTTTCGATAACGGCGAGGATGGGGTGCTCGATATGCGCCCGATGCTCGATTTCGGTGTCTTTCAGCGCCTTAAGGACCATGATTCCTTCGGACTGGTTCGGGTTGCCTTCGACACCATTGAATGGCCGTGCGGAGTTGACCTGGATCCTGAATTCGTCTACGCCCGGTGCATGGCGCGCAAACCCGCCGCTCCATGTTAGAGCCCGGGTTTCTCCAGGGCGGAGAAACCAACCACCTTTCCCGTCCTCCGGTCCGGCCTCCGGCCTTTTCAACGGCCTTCACCCCGGTTGAATTTCAAAAATTCATAAATCGCGAGGCGGGTGTGGACATGTGGTGGAACTGCAAGCCTAAATCAGGACGAATGACCACTTTCTACGGAGTCACCTCGATGGCGACACTCCCGCTGTGGGCGCTGAATTCGGGGGCGTAGAGGCAGCGGATTTCGGCACTGCCGGTTTGATAGATGCCGGCGTGTTGGACGCGGGCGGCGGTTTCAAGGACGTGGGTGCCCGGCGGCAGTCGGTCGAGGAAGAAGTATTTCAAAAACTTGACACGGCACCGTCCCGGTGGGACAATCCCACCATGATTGTCATTATGGATTCCAAACGGAGGCTGACGTTGCCTGCCGGATTGATCCCGGCAAGCGCAGGGGATAGTTTTGAGGTACGCTTTGATGCCGAGGAAGACGCGGTGGTTTTCCGCCGTTTGCCGGGCAGTGAAGACTGGTTGGACGTGCTGGCGAATTGCCCGGTGTCCATGGATGACGTGCCGCCTCGCAAGCGTGAGTTCAAAAAGATGAAACCGCTGTGAACTGGATGTTGAATACCGACGTGCTGTCCCAACCGGCGAAAAAAAACGGTGATCCACGAGTGATCGCCTGGCTGCGGGAGGAAAAGGACCGATGTCACACCAGCGCGGTGGTGATCGCCCAACTGGCATACTGGGTGCGAACCAAGGAGGGCAAACAACGGATCGAGTTGCAGATCTGGTTGACGAGATTGATCGCGGCCATGCAGGGAAGGATTTACGGATTCAATGTTGGGGTGGCGCATGTGTGGGCGGATCAGGAAAAAATGCTTGAGGATCTAGGAAAACGCATGCCGGTGGAGGATGGCTATATTGCCGCGACCGCCCGGAAATATGGATTCACCATCGTCACGGGCAACGAGGACGACTTCCGTCGCCCGGGCCTCAAGGTGTTCAATCCATTCAAGGAATTGCCGCCGCTTTGAAAATTCCTCAAGATTCTGCTTGGCAAGCCGGCGGAGATTCTGCAATCTCCATGCCCGCCCGCGATCCCGGGGCACGCAATCGAGTTTTATCATGTCCGTATCCATCCGACTCAGCCGCAAGGGCACCAGTAACCGCCCTTATTACAAAATCGTTGCCGTTGACAGCCGCAAGCGTCGCGACGGTCGCTACATCGAGCAACTCGGCACCTACGATCCGCTCCAGGAAGGCACCAACTTCACGATCGATCTGGCGATGGCTGAAAAATGGCTCGCGGTGGGTGCCAAACCGTCCGAAACGGTCAACAGCATGATCCGAAAGGCCCGCGCCGGCGCCCGCGCCGCTACCGCCTGAGAGTTTCCTGGTTTTATAACACATTCCAGAAACAACCGCGTTCCGCAAGGTCCGCGGTTGTTTTGCAGGGTGCTGGGTTGAAGTGGATCCGCTGCGGGAAAGGGATCAGTTCGTGCCGCCAGCGGGAGCGGCGGGAGCGGCGGGAGTGTTGCCGCCGCGTTGGCCACGACCACCGCCGCCAAACATGCTGCGGCCTTCGATGATGCGTGTTTTGGCATCTTCGGGGATGGAGGTGGCTTGCTGGATATAGGCTTTGGCGGCCGTTGCGTCCTCGCGCATCCAGCGAGCTGCGGCGATGCCGACGGAGCGGGAGCGGTCCCCTTCATCGGTGATGGTCTCGGCCACCTTCAACAACTCTGCGGGAGCGACGCTGTTATTGCTGAACACATAGGATTGGAGCGCACTGTCGCGGACATCCCCGGCCTCATAGGAGTTGGCATAGGCAAGGGCGGCACTCGGGTCTTGGGCGACCCAGG
The DNA here is from genome assembly GCA_903888515.1 of Akkermansiaceae bacterium. Lineage (GTDB taxonomy): Bacteria > Verrucomicrobiota > Verrucomicrobiia > Verrucomicrobiales > Akkermansiaceae > Luteolibacter. The sequence goes on along the minus strand of CAISTY010000096.1, from coordinate 12,264 downwards.
TAGGCATCAACTGCCGCATGGCGTCCCGCTGAGCTTTCTCGCTGTCTTGCTGTTTGAGGAAAACCGCGGCCGCCTTTGGATCCATCCGCGCCAGATCCTCCACTACCGAGGTGATGACCCCGTTCTTGGCATCTCCCGCCTCCATCAGCCCCACTTGCTTTGCCGCAGCCTGCGGATCTTTGTTAGAAAGTCCGCCAATCGCCGAAGCAAGGGCTGCGGCTTGATCGTCGGCCGGGAGCGTGCGGATCCACGCTTGCGCTTCACTGAAATTGGCAGCGCCATACTGCGCTGCGACCGACCGGTAGGCATCGCCTTTGTCAGTGCTGTCCATCGCGGCCAGCATCGCCACCGCCTTTTGCGGATCGGTCTTGGCGACTTCGCCGATGACGGACTCCATCGCATGGTTTTTGTCGTTAGTGGTGGTTAGAGAGTTGGCCCAAGCCATGGCTGCGGCGGGATCCTGGCGGGCCCACTCGCTGGCAATGATCGATGCGCCACTCTGGCCCCCCCCCATGGGCCCGCGGCCTCCGCCCATCATGCCCATCATGGCAAATTCCCGCGGATTGGACGCATAGTAATTGGCCGCGTTGGCCGGGTCCACGCTGGCCCAGCTTTGGAGGATCGTCGGACGCACAAACATTCCGGTGAAGCCGATCGAGTTGGAATAGGCCATGGCCGCAGTCGGGTCTTTTTCGGCCCAGCGTCCGAAGAGCAGGATCGAAGCCATGATGCGCTCATTCATCGGCAGGCTATCGAGCTTGCGGGCTTCTTCCGCAAGTTGGTCGGGCGTGAGGTTCTCATAAAACTCCATCAATGCCTTGATGCGGCCCGAGTTGCCTGGCATCCGGGAGATTTCCTCGGTTCCCGTGGGACGGTTGGAATGTTTGCCGGACTGTTCTGCCGCCGGGTTGTCAGAACGGCTCGAGGAACGCGTTCTGAGGACGGTTTTCCCGCTGGTCGATGGATTCCCGCCGGAATCCGTGCTGGTGTTTTTACCGGAAATATATCCGCCGACGGCTCCAATCGCCAACGCTGCTGCAGGGAAGATCCAAGGATTTTTCATAAGATGGGAATACAATATGGATTCAACCGCCGTGGCTCCGTAGAGTTGCAGGTTTTTTTCATCATCATGAGGTGATTGCGAAATCGGTGTTTCAAGGCTTGCATCTGTCCGCGGATCGTCAATTCTTCGCGCCGCATGAGTCGTTTAGAAGGCAAAGTATTAGTGGCACAGGGTGGGGGACCCACCCATGTGATCAACCAAAGTGTTGTGGGTGTCGCAATGGAGGCCCGCAAATTCAACCAGGTGACCTCGGTGTATGGTGCCGTTCACGGCGTGAGGGGGATCGTCGCGGAAGACTTCGTCGATCTGACCCGCGAGACCACCCACAACCTCGAAGCAGTGGCCGACACCCCGTCATCGGCGTTGTTGTCCACGCGGGACAAGCCGGACGAGGATTACTGTGCGCGCATGTTCAAGGTGATGCAGGTCCACGATATCCGTTATTTCTTTTATGTCGGCGGCAACGACTCGTCGGACACCGTGCGCATTGTCAATGAACAGGCGAAGGCGGCAAACTACGAACTGCGTGCCATCCACATTCCCAAGACGATTGACAACGACCTGATGGAAAACGACCACTGCCCGGGATTTGGCTCCGCCGCCCGTTACGTGGCGCAGGCCTTCATGGGGGTGAACCTCGACAACCGGGCACTCAAGGGCGTTTACATCGGTGTGGTGATGGGACGCCACGCGGGTTTTCTAACAGCGGCGGCGGCGATGGCGCGGAAATACCTCGATGATGGTCCGCACTTGGTCTATGTGCCGGAACGTGCCTTTGACACGGATCGTTTCCTCGCGGACGTGGACCGCGTTTATGCGCAATTCGGTCTTTGCACGATTGCCGTTTCCGAAGGCATCTCCGATGCGGAGGGCACGCCGATGATCAGCAAGTTGATGGGCGAGGAAGAACGTGACGCGCACGGCAATGTCCAGCTTTCCGGCACCGGCGCGCTGGGGGATGTGCTCACGCAGGCCATCAAAAAAGGCCTCAACATCAAGCGTGTGCGCGCGGACACGCTCGGTTATCTCCAGCGCTCCTTCATCGGATGCAGGTCGGACCGGGATGCGCAGGAAGCGCGTGAGGTCGGAGAAAAAGCCGTTGAATACGCGATGTGGGACAACGTCGATGGCACGGTGGTCATACGCCGCCCGGTGCTGGACTACAGCGTGGATTACGAACTGGTCCCGATCCACCGGGTGGCCGGCAAGACCCGCCACATGCCGGACCACTTCATCAATGAGGCCAGCAACGGCGTGACCGATGATTTCCGCAACTACTGCCGCCCGCTGTTGGGTTCGAATTTCCCGCAGGCGCACCGTCTGCGCGCCCCGGTCGTTCCGAAAATCCTGCACGCTTGAGCGCAAGAGCCTGTCCGGCAGGGACGCTTTCATGGCTGCCCGTCCTCCAAGGCATTGCTCTTGAAACGACCTTCCGGGCGGATTATACTGTGTCTCCCATGTCGACGGAACACAAGCCGGACGGAGTCAGAATCTACTTGTTGCCGAACTTGATGACGGCCTGCAATCTGGCGTGCGGTTTTTTCGCCGTGCTGATGATTTTCAAGGGGCTCATCGAGGTGCAGGTGGAAATGTCCGATCATGGACCTCTTTCCGCCAAGCAATACTATGAAATCTCGCGTGACTATTACGAATACGCGATCCTGTTGATTTTCGGATCCTGTTTGTTTGACATGCTGGACGGTCGTTTGGCCCGCTTTGGCGGCCATGATTCCCCATTTGGACGGGAGTTCGACTCGTTGGCCGACATCATCTCCTTTGGCATGGCTCCGGCGATGCTCTTGTCCCGCGCGGTGCTGTTCCCGCTGCCGAAAAACATCGGCTGGGCGATCGCCCTGATCTATCTGATCTGCGGGGCCATGCGCCTCGCGAAATTCAATTGTCTGGCCGCCCTGCCGAAAAAACCCGGCGATTCCAGTGATTTTCACGGACTGCCCATCCCGATGGCTGCGGGGTTCATCGCCTCACTCACGTTCCTGCTCATCGATCTCTATGAAAACGACCATGAACTCGGGGTCTGGAAATTCGTCCTTGCCGGGGTGATGCTCGGACTTTCGCTGTTGATGATCAGTTCGATTCGTTATCCGAGCTTCAAGAAGATCGGCTGGCGGACGCGCGGCACCCTGGGCGCGATTGTCATCACCGTACTGCTAATTTATATCACCGTGCAGTTTCACTACATCATGCCGGTGGTGCTGTTCAGCGCGTATCTGCTCTATGGCATGATTCGCCCGTGGATTTCCCAGAAAATGAGAAAGGGCATCGAGGTGGAATCCGAAATCGAGGATGACCCGGAGCCCCCCCCCGCATCCGCAGAACCTCCCAACCCGTAAGACTGACGATGGACCCCACACTCCCATCCGACCCCGACTCCGCCTTCATCTCCCATGCCCCGGGCCACTGGCCCCGGGAGGCGATGAACCACTGGAGTGACTACAAGTGGCAGTTGCGCAACCGGGTGGATACCCTCACCGACCTCGCAGCACGCCTCCGTCTAACCGACGAGGAACGCGCCGGCGTCCTGCTCGCGGGGCACAAGCTTGCGATGTCGATCACCCCGCATTTTTTCAATCTAATCGATCGTGAGGATCCGGCTTGCCCGATCCGGCGGCAAGTCGTCCCGCGCATCGAGGAAGGCTGGAGCGCACCGGAAGAACGCGCGGACCCATGCGGTGAGGACTCCCACATGCCCGTGCCAGGTCTCGTCCACCGCTACCCGGACCGCGTCCTGTTTCTTCTAACCGACCATTGCGCGTCGTATTGCCGCTACTGTACCCGTTCCCGCATGGTTTCGGGTGTGGGCGAGCAGCATCTGGAAACCCAGTGGGAAGCGGCGTTCCGGTATTTGGAAACGACTCCGCAGGTGCGCGACGTGCTGCTTTCCGGCGGCGATCCGTTACTCTTTTCCGACGTGCGGCTTGACAGGATTCTCACCCGCCTGCGGGCGATCCCGCACATCCAGTTCATCCGCATCGGCTCGCGCATCCCGATTTTCCTGCCCCAGAGGATCACTCCGGAAATGTGCGCCATGCTCAAAAAACACCACCCGTTGTTCATTTCCATCCATACCAATCACCCGCGCGAACTCACGTTGGAAGCGCGCGATGCGCTCGGCCGCCTGGCCGACGCCGGAATTCCGTTAGGCAATCAGAGTGTGCTGCTGCGTGGTGTGAATGATTCGGTGGACGTCCAAAAAGCATTGGTACACAAACTTCTGATGTGCCGCGTCCGGCCGTATTATCTCTATCAGTGCGATCTGATCAACGGCTCGTCACACCTCCGCACCACCGTCGCGGAAGGCGTCGCCATCATCGAAGGACTGCGCGGCCACACCTCCGGCTACGCCGTCCCCCAGTTCGTCATCGACGGCCCCGGCGGCGGCGGTAAAATCCCCATCAACCCGAACTATCTGATAGACACCGCGCCCGGCAGCGTCACCCTGCGCAACTTCGAAGGGAAATTCTTCGAGTATCCCGACCCCAGCCCCATGCCGCCGGCCGAGTTGGCCCGGCTCCATGACAAAGCGCTCGGCATGTGCTCTTAGCTTCGTTGACATGAACGTGCTGCGTCATTTTCGCGTTGCCGCCCTAGCCATGCTGGTGGCGGTGTTGGCGGGTTCGGTCCATGGCGGATATCCCCCTCACGTCCCGGTGCTGCAGCCCTATCAGGTGCTTTCCCCGAAGGGCACCTACCTCCTCGAAGTCAAACCGGGTCAGCGCTACGGATCAGGGCCATGCATGGCCATGCTCACCAGGCGGGATACCAAGGAGATTGCTTGGAAACGCGAACTGCCATTCACCTTTTGGCAAGCCTGCGTCAATGACGCTGGGGACGTCGGCGGGTTTGGCTACAGCAAGGGCCCGATGGGAGGGGATCCGTGGGCGATGGCGGGTGACGCGGGGGAGTTCCTCGTCCGTATCCTCGATGTGAAAGGCACCATGGTTTATGAGGAAACCAGTCGGCGTGGATCCACGTTTTTTGTTGGCTACCCTCCGCTCAGTGCACAACAACTTCTGTTTGATGCGCGGAATGATCGCATGATCATCCGCATCCAAGACGTCTTCCGAAACTATCATTTGGGCGAGGGCTGTCTCGTATCGGCCGTGGTGCCGGTGGTGGATGGCATGCCGGCGGACCTCTATTGCGAAACAGCCCGGGTCATCCCGGATTCGCCGCTTTTGCTGGTTCAATTGGAGCACATGAATTGGGACACGAAGATCGAGGGGACGGTCTTCGGGGTGATGGATGACCGGGGGAAGTTGATCTGGTCGGTCAACCACACAAACAAAGTCCGCGAGGAGGGCAACGCCACCTACCGCGGGAGTGTGCCCTATCAAATTCTATCAGTCTCGCGCTTCTCGCCACCCGTTGCTTCGGATCCCGCCGAGGCCGCTCCCGAGGATCCATTTGCAACACCAGCCGGTCCCTCAACTCCGCCCGCTCAGGATGCCAAGCCCCCCGCGCCACCGCCGCCGGAGCCGTTTGCGCAATATGACATCTATCTGGGTGATACCAAGGAGCGGGTGACCTATCAGGTTCTGAAGGCTGAATCGGAGCGCGACGTTTCCTGGAGTGTGGCCGAAGTGAAGCGCATCCCATGGGCGCTGCCCCAAGACGATGAGGAAAGCCCTCCAAAGAACATCCCGCCCGTGGACACCGGGAAACCCGGGGAGTTCTTTCTGCTAGGTTCCGACAAGAAACCGCTTGATCGAATCGCGGCGGTCGCATTGGGACCCGATGAGCGGATCCACGCACTCGAGTATAAGACCGGCAATGTCCATGTCTATGACGGCGGTGGCAAGCCACTCCATATCTGCAAGTCCGGGAAGGTGAACAGGGTTGAAACCAACTATGGCACCTCACTCACCGTGGACGATCAGGGAGAGGTGTTCGTGAAGCTCAGCAAGACTCTAGCGAATTCAAAAGGTGAACCGGAGAAACCGAATCCCCACGGCGGATCATTCCTGCACTTTTCCTCACAAGGAATTCCTGATGAAAAATTACTCGCCCCGTCGCGTGAGGGTAATGACGAGAAGTGGCACGCCCAGCCCAAGTCCACCCGCATCCTGATCACCGACTACAACCCGGTGGCCCGCCTCGTGCAGAGGGACGGCAACAAGTCCGAGGTCGCAGCCCTCACGCATCGCGCCGATGCGCAATGGCTCGATATTATTGGCGCTGTGTGTTTTGCCCCCGACGGATCGATCGCGGTGCGCAGTGGCTCGTCCACAGACGCATCCCTCTCCGGTTGGCCGCAACCCTTTCCGTTGCCGCCGAGTCATCTTCCCACGGAGACCATCACTCTCTATCAAGCGGATGGCACACCGATCCGCACCATCGATTTCTCAGAGGGTGCCGACTTGTCAAAAATCGCGTTTGACGGGACGCATATCGTTGCGACGGGAGATTTCGACCCGCCGAGTCCATTCTGTTATGTGTTCAAAGCCAGCGGGGAAGTGGTGGGGGCCATCCGCATCGAGGGCCTGGCCGGGAAGGAACGCATCGAATTGGTCCCCTTCATCGTCGATCATGGGAACGCGATCCTGATCATCGACTGCGTCAGTTCCCGGGTTTTCCGTTATGCGATGCCGAAGTGATTTCTTGCCATCACATACACCCCATTCCCGCTTTCTTCCGCCATTCCGCTTGCCCTCCCGGTCCGCTGCTTTAGCATCCGGTGCTTCCCCAAGTCCCGCCGCTGATGAAACGCATTTTCGTTGAAAAAAAGGCCGCCCACAACGCGGAGGCCCGCCATCTTATGCACGATCTTCGCGAGTCGCTGGGCCTGCCCGGACTGCAACGCGTCCGGGTGGTCCAGCGTTACGACATCGAGGGCCTCAGCGAGGAGGAGTTCAACGATGCCGCCAGTCATGTTCTAACGGAAGCGCAGGTGGATGCAAGCACCCGTTCTTTGGAACTCGGGGAAAACGAACATGCCTTCGCGGTCGAGTATCTCCCCGGCCAATTCGACCAACGTGCGGACTCCGCCGCACAGTGCATTCAAATCCTCACTGGCAAGGAGCGCCCCACCGTTTACTCTGCCAAGGTCATCGTTCTCGAGGGCAGCCTTTCCGCCGATGAAATCGCCAGCGTCAAGGCCTACGTCATCAATGCCGTGGATTCGCATGAAGTGCCCGTGGCGGCGGTTTGCAACCGCCAAGCCCCATGTGCACCCCCGGACGTCGCCATTCTAACGGGTTTCGCCACCCACCCCCCCGCCACCATCCGCGCCGAACTCGGCCTCGCCATGTCCGCCGCTGACGTCGCTTTCTGCCAGACCTATTTCCGCGATGACGAAATGCGCGACCCCAGCATCACCGAAATCCGGATGCTTGACACCTATTGGTCCGACCACTGCCGCCACACGACTTTTCTCACAAAAATCCACGATGTTACTTTCGATGAAGGCACCGAACCCATCCAGCGCGCCTGGCAAACCTATCTAACCACCCGCCAACATCTCGGCCGCGAGGACAAACCCATCACCCTGATGGACATCGCCCTCATCGGCATGCGCGAACTGCGCGCCTCCGGCGAGCTCGACAACCTCGAAGTCTCCGAGGAAGTCAACGCCGCCTGCATCGTGGTGCCCGTGGCAATCTCGGATTTCAAATCTCAAATTTCAAAACCCAACCCTGAAATCTCAAATCTGAAATCTCAGATTTCAAATCCCGACTCTGAAATCTCAAATTTCAAATCTCAAATCCAACATCCTCCCTCTCACCTTGGCGCACTTGGCGACTTGGCGGTTCAATCGTCTTCCACTACCGAGGACTGGCTCGTCATGTTCAAGAACGAAACCCACAACCATCCCACCGAGATCGAGCCGTTCGGGGGGGCCGCCACCTGCCTCGGTGGTTGCATCCGTGATCCGCTTTCCGGTCGTGCCTATGTCTATCAGGCAATGCGCGTTACCGGTGCCGGCAATCCTCTAACACCCTTCCCGGAAACTCTTCCCGGAAAACTCCCGCAAAAGAAAATCTGTCAGATCGCCGCGCGCGGTTACTCGTCGTATGGCAACCAGATCGGATTGGCCACCGGCCAGGTGGCGGAAATCTATCACCCCGGCTACGTCGCCAAGCGCTTGGAAATCGGTGCGGTGGTCGCCGCCGCGCCGCGTTCCCAGGTTTTCCGCGGCACGCCTGCTCCCGGCGATGTGATCCTGCTCATCGGCGGGCGCACCGGTCGCGATGGTGTCGGCGGCGCCACCGGATCGTCCAAGGAACATACCATTACCGCGCTGGAAAACTCCGCCGAAGTCCAAAAGGGCGACGCCCCCACCGAACGCAAAATCCAACGCCTGTTCCGCAACCCGGAACTCGCCCGCAAAATCAAAATATGCAATGACTTCGGCGCCGGCGGCGTCTCCGTGGCCATCGGAGAAATCGCCCCCTCGCTCGAAATCAACCTCGATGCCGTGCCAAAAAAATACGACGGCCTCGATGGCACCGAACTCGCCATTTCCGAATCCCAGGAACGCATGGCCGTGTGTGTCGATCCATCGGAAATCGACCACTTCATCCGCGCGGCGGATCAGGAAAACCTCGAGTGCGTTCATGTCGCCAACGTCACTGACAACGGCCGCCTCGTCATGCACTGGCGCGGCAAAACCATCGTCAATCTGTCCCGCGCCTTTCTCGACACCCACGGCGTCCAACAGACCGCCAGGGTCCATGTAAATTCACCCGTGGCTGGAGCATCCTGCTCCAGACCGTGCCAGGAGCGTCCCGCGCCGTCTCTTGCCGCACATCTCGCAGACCTCAACATCTGTTCCCAAAAAGGCCTCGGCGAATTGTTTGATGGTTCGGTAGGCGCGGGCACCGTGCTCTGGCCCTTCGGCGGCAAACACCAGCTCACGCCGCCCGATGCGATGGTCGCCAAGCTGCCTTTGTTAGTCGGGGAAACCGATGTCTGCACCTACATGAGTTGGGGGTTCGACCCCTATCTATCAGAAAAATCACCCTTTCACGGCGCGGTTTATGCCGTGACCGTGGCGGTCTGCAAGGCGGTCGCCGCAGGTGCCCGCCTAACAGACATCCGTCTCACACTCCAGGAATACTTTCCGAAACTCGGCACCGACCCCCGGCGCTGGGGGCTGCCTTTCGCTGCATTGTTAGGTGCGTTCCACGCCCAGCACTCGCTGCGCCTCGCCGCCATCGGCGGCAAGGACTCGATGTCGGGTTCCTTCAACGAACTCGACGTCCCGCCCACGCTCGTTGCTTTCGCCCTTGCGCCCGGCCTGGCCAGCCTCGCGCTGTCGCCCGAGTTCAAACAAGCCGGCTCTACCGTCTCTCTGATAGATATCCCGCGTGATGCCGATCTCCTGCCCGATTTCGATGCGCTCAAACAGGTCGCGGCACAACTCCACCAACTCAATACGCAAGGAATCATTTTCGCACTCCATCACATCGGCCGCGACGGTCTCGCCGCCGCCCTCGCCAAAATGGCTCTAGGCAATGGCATCGGTTTCGTGGTGGCGGATTCCATCAGCCAAGCCCTCTCTCCCAATCTTTTCACCGAACGCCACTGCGCCTTCCTCATCGAGCACACCGACCCCCTGCCATCCTCGCTCAACGCCCAGGTCATCGGCCACACCACCGCCGAGCCCGTCCTCACCTGCAACGGCGAGTCCCGTTCTCTAACAGAACTGCGGGCCGCCTGGACCGCCACCCTCGAACCGGTCTATCCGACAAAGCCGGAACTCTCCCCGCAAAGCCCTATGGGACTTATAGGTCCTATACGGCCTATAGGACCTATAGGTCCTATAGGTCCTATTGTATGCCGCTACAAAACCACCCGCCCGAAGGTCGTGATTCCCGCCTTCCCCGGCACCAACAGTGAATACGACTCCGCCAAGGCTTTCATGAATGCCGGGGCCGACGCGGAAATCCTCGTCTTCCGCAACCTAACTGCGAACCACATCGCGGAATCGCTCACCGCGCTCACGACGGCAATCCGCTGCTCGCAAATCCTGATGTTACCCGGTGGTTTCAGTGCCGGTGACGAACCGGATGGTTCCGCCAAGTTCATCGCCACCATCATCCGCAGCCCGCGGGTGGCCGACGCCATCATGGATCTGCTCCACAACCGCGACGGCCTGATCCTAGGCATCTGCAACGGCTTCCAAGCCCTCATCAAAACCGGTCTCGTACCCTATGGGAGGATAGGCGTCCCGCCTGTCTCGGAGAACGGGCTTCCAGCCTGTTCTCTTCACGATCCCGCATCCCGCCCGACCCTAGTTCACAACGACATCGGCCGCCATGTTTCCTGTTATGTGAACACCTGTGTCGTCAATACCCACTCGCCGTGGCTAGCCAACACCCGGGTCGGGGATATCCACAGCGTCCCGATTTCCCACGGCGAAGGAAAGTTTTTCGCTTCCGCCGAGATCATCGCGCAACTCGCATCCAACGGCCAGATCGCCACCCGGTACTGTGATGCCAACGGCATCCCGTCGATGGACATTCGCATCAACCCGAACGGCTCACTCGCCGCCATCGAAGGCATCACTTCCCCGTGCGGACGCGTCTTCGGCAAAATGGCCCACTCGGAACGCGTCGGCACCCACGTCGCAAAAAACATCCCCGGTGCCAAATACCAACCGATCTTCGAAGCGGGCGTGGCATATTTCGGATAATCGGTATTTTCATCTTCTGGCACGTATTTTGCTTCTCATTGCGCGGATTGGTCCTAGTATGTGGCCGGCATCGTGATGCCGGCCATGGCCAACGTTTCCCTACAGCATACCCTTACGCAGCAGCAGACGCTCGCGCCACAGATGCGCAAGAGTCTGGAGATCCTGCAGGCCGGCACACTGGAACTCGGGCAAATCATCAGCCAGGCGCTGGAAACGAATCCGGTTCTCGAAGACATGACGGAATCTATTTCCCTCGATGATGGGACAGACGCCGGCGCGGAGGATTCGTTGGCGAAGCTGAATGAAACCGACGACGACTGGCGCGACCGGACGATACTTGAGGGGAAATCCGCGCCATGGACGCAGGACGACGAGGAGCGCCGCCAACGGATCTACGATTCAATCGTCGCTCCGAAAACCTTGCAGCAGCATTTGCAGCAGCAACTCGATCTTGCGATGGTGGAGCCCGAAGTGCGCGAGGCGGCGCTGGCTATTCTGGGCAACCTTGATAGTCGTGGTTTTCTGGATCTTCCGGTCGATAGCTTGGGAAGCAGACTCCATATCCCGGCCGTCCACATGAATGCCGCGCTCAAGCTGATCCAGTCGTTTGATCCGGCCGGGGTCGGCGCATCCGGCATTGCCGAATCGCTGCTCCTGCAACTGGAACGCGACAGCGGCACCAACACCCTGGAATATAAAATCGTCCGGGATCATCTCGAGGATCTCGCCCGCAAGCGTCATCCGCAAATCGCGAAAGCACTGGGCACCAGCGTCGAGCGCATCGCCGAAGCCGCGTCACGGATCGGCCGTCTAACACCCAATCCCGGAGGAGATTTCGATCCCACGGAAAATCCTTACGTACTGCCGGATGTGATTATCGAACGCAACACCGACGGTCATCTGGAAGCCCGTCTCACCGGCGAGAATTTGCCTAACCTGCGGATCAATGATTTCTACAAGGATATGATCGGCAAGACTGGATTGGATGCGAAAGCCCGGCAATTCCTGCGGGATAATATTCGCGACGGCCGCAGCTTGATCCGCTCGATTTCCCTGCGCCAGGAAACCATTCTTGCCATCGCCAACAAACTCATCGAACACCAAGCGGGCTTTTTCAAGCACGGTGCCCGCCACATGCGTCCGCTCACCATGAACGACATCGCCGACGAACTCGGCATGCACGGCACCACTATTTCGCGGGCGGTTGCCGGTAAATATATCCTCACACCCCAAGGGTTGCTGGAAATGCGGGTTTTCTTTGCCACGGGCTATCAGACCGAGGATGGCTCGGAGGTTTCCAACGGCGGCGTGCGCGAGGCGATCCAACAATTGGTTGCGGCGGAAAACCCCGCCAAACCGCATTCCGATGAAGCCCTGATGAAAGCGCTCGCCAAACAAGGCATCACTGTCGCCCGCCGCACTGTCGCCAAATACCGCGAACAACTCAATATCCTGCCCTCGCACTTGCGCAAGACGTTCTGACGCGTGGCGGCGGTTTCCAACCGCCATGCCCAATATTCTTGCATCGGCTGGCGGTTGGAAACCG
>CAISTY010000095.1 GCA_903888515.1 Akkermansiaceae bacterium | reverse complement strand
TGTAAAAAACAACCCTTCGTCGGAAGAATCGGGCTGTTTTTCGCACAATTGACGCAGGGAGGGTTTGCCCGAATCCCTACGTTAATCCGGCACAATTGTTCCACAGGATGGTTTTTTGTTATTGAGACCGGGTTGAACAGTGGTTTTCTCCTCCATGTTAGGGCCGTGGAACACTGATAAACCCGTCTTGTTGAGACTGGCGACTTGTGACAATCGCGGATAATGCGGACTTGCGTGGTGTGCTAATGTGCAGCGATGAAGTTCGTTCGCTTTCTTGAACCCAATTCGTTGGAGCGCCTGAACCTCTGCGCCAAAATCAAGGCCGCCGGATGCCGGCATTGCAAGTGTCCCTCTGCGGTTGTCGTCCACGGCCACCTTTGGGGTTATGCGGCATCGGGTGATGAAAGGACCACGAGAGGCCTGCGTTTGTTGTGCTCGAATCGCTATTCGAACCCAGGCTGTGGCAGGACATTTCCCGTGTATTGGGACACCGTCATCCCTCACTGCTCATTGAGAACCTTCAAACTCCTTGATTTGGTTAGGACGGTTGCGGCGGGTCGGTCCACCCATGGAGCGTGGCTTGTTGCGGCACGGGACATCTCGATCAGCACCGCCTATCGGTGGGTTGCCAGATGGCGCAATCTCGCGGCCCATATCCGGACGCGGCTTTGTCTTCTGGTTCCGCCGCCGGGCAAATCCGACGGTCAACCCGACCTGTTCACACTTCATCATCTCGCTGCGGCTTTTCCGAAGGCGTTCTGTGCCATCGCCGCATTCCAAAACGGTCTTCAAACGGCCATCACCGGATAATGCCGGAAACGAAGCTCGTTTCGCGCCCATCCAGGGCGGCTTTCCCGGTTCAGCGACTCCTATTTCCGGTCACCGGCAGGATCCGTTAGGTCGGAATTGGAATTTCAACCACTTTTCCAGTCCGCGCTGTTTTTTGCAACCACTGGATACGGGATGCGATGTCCGACGCCCGCCCGCGGTAGTTTCCCCGCCGCCATGAAACGCGTAAGCAACTATTTGAGAATGCGGGTGCTCGGTGCACTCGAATATGCCGAAGGTGATACCAAACTGGCCCGCTACAAGGCGGTCAGCCAAATGACCTTTACCGATGAATGCGGAAAGTCCCACCAGTTCAGCCATAAAACCATCGAGTCCTGGTGGTATTACTATCAACGCAACGGCGTCACCGATCATACCGGCAGGTCCGACAAAGGCACCAGCCGCAAGGTCCATCCCGAGTACTTGCTGGAAGCCATCGAACAGGTTCTGCCCTCCTTCCACGGCAAGAAGTACAACATCGCGGAGATATACCGCGCCTGCATACAGCGCGGCCTGCTCCAGGGCACGCGGATTGGCGCCACGACCTTCCGCTTGATTGTCAACCGCTTCAAGCTCCTCAAACCCGTCGACCACACCAGCACCAAGGCCCGGCTGGCTTTCGCCAAGCCGCATGCCAACGATCTCTGGCAGGGCGACACCCTCCATGGGCCCTATCTGGAAACCGGCCTGCGCGGCAAACCGGTCAGGACCTTCCTCATCTGCTTCATCGACGACGCTTCGCGCGTCGTGCCCCACGGTGCCTTTTATCCGGCCGACGACACCCCCAACCTCATCGACTGCTTCCAGACCGCTCTCTACAAGCGTGGCGTCCCCAAGGCGGTCTATGTGGACAACGGCTCGAACTATTGCTCGAAGGAATTCGCCATGATCTGCACTCGTCTGGCAACAGTGCTGATCCACACTCCCGTTAGGGACGGTGCCGCCAAGGGCAAGATCGAGCGCTTCTTCCGCACCGTGCGCGACCAGTTCCTGGTGCGCGACCTCAGCCATATCCGCAGCTTGGAGCAACTCAACAACGAGTTCACCCGCTGGGTCGAAGACACCTATCACAGCCGCGAGCATTCCACCCTCGGCATGAAACCCATCGACCGCTTCGGCCTGGACCTGAGCCGCGTCCGCTATCTCGCCGCCAGTCCGTTTGGCAGCGAGCTCTTCCTGTTGGAAAGCACCCGCAAAGTCCGCGCCGACAATACCTTCAGCTTCAACGCCACCCGCTACGAAGCACCCCGCGATCTGCGCAACACCACCATCACCATCCGCCACGACCGCGCCGGCCTGGGCTTCCCGCCAGTAGTCTATCAGGACGGCGCGCGCCTCGGCGAGGCCACCAAACTCGACATGGTCGCCAACGACCGCCGCCCCGACATCGTGTTCTGAGCTTGTCCACCCTGAAAAGTCACCCACATCAAGACAACCACAATACCAAACATACAACAACACCATGATCAAAAGTTACTTCGGACTCAGCCAACAGCCCTTCTCAATCGACGAGGACGCTCCACTTCTGGATCATCAGCAGCGTCACTTCGACATCCTGAAAGTTCACAGCCAGCAGGGCGGGTTTTGCCTTATCCTCGGCGAACCCGGCACCGGCAAAACCGTCCTCAAGAACGCCATCATCCGTCATGATCCAAAGCAATGGATCACGCCGGTCATCAACCGTTCGCTGCACACCTGGCCAAACCTGCTGCGCCTGCTCTGCCAGGCCCTCCAACTCGACACCATCGGCAGCGACGGCAAATGCGAGTCACGCCTCATCGCCGAGGCTCGCGCCCAAAACGCCAAAGGCAAGACCATCATCCCCATCATCGACGACGCCCACCTTCTGCCCGTAGATGCGCTCCATAAACTCAGGCTCATGTTGGAAGACTTCCCGAAAAACCACAACCTCATCCTCATCGGGCAACTCTCCCTCAACACCACCCTCCAACTCCGCCCGCAACAGGATCTCAAAAGCCGTGTCACCTACTCCGCCAAAATCGATGCTCTGGCGCCTACGGCACTCACCGCCTTCATCCACCACCAGCTCGACCTCGTGGGCCTCCCGCACCAAACCTTCACCAACGAGGCCGTCAATCTCATCCTGCGCCTTTCCGAAGGCACGTTGCGGGCGGTCAAGAACCTCTGCGTCGGATCCCTGATAGAATCGGTGCGCGACCAAACCAAAATCGTCGATCTCAAGCAGGTCAACGCCGTGCTCATGCAACCTCACTGGCGGCACAACGCCCAGGACGAACCCGCCCAGCCGCTTGTTGTCACCAACCAGAAGGCCAGGCCAAAATAGCCATTCCGTGCCCGCACTCAGGGCTTGATGCTTTTGACCAAACGGAGGCGGGCTATGCTGGGAAGCAACCCGCCAAGGGATAGTCAAAACAGAGGCGACCGATGGCGTCGCAAAAAAAGTCAGGGGGCATGACCCGCGGCAACGCGTGGCCATGCCCCCTGCAATTTGATCAGAATGCGGCCATCGGGAGCCCTCTGCCATGCCTGAAAAAAATCCCGGGGTCCGGGGCAGAGCCCCGGTCGGCCCCTGACACGGGAGGTAATGACGCACCTCACACTGTCACTACCACAATTAACCTGTTTTCCCATGTCAGTGGCGAAATGTCGTGAAAATCTTCCGATCTCAATTCTGAAATCTCAACCCCTGTTAATTCCGCGCGCAACACGTCAAGGTGCCACTGCCGGTCTTCACCAGCGATCCGGTGCCGGAAAGCACGCCGGAAAAGGTGGTGTCCGTGTTGGCCCCGCCGGTGGTCAAGACATGGCTTTGCAGGTTCACGTTGCCGCCGCTGGCTCCGCCGCCGGCGAGCGAGCCGATGGTTTCGCTGGCATTGAGCAACAGGGTGGCCCCCACCGTGTTTGTTAGAACAACGGCGCCGGTGTCCAACACGGCGCTTCCGCCGGTGAGTGCAAGCATGCCACCGGAGATGGTGGTGGTTCCGGTATAGGTGTTGGTGCCGGCAAGCGTGAGGCTGCCAATCCCGGTCTTGGTGAGTGAAAGCACTCCGCCGCCTCCGCCTGCCTGGTTTTGGAGCACCCCGGCAAAGAGGGTGTTGCCAGCCTGATTGACCGTGAGGGTGGCGGCCGCGGCATTCGCGTTTTCCACCACCACGGTGCCCGGCACGGCGTCGGTGGCCAGGCTGCTGACCGTCACGCTGTTGCCATTGAGTTGCAGCTTGGTGTCGATTGCGGCAGACGGGCCAAAGATCAGGCTGTTGGGGGTGGAGCTGTTAAGGGCACCAGCGTTGGCAAGTTGCAAGGTGCCGCCGTTGATCGTGACGCCGCCAGTGAACGCGTTGTTGCCGCCCAGAGTGATCGCACCGGAGCCGGTTTTGGTGAAGGCAATCGTGCCGCTGCCATTTTGGATGACACCGTTGTAGGTGCCGCTGCCATTGTTGCCGCCGGCGGTGAAGGTAATGGCACCGGCCACACCCGAGGTGATGACGCCGCCGGAGCCGACGCTGGAAAGGCCGTTGACAGTAACGGAATTGCCGTTCAGGTCGAGGGTGGCATCCACCACGACACCACCCTTGCCGGCTCCGAAGGGAATGGCGGAGGTGGAGCCGAGCTTCAAGATGCCGCCAGTGATCGAGGTGGTACCGGTGTAGGTATTGGCCCCGGAAAGCACCAGCGTGCCGGCACCCGCCTTGGTGAGGCCGCCGGTGCCGGCCCCGCTGCTGGTGATGATGCCGCCGTAGGTCAGGATCGTGCCGACGGCCACGTCGATGATGCCGCTGCCGATGCCGCTGCTTGGGCCGATTTTGATCCCGCGGTTTGAGTCGAGCGTGAAGGTCGCGGTGGTGGCCAGCGTGCCGGTGGAGTCGATCATCAGGCTGCCGGCGGTGGCCGAGCCTGGCGCGGTGCCAAGGTTGCTGTCCTGGCTGATGGAGAGCGTGGCGCCTGGAGCAATCGAGGTGGTGCCGGTGTAGGTATTGGCGTTGCTAAGGGTAAGGGTAAGGGTGCCAGTGCCGGTTTTGGCGAGGCCGCCGAAGCCGCCAAGGACTCCGGAAATCAGGGTGTTGCCGGTGCCGGAGATGGTGGTGAGGAAGCCGTCATTGGTGATCGAGCCGCTCAGGGTGAGGGTGCCGGAATTGCTGGTGATGATCCGGTCCGCACCCAAGGTCGAGTTGATGCCCCAGATGTTGTTGCCGTCGTTGGTGAAATCACCGTTGAGGGTCAGGGCGCTGCCGCTGATCGTGAAGCCGCCCGTGCTGAAAGTCACCGCGCCGACGCTGCTCAGCAAATTGTTGGAGTTGCTCAAACGGGAGGTCCCGCTAAAGGTCAGGGCGTCGTTGTTGGCGGGCGTTGCGCCGCCCCAGTTGGCTGCCGAACTCCAGTTGTTGTCATCGCCGCCACCATTCCAGGTGATGCTGGCCGCAAGACCGGAAACCGTGCCAATGGCGCTCAATGCAATGACCGGCAGCAGCTTGATGGCTTTCCTCGTGGACCGAGGAGAGTCTCGGCCGGACATGAAAAAATGGAATGTCGGAAGTTTCACGGGAGTATGAAAAGATGGTGATCAATCTGTAGACGACGCAAAAAAACGCGGAATGGCAAGCGCAAAAATGCGGACTTTTTCCAGCGAAACCGCACCTGCGCAAGTCTTACTATTTTTTACATTTTCGGCCGGTGTCCCATCCACGGTAAACCACCAGGGGCCGAATGATTCGATTGCCCTCGATCACGGTGGCATCCGAGGCATTGCGGCTCGTTCCGAGACGCCCACTTTCCGCTTGCCAGAGGTGGCTGAAATGCGCAGCGTCAGGCTGTTCACATGATTACCCGTCTATTTTCAGCGGCGTTGCGCGGAGTGGAGGCCCAGGAAGTCGAGGTCGAGGTCAATGCCCGCGGCGCGGACAAACCGATGATCATCGTGGTCGGGCTGCCGGATGCGGCGGTACGTGAATCCTCCCAACGGGTGATTTCGGCCATCGGTGCCTCCGCGCTGTTTTTGGATGACGGGGTGAAAACCGTGAACCTCGCACCCGCCGATCTGAAAAAGGAAGGTCCATCGTTCGATCTGCCCATCGCCTTGGCAATGGTGGCGGCCAGCCGTACCAAACCGTTCAACTGTGATGATTGCTGCGTGGTCGGCGAATTGGGTCTCGATGGCACGGTGCGGCCGGTGAAAGGCGTGCTGTCCATCGCGCTGGAAGCCAAGAGGCGCGGGCGGCTGCGGGTGCTGGTGCCAGAGGCCAACGCGCCGGAGGCTGCGGTGATCGAGGGCATCCAGGTGTTTCCGATCCGGTGCCTGAAGGACGCTTGGGATTTTCTGCTAGGCGAACTCGTCATTCCGCCATTCCACCTCGACCGGCAGGCGTTTTTCAACTCCCACCGCACCTACGAGGTGGACTTCGACGAGGTCCGCGGCCAGCACCATGTGAAGCGTGCATTGGAGGTGGCGGCGGCCGGCGGCCATAACATCCTGATGGTCGGCCCGCCGGGCACCGGCAAATCCATGCTCGCCAAACGCATTCCCACCATCATGCCGGACATGACCGAGGACGAGGCCATCGAAACCACCAAGATCCATTCGATCACCGGATTGTTAGATCCGAAGCGCGCCTTTCTCACCACCCGACCGTTCCGCGCGCCGCATCACACGATCTCGGACGCAGGCTTGTTAGGTGGTGGGACCAATCCCGGGCCGGGCGAGGTCTCACTGGCGCACCACGGCGTGTTGTTTCTCGACGAGTTGCCGGAGTTCCGCCGCCAGACCCTCGAGGTGATGCGCCAGCCGCTGGAGGATGGCGACGTGACGATCTCGCGGGCAGTCGGCTCGCTGACTTTTCCCTCGCGATTCATGTTAGTCGCGGCGATGAACCCGTGCCCGTGCGGGTTTTACGGCGACGCGAAACGCCAGTGCCGCTGCTCGCCACGCCAGATCGAAACCTATCGGCAACGCATCTCCGGTCCTTTGTTAGACCGGATTGATTTGCATGTGGAGGTTCCGCTGGTGGACTTCCGCGAACTATCGGCAAACGCCGCCACCGGCGAGAAATCCGCAACCATCCGCGAGCGCGTCGTGCAGGCGCGCCGGATCCAAACCGAACGCTTCCGCCAATCCGCGAATGCGACCAATTCGGCGATGAGCCAGCGCCAGATGAAGGTCCATTGCCAGATCGACGCAGAGAGCACCGGCTACCTCGAACACGCGATGGAGGAGATGAACTTCTCCGCCCGCGCCCATAACCGCATCCTCAAAGTCGCCCGCACGCTGGCCGATCTGGAAGGCTCACCTAACATCCGCGCCACCGACATTTTGGAGGCGATCCAATACCGCTCGCTGGACCGCAAGCTGTTTTCCTGACCCCCATTCGCCATGAAAATCATCCCTGCCATCTTCGAGGAGCGCGAAATCCGCCGCCTCTACGACGAGAAGACCGAAACCTGGTTTTTCTCCGTCGTGGACATCGTCCAGATTCTCACCCAACAACCTGATTTCCAGACCGCCAGAAACTACTGGAAGGTTCTGAAAAACCGACTCGGCAAGGAAGGAAGCCAGTTGGTTACAAATTGTAACCAACTGAAATTGCCTGCCGCCGACGGCAAAAGCTACCTCACTGACGTCGCCACTGCCGAGACCTTGCTGCGTCTCGTCCAGAGTGTTCCGAGCCCAAAGGCCGAGCCGATCAAACTCTGGCTCGCGAAAGTCGGCTACGAACGAGGCGGAATTGATCTTTACGGCCCTCGCCGAACTATCCACCCGCCAGATCGCCGAGACCACCGACGCCACGGGCATGGCCGAAAACCAAACCGCCGCCAAGTCCGGCGGCAGGATCGCCAAACGCGCCCGCCTCGAACTCGAAAACCATACCGGAAAACCCGTCGTAACCGGCGAAAACTACCTACCGCCCGGCAAGTCCCAAAACATCCAGGATGCCACCGGCGAGTGAACCTCGGGCGGCTACCTCGAACACGCCATGGAAGAAATGAATTTCTCCGCCAGAGCGCATGATCGGATCCTCAAAGTGGTGCGCACGCTGGCGGACCTCGCGGGAGCGCCTAACATTCGCGCCACGGACATCCTTGAGGCGATCCAGTACCGCTCGCTGGACCGCAAATGATTCTCCTGGGAATCCACACCCCAAGAATCCGCTGCCCGACGAATTCTCAACGAAACTTCTTGGAGAAGCGGACAGGATAGGTATTTTCGCGTTTGAAGAATTTTCCCATGCATCCGGCAGCAACCGCCTGCCCCTTATTTAATGCCACCTTCGACAATTCCGATGAACCATCGCCGTATCGATATCTACCACAAAATCAGGGTTTGATATCAATCTTACAACCCAACAATGACTACCGACTGGACACCTCTCACTGACGAGGAATTCGCTGCTACCGGTCTTGATGAATCCTTCAAGGGCTTCGCCTTTTGGAATGACGATGGGTTTCTGGTGACCCTTTGTGTCCACAAGGACGCTCCGCTTTTTTCCGCCTGCCGGTCCGGCCACCGGCTCATGCAACGGCCTTCACCTCAAGAGCCAATTCCTGGCAACCAGCGCGCCGCCTTCCGCAAACGTTTCGCAAGCGGCTGCAGATTCGTCGGGCGCCAAGTGAGGGCTTTGACAGCATTGCTCCTCCTGTCCGGTTTGCTGTTCGCGCTGTTCCTGCTCTTCGGTAGCACCACCCTGTCCCGGCATAACGCTCTGCCAGCCGCCATGCTCGACGAGGCAAGTTTTCCACTGGCCGACATCAAGAAACCCATTCGTTTCCGCGTTGGCAACCCTGCTGCCGAGGCTGCGCTCGCCAACGAATTCGCCGATTCCTGGAAACGGGAACGGACGTATCTGGCAATGCAGAACTCTGACGGACCTTTGCCGCCCACAGCATTTCTAGCCATTTCTGGCGGCGGCGATCAAGGCGCTTTCGGCGCGGGGATTCTCTGCGGCTGGACGACCGTGGGCAATCGGCCGCAGTTCAAGCTGGTGACCGGCATCAGCACCGGCGCACTCATCGCCCCGTTCGCCTTTCTGGGTTCCGCTTACGATTCCAAACTCAAGACGTTTTACACCACGACCTCGTCAGCCGACGTACTCAAGGCACGCAATCTTCTCACCGGGCTGACAAGTGACGCCATGGCCGACACTCAGCCTCTGCGGGACCTACTCCGCAAGCAGGTGAATCGTGCTTTTCTGGACGCGGTCGCGACCGAGTACACCAAAGGTCGCGAGTTGTGGATTGCCACCACCGAACTCGATAATCTCCAGCGCTACATCTGGAACCTGTCCCTCATCGCCACAAGCAGGGATCCCGCTGCCACGGATCTCTTCATTTCCCTGATGATACCCCTGGGAGAAGACGCCGCCCGACTACGCTCTTTCGCACCATCCGCGTTAGGAGCGTTTGTGGATGTTTGCCCTCAGGCAGCCCCTGAGCAAAGCGCTCGGTCAGAATCGGTCCCACGACACAGGTGAAGATGGTCACGGCGCGGCGAGGCCGCCACGCCCTACCATTTCAGGGAATCCGGCTTGCTCGACACTACGGCGTTTCCGAGGTCAAACGCTGAGTTGTGAAGTTGCCGCGCAGAGCACGCTTGAGTGCGATGCCGACCAGGTGACCTATTGGCGCGAACGAAATCTGGAGGTCGATTTCGTGCTCCAGCGCGGCGACGCCCTGGTCGCCATCGAAGTCAAGAGCGGTGGCCGCAAGGAAACCCTGCCTGGCATCGCCGCCTTCGACAAAGCCAACCAACCCACCGCCAAGCTCCTGGTCGGTGGTCAGGGAATCCCCATCACCGAATTCCTCCAGGCCCCCGCTTCCCACTGGCTTGCTGAAAAGCCAGCGTCCTGAGTCGTTTTGCAAGGCATTTTCCGCTTGCCAGCGCGGAAGCGAATGGGCAGGACTAGATTGTTCACATGATTATCTGCCTATACCCCAACTTGAAATGAGCAGCATCGAAATCAGTTTGATCACCCTCCTGTGCCTGACCGGCGGATTCTTGTTAGGCATGTGGCTGCAACATCGCTTGCCGGATCATCATCTATCCAAGGAATCGCAGGACACCGTCAAGCTGGGATCCGGCATGGTGGCCACCATGTCCGCGTTGATTCTCGGCCTGCTCGTTAGTTCGGCCAAAAACACCCTTGACACAATGAATCTCGCCATCGCCCAGCACGGCGCACGCATCATCCAGCTCGACCAATTGCTGGCCGAGTATGGACCGGAGAGCCGCCCGGTCCGCGACCAACTCAAAACCTCCGTGGCCCAACAGGTGGATAGAGTCTGGCACCCATCCGCGGCGGACGGGTCCGGCTTGCGCGCCGTGGAAAAGTCCACCGCCATGCTCGATCTGCAAGCTGGCCTGCACGCATTGTCGCCGCAGACCGATGCGCAGAAATCCACCCTCAGCCAGATCCAACAGATTTGTAGTGAAATGTGGCAGAACCGGCTTTTGATCCTGGAGCAACAGCAGCAACCGGTGACGCCGGCATTTGTCGTGCTGTTGGCATTCTGGCTAGCTGTGTTGTTTCTGAGCTTCGGCCTGTTCGCGCCGCGCAACGCAACCGTCTTAGCCGTGCTGCTGGTTTGCGCGTTTTCCGTATCTTCCGCCGTGTTCCTGATTCTCGAAATGAGCCACCCGCTCGACGGCCTCATCAAGGTCTCCAACGCGCCGCTGCTCAAGGCGCTGGAAATGATCGGCCATTGAAACCACTCCACCCCCCCCATGAAAGCATCTCTACCTTCGCGATCTTCGTATCCTTCTGTTAAAAAAGACCTCATTTTCCCCAAATCCCCATGCGTCCAATATCTCTATGGTTTGAACAGAAGCCCGCAAAGGACGCGAAGGATTACAAAACATGAAAGCATCTTTACCTTCGCGATCTTCGCGTCCTTCTGTTAAAAAATCCTCATTTCTCCCAAATCACCATGCATCCAATATCTCTATGGTTTGAACAGAAGCCCGCAAAGGACGCGAAGGATTATAAAACATGAAAGCATCTCTACCTTCGCGATCTTCGTGTCCTTCTGTTAAAAAAATCCTCATTTTACCCAAATCCCCATGCATCCAATAGCTCTATGGTTTGAACAGAAGCCCACAAAGGACGCGAAGGATTATAAAACATGAAAGCATCTCTACCTTCGCGATCTTCGTGTCCTTCTGTTAAAAAATCTTCATTTCACCCAAATCACCATGCATCCAATATCTCTATGGTTTGAACAGAAGCCCACAAAGGACGCGAAGGATTATAAAACATGAAAGCATCTCTACCTTCGCGATCTTCGTGTCCT
>CAISTY010000094.1 GCA_903888515.1 Akkermansiaceae bacterium | reverse complement strand
GGCAGGGTCAAGTATATCCGGGTGATGGGTGCGCTTCCGGGGCCATGGAAAGAGAAAGTGATTTTCAGGATCAGCCTGCACGGAGAGGTCCACCGCAAAATGGTTTATGGCGTCGCGAAGGTCCACGAAGACGGGTCGGCGTTCTTTACCGTGCCGGCCGGGGAGAATCTTCTTTTCCAGGCGCTGGATGAAAACTTCATGCAGTTGCAGCATATGCCTACGTTCATCAATGTGATGCCGGGCGAGAAGAGGTCCTGCATCGGGTGCCACGAACAGCGCAGGAACGCGCCGCGCGTCGCCCTTTCCCGACCGCAGGCGCTGAACTATCCCGTCGAGGCGCTTGCACCCCAGCCGGGCGACAGCGGTCCTCGTCCGGTCCACTACGTTACGGATATCCAGCCGATTCTCGACAGGCGTTGCGTGAGCTGTCACGGCGGCAAAGACCCCAAGGGCCGCCTCGACCTTACCGGCGAGGAAACGCCCTATTGGACCCGCTCCTACGAAAACCTTGACGGCAAGGGCTTGGTCAGTGTCCGTGACGCCCGCTACGGCAGGTCCGGTTTCCGGCCCCAGGAGCCGCTGAATTTCGGATCGCACCTCAGCCCGCTGGTCGCGCGGATTCGCGAGGCCCCCTGCAAGGGGGACCTCACCCGCGAAGAGTTCATCAAGATCGCGACCTGGGTCGACGCCAATTCGCCGTTCCTTGGAAAATACGGCGAGCGTGGCGGCAGCACCCAACAGTAAAACTAAGCCGCGAGACAGCATGCCAGTGTCCCGGTAAACCCATGACCCAGAAGGAAGAGAGATGATGTACAAAACGACCACTATATGCGCTTACAGCCTGATGCGTTTGCTGACGCTGGGCGTGTGTTGCTCCACTGCTGCCGCGTCCGACCGGGATGTTGCGGCGAACGTGACTGCCAACGACGCGGGGGCCGCCAAACAGCTCACCCTGGACCTCGGCAAGGGAGTGACGATGAAGCTGGTGCCTATCCCGGCGGGCAAGTTCAAGATGGGCAACCATTTGTCGGCGGAGGAAACGACCCGCAGATACGGCGGCCAAGGCCAGGAGCAGAAGATCGCCGATGAGTGCCCTTGCCGCGAGGTCACGATCAGCAAGCCTTTCTACATGGGCATCCATGAGGTCTCCCAAGCCCAGTGGTCGGCGGTGATGGGTACCGAACCATGGAAAGACAAGACTCAAACGCTAAGTGGCGACGACTATCCCGCCAGTTGGGTCACCTCCTATGACGCCATCGGGTTTTGCCGGAAGCTCTCGGAGAAGACCGGCAGGAAAGTCAGCCTTCCAACCGAAGCACAATGGGAATACGCCTGCCGCGCGGGAAGTGAAACGTCGTTTTCCTTCGGAGACGACGCATCGAAAATAGACGAGTACGCTTGGAATTGGCAGAACGCCCGGAACGCAGGCGAGGCGTACGCCCACCGGGTGGGACAGAAGAAGCCCAATGCCTGGGGATTGTACGACATGCACGGAAATGTCTGGGAAGTCTGCAGCGATTGGTACGACAAGGACTTTTACGCAAAGGCACCGGGCGTGGATCCAGAAAACACCACGGAAACCGCGCACCGCTGCTCCCGTGGCGGATCCTGGCACAACGGTGCCAGCGTCGCCCGCTCCTCGACCCGCAACAGTTGGACCGGTCCCGCCTATGTCCACTATAACTACGGTTTCCGGGTCGTGGTGGCACCCGATTCAAAGCCGAACGAACCCGGAAAGTAGGCAGCCGGGGTCACAACGCCGGGAATTCCCGTAGCCTGTCACAATTCCCTCTCGTTTCGTGCCTTTCCATGATTTTCGTGGTTCGCATTCCCGGATTTAGGTTCCACATAGCCATCACCCGGGCAACTCATGTCTGTGGCTGATCGCGTCGTCCTGCGCATTGACCTGATAAGTCACCATGCGGTGGTCCTCGTAGATTTCCACGATGCGATACCCGCGTTTGCCCCCCCAACTGCCGCCGACGTGGCTATCGAAGAAGTAGCGCCGCTCGCCTGAGACATAGACACCGGTTTCCAGGTGGTTGTGTCCGTGGAAAACGGCTCTAACATTGGGAGTGGATTCCAAAAGTTTCATCACGGCTTCGCCTTTGGTTTTTTCATTGAGGTCATGGACTCCATGTGGCGGCCAACCATCCACCCGGTGTGCCCGTTGCTGAATGTGGATGAGCACGAAAATCGCGGCGGCGTCGCGGTGGGATGCGAGTTGCTTCCGGAGCCAGTCGATATCCGCCGCAAGATAGACGTCGGCTTTGGCGGGGGCGGTCGTGTCCGCCATGATGCACACGAAGTCACCCAGCACGATGGCGCGGTTGGATGGATAACCCCATACGGCCTGCCATGATTCGGTGGGAGAACCGGCCTGTGCATCGACGAAGTCATGGTTGCCTTTGATGGCATGATAGGGCACCTGCAACTTGGAAAGGTGTTTGTCGCGCAAAGTCAACAGGGCCGATGATGAGTCGTGGGTCAGGTCGCCGTTTAGAAACAGGACATCGAGTCCCTTGGTTCGCTTCTCGCCGTTGATCCAGCCCACCATTTCATCCGTCATCTCGGCAAATGGAGTTGCTGGCTGGCCGTAGTGCAGGTCGGAAGCGACGGCGAAGCGGAATTTGATCTTACTATCCGGAGCCAGATCGGTCGCATCAGCCCAACGCACGGGCATTGCGGCTGTGAGGGACGCGGCTGCGGTGGTCTTGAGAAATTGGCGGCGGGCGCAATGCATGGGGGTGCTAACGCGGGTTGGAGAACCGCTCTTTCACACAACGGTGGCAAGATGATGCCACCGATGTCGGAATCACAGCTTGCTAGAGTCCTTGAAACCGCGAATGTGTTGTCGTTAGGTCAAATTCTTCGTCTTGCGTCTTGGGTCTTGTTGTCTTGGGTCTGAGGCGCAGCCTCGCTAGTCATCAATAATTGGTATAACGGCAAGCCGCCGCAGATCGCCTGGTCCTAGTGAGCATGGTAAGTACTCCAGGGTTTGCCGGAAACAGGGGGATTAATTTGACGATTCAAATGTCGCTATGCACGCCCGCATGATATATGATCGCCGGGAGAACACCTGCGGCATCTGGTCCGACACGGTGGGCACCGAGTTCAACGAAGTCCGTCTACTCAAGCCGCCGGCGGAACCAACACCACCATCCCCTGCGCCACCAAAGAAGTGAAACCACCCATCCCATTGAACATGAAAGCAACAGTGAACATGAAAGCAACACTCCTCTGCGCCGCCGCGATTCTGCTATGTCCGCTGCCAGGGCAGACTGCAGGAACACCGTTCAGTGACGCAGTGGCCCTCTGGCATTTCGGCGACGAGAAGGATGCGGCGCAACGCCATCCGCTCATGGTTCGCGGAACCGTGGAGCTTGGCGTGGCGCTGGCGGGGGATGATCGCGCGGCATCGCTGGCACGCGGGGGCGATGGCAAGGTGGCGCGCTTCGACGGCGGCCATCTGGAAATCGGCGGACCGGCGTTTGACCCTCCGGGCGCGGTGTTCACGCTGGCGCTGCGCGTCCGCGATCCTCTGGGCGAGTGGAACGCGCCGCTGTTCGGCAGCTACGGCGGTGACGGTGCGGCGAGCCTGTACTTGCGCGGGGCGGACGGCGCGACGCTGCCCCACCGCGACCGCGACTTCGGCGGCGGCCAGGTGTCCACGCCGGCAGGATGGATGTTTGGCTGGCCGGAAGGGCCGCGGGCCATCGGCGGTTCGCGCGGCGTGCTCGAGTTTCTCTGGGGCGCCAAGGGGCTGCAGCTAACCCCGGCGCGCGTGAAAATGCTGCCCAAGAATCTGCCCGCAGGCGAAATCCCGCCGTTGACCAGCGACGCCAACAACGCCGTCCAGCGCGTCATGTTCCCGATGGAACCGACCGGCCCGCGCGCGTGGCATGACGTGGTGGTGCGGGGCACCGGTCCGAAGCTGGAGCTTTGGCTCGATGGAGTGCTGCTGGATGAAGAGTTTCCCGTCGGCACCACGCGCCCGGCCACGGTGCCGCGGTTCTTCGGCGCGGCCCGACTGGCCGATGGCAGTATGCAGACCGGCTTCCGCGGGCTGATGGATCACGCGGCGTTGTGGCATCGGGCGCTGAGCGCGGCCGAGATCGTCGCGCTGAGCGGTGGCGCGAATTGGGCACGGCAGCGAGAACTCGCCATCCTCGGCGCTCCCCCGGAGCAGATGCAGTATTACCGCCCGCGCGGACACAACTCGAAGGCGGGCGACTGCTTCCCGCTGTTTCACGACGGCACCTACCACCTGTTTTATCTGATTTTGCGGCGCAACATGCACAGCAAGTGGGACGGTGCCCACGGAGGGCTGGAGATTTTCCACGCTTCGACCCGCGACCTGGTTCATTGGAAGCACCATCCCGTGGCCGTGCCCATCAGCGAGCAATGGGAAGCGTGGAACGGCACCGGCAACACCATCTACCACAACGGCAAGTTCCGGATGTTCTACCCGACGCCCGACTACGATGGCCAGCGCGGCGGCATTCAACTGGCGACCAGCGACGACGGCGAGCATTTCACAAAGCATCCGCGGCATCCGTTTCTCCCCGGCGTCGATTGCGAAGTGTTTGCCGACCCGGATCCCCAGAAGAAGACGGTCCATTTGCTGAAAGCAGGCAAGACCTTTGATAACATGTTGCCGGAGTTAACGGACAAGACACTGGTCGCCTGGGTGTCGCCTGCCGATCTCGATCAACAAGGTGCAGGCGTGCTGACGGTGGAAGGCGCAGGTACTCAGACCGGCCAATTCGATGCGCTGGTGCTGGGCGAAACCGCGCCCCGCCGATGGATGGCCGGCAGCGACAATTCCCGGCGCACGCAACGGGACCAGCGCCACAACGCGGAAGAGACGGCCAAACCCGGCGAGTGGGTGCAAGTGGCGGCGGTCTATGCCGGGAACACTGTCACGCTCTACCGCAACGGCTCCCGTTACGCCCGCTACGAAATCGAGAATCCGCTCCATTTCACGGCAGGTGGACGGGTGCTGGTTGGTTTGCGAGACCTTGCCGGGCGAGACGACCCCAAGGCCTACTTCCGCGGCGCCGTCGCCGACGCACGGGTCTACAGCACGGCATTGACGGACTCGCAAATCGCCGAACTGCGCGCCCACGAATCCGCCGGCACCAAGCCGCTGGTGTGGTTCGATTTCAAGCCCGGCGGCACTGCCGACCGCGTTGGCACGCTGCTCCCTGGCGAGCTGGAAGGAAACGCCGCTGTCCGCAACGGTGCGCTGACGTTGGATGGGAAACGCAGTTGTCTCGTGGCCGTAGGACGCAAAATCGCACTCGCCCACTTGGTTTCCGAAGACTGCGAGACGTGGCAGGAACTGCCGGAGCCGTTCCTCGTCACGGACAAATCCATCCTTCCCCACATGTGCCCGCATTGGTTCCGGTGGAACGGTTGGTACTACTTCATCGGTGGCTTGGATGGCATCTTCCGGTCGCGCGAGCCGTATGGTCCCTGGACGCGCCAGTGGCCGGGCCGACTCGACAACTTCTTCGTTCCCAAGACGGGCGCGTTCACCGGCAACCGCCGCATCTACGCGGGCTTTCTCAACGACGACGGCTGGGGCGGCAACCTCGTGATGCGGGACCTCGTCCAGCACGACGACGGCACGCTCAGCACCCGCTTCGTGCCGGAGATGATTCCCGCTTGTGGCGAACCCATCGCGCTGAAGAACGCCGCAGCGCCGATTCTGCTGGAATCCAAACAAGGCCGGCGCCAGTTGCTCTTCGACGCCATTCCCAACGACGTTCGCATCACGCTGACGCTCGCGCCGCAAGGGGCCAGGACCTACGGCGTCCGCCTGCGCACCACCGACGGCGAGCGCGACGGCACGGAGTTCTGTCTCACCCCCGGGACCGGACGCGCACACTTCAGCGTCTCCACCCACAGCGGCAGCGCCGGACATACGCACGGCGGGCCGGCCATCACTGGCTTGCGCGGCCTCGACCAACCCGTGCGCCTCGACATCATCTGCCGCCACGATCTGGTGGACGTGGAAGTGAACGGACGCCACACGCTCATCAACCGCTTCTGGAACCCCAGTGGCGACCGCTTCGGCGTCTGGGCCGAAGACGGCACGCTGACCGTACGCGACCTCGTGATCCGACCCCTGAGTCCGATGAAAAAGGCGGGCACCGGTCCCGCAGATGAAAGATGATAGGAGACGCGCTCGACTTTCATTTCCGGACGGGTGAAGCAGGCGAATTCGCCGGTGAGGTGGAGTTTGATGCCGTAGGACATGGGGTTAGAGAAGGTTGGTGTCAGGGGGGTGTTTTCGGGAGGTATCGGACACGGGGAAGGCCTTTGAAATCGCTATCCTGAGTCCAGAGGGTGGCTTTATGGGCGGTGGCGGTGGCATAGATGAGGGCATCGGCCATGGCGAGTCGGTGGCGCGCACCCAAGGCGGCGGCGAGGGTGGCGATTTCCGGGGTGATCGGAATTACGGTGTGTTGGTGAAGGAACGCGAGAAGCTGGTCGGTGGCGGCCTGCCCCGCGACGCGGGTGGAGTATCTGGCGATCTCGTAAAGGGTGATGGTGGAAACGATGATCGGTGCCGCGGATGAAAGCACCTTCGCGAATGTCGCCGCATTGGCCCCGGCATGGGTGATTTCGATCCAGACGGAACTATCGAGGCAGTTGGGGTTCATGGCAGGGGGCGATCGGATTTTTCCCGCTCGAAGGGGAGGTGGGCTTTGTCTTTGAGGAAACCCACAAGCTGATCGGGGGTGAGGATGGGGCTAAGCACGATATGGCCATCCTTTTCGATGAATTTGATGCGCTGGCCCGGTTGGAGACCCATGGACTTGCGAATCTCTCTTGGTATTACGATTTGAAATTTGGGTGAAATGAGTGATGTGGTCATACAAAAAATATTTGTAGGAAAACTGGAGAACTGCAAGCGAAATGTTCTCACAGACAGAACGCATTCGGATCGTCGGGCGCATCCGGGCGTTTGAGGCCGGTGGCCGGGTGCTAGTCGTTTTCCGGGTGGATGAGGATGGCGAAGGCTTGATCGCAGTGGAGGGAGATGCGGTTTTGGAGGTGCTCCACTCGTGGTCGTAAACCTGAACTGTGAATTGCCGGGCGCGCTGGTAGCTTTACGAGGGCTTTCCGTTCCAATCCGCGCCCCCCCCCCCGTGAAGGGGGCGACGTCGGTCAACGGTCAGCGGTCAGCGGGGTTTCAATCCGCCCCCCCCCCGTGAAGGGGGCAACTAATCAACTGATGACCATTGACCGATGACCTTATGTTTCAATCCGCGCCCCCCGTGAAGGGGGCGACGCCGGTCAACGGTCAGCGGTCAGCGGTCAGCGGTCAGCGGGGTTTCAATCCCCCCCCCGTGAAGGGGGCAACTAATCAACTGATGACCATTGACCATTGACCGATGACCTTATGTTTCAATCCGCGCCCCCCGTGAAGGGGGCGACGTCGGTCACCGGTCAACGGTCAGCGGTCAGCGGTCAGCGGTCAGCGGTCAGCGGGGTTTCAATCCGCCCCCCCCCCGTGAAGGG
>CAISTY010000093.1 GCA_903888515.1 Akkermansiaceae bacterium | reverse complement strand
TGAAGAAAGCCGTGGTGGACGCGGAATTGGAGATGCTGGAGCGGAGCCGGGATGTGGCGCTGGGGAGGATGTTGCGCTGCCGTGTTAGATATTTCACGGATGGAGCGGTGATCGGGAGTCGGGGGTTTGTGGATGAAGTGTTCCGATTGTGTAGGGACCGGTTTGGCGGCCAGCGCAAGGACGGCGCGCGCAAATGGCGGGGCAGTGGCGCGGCAGCGGCGGGCACGCTGTGGAGTGTCAGGGATTTGCAGAAGGGGATTGGCTGAGAAAAAGCGCCAGGATCCTGGCCATGATCCTGGGCATGAACCCAGAAGTCCCACATATGGGCGTTGCGAACAGAGGAGCCATCAGGCTGAACAGCCCAAGCAGGCAGCATCCAAATGGCTTCATGTTAGAAATACTTGCGGTATTTCATGTGTTGCCGGCCCGCTCAAGCCTCCGTCATCCTCACTGCTTCGAATTTCGGTGCGAACAGGTGGTTGATTGCAAACGCCACCAGATAGGCACAGGCGCAGATTCCGAACAGCACGGCATAGCCGCCGCTCGCATCATGGGTTTTGGCGAACTTGTCGAGCATCGCGCCCACGAACACTTGGAAAATCATCCCGCCTACGGCCCCCGCCATGCCGCCGATGCCGATCAAGGTGGCCACCGCGCGTTTCGGGAACATGTCCGAAACCGTGGTGAAAATGGTGGCCGACCACGCTTGGTGCGCGGATCCCGCAAGGCCTATCAACAACACCGCCGGCCAATCGCCGGCTTTTGACACAAAGACGATCGGCACAACTAACAGGGCGAAAGCCAGCATGCCGGTCTTGCGGGCACGGGACACCGACCACCCGCTACGGATCAGATATCCGGTCAGCCAGCCACCGGCGATGCTCAGAACCGTGATGATCGAGTAAATGGTCACCAGGTGAATCCAACTGTTTTTGATATCCAGGCCACGAGTTTTCTTGAAGAAATCCGGCAACCAACTCAGGAAAAACCACCACACCGGATCGGTGAGAAACTTGCTAGTGATGAACGACCACGCCTGCCGGTATTTGAGCACGCTGAGCCATGGCAATGGCTGGCCGGGAATCTCGGCCGGATCACTGTGGATGATGGCCAACTCCGCGGCATTCACTTCCGGCCGCTTGTCAGGGGTGTCATACTTTGGAATCCAGAATGCGAGCCACAGGAAACCGGCCAATCCTGCAAACACAAAGGTCCATTCCCAGCCCATGAGATATGCCAAAGGCGGCACCAAGGCGGGCGCGAAGATCGCTCCGGCGTTGGTACCGGCATTGAACAGACTGGTCGCCAGCGCCCGCTCGCGCTGCGGAAACCATTGGGTCATCGCTTTGATGGCGGCGGGAAAGTTACCTCCCTCGGAAACACCTAACAGCACCCGCGCGACGAGAAACGCGACGAATGCCGATGGCACCAACAAGGTGGCCGGGTTGCTGGCGAGCCATCCGAACGCGGGCGGCAGTGTCATCTGCTTGCCAACCAGCAGAATGATCGGGGCATGTAGAATTGCCGCGACGCTCCAGGCAATGATCGAAACCTGATAGCCGCGTTTCACGCCCACCCGGTCCACGAAGCGCCCGAACCATAACAAACCCACCGCGTAGGCCCCCTGGAACGCGGAGTTCACCCAGCCATACTGGATGTTCGTCCATCCGATGTCGGTATCGAGCATCGGTTTGAGCAGTGCGAGAATCTGCCGGTCGATGTAGTTGATCGTCGTCGCGAAAAACACCAAGGCGCAAATGAACCAACGGTAACGGGTGGGAGCAGTGGATAACGCAGTCATGGGGTGGGTCAGGTGGGTGGCGGCGGCACTCCAATGGTCCGGCAACCGCGCGCAAGCGTGCCATGCCGGTTGCTTCTGGCAAGTCGCAAAAAATGGGTTTGCAGGGGGGGAACAGCCGGAGCTGCCGATACGGTTTGCTGAAGTATGGAAAAGCAGGGATGCAACCATCATTGGGGAGTTTCTCCAATGGTTCCGGAGCATGGAGATCGGTATTTCATTCCGCCGGATTTCCATTACGATTACACCATGTCGTTGCTCGCGCGCTTTCTCGATCCCGGGTCCGTCTCACTGAAAATCTGCGGCGTCACCACGCGCGACGACGCGGAGCGTCTCGTCGCGTTCGGGGTGGATGCGCTCGGGGTGAACTTCTGGCCGCGATCGAAACGTTTCCTCGCGCCGGGAAACGCCGGCTGGCTGCGTGAGCTTGCAGGGAGGATCCTGCGGGTTGGTGTGTTCGTGAATGAACCCGCCGCTGTGGCGCTGCGTCTCATCAACGACGGGCTGCTAGATGTCGTGCAACTCCACGGCGACGAGACGCCGGAGGATGCGTTCCCGTATCAGGATGCCGGCATTCCATTTGTCAAAGCGCTCGGGGTGAGGACACGCGGCGATCTGGAAGGCGCGGAGGATTTCGGCGCACACGCAATCCTGCTCGACGCATACGCGCCGGGGATTCATGGCGGCACCGGAGAGACTTTCGATTGGAGCACCGCCATTGATTTCAAATCCCGCCATCCGCATCTCCCGCTCATTCTAGCAGGCGGCATCGTGCCCGAAAACGCCGCACTTGCCGCCGCTGCGGTCCGTCCCGCCGCACTTGATGTGGCATCCGGTGCCGAACACTCTCCCGGTCTCAAGGATTTCCGGAAAGTATCCGCGCTGCTTGCCGCGCTGCAACGCTGACACCCATGCTCACCGATTCCCACTGCCATCTTGCCTCCCATCGTTTCCAAACATCCGAGGTTGCCGATCTGCTAGAGCGCGCGCGTGCCGCCGGCGTCAGCCGCATGGTCACACTGGCCACCAGTCTCGGCGATCTGCCTGCCAATCTAACCATCGCCGATGACCCGCGAGTGCACGCCTGCATCGGCATTCATCCGTGCGACGTCCATCACGCCCCTCACGACGCTGTGCTGCAACTCTCCGCCTTCACCCGGGACCCGCGGGTTTGCGCCATCGGCGAGACCGGCCTGGATTTCTATCACCCCGCTCCTGAAGGATGGGATGATGAATCGTTGCGCGAATGCCAGCGTGAATTTCTCCGCCGGCATTTCCATCTCGCCGCAGCCGCAGGGCTCAACATCATCATCCACACCCGCGATGTCACGGAGCACGCGTCGTTCGAAGACGCCTTGGCGATTTACCGCGACTTCCACACTTCGGTGCGCGCGGTGTTTCATTGTTTCGTCGGGCCGTGGTCTAACGCAATGCGCGTGCTTGATCTCGGCGGACTCGTTTCATTCGGAGGTGTCGCGACATTCAAGAATGCCCGCGAGGTACGCGACACGGCAAGCCAGTGTCCCGCGGGCTCGTTCATGGTGGAAACCGACGCGCCCTATCTGGCACCGGAACCTTATCGCGGAATGCGCAACGAACCGGCGTTTGTCCGCGACACCGCGGAGTTTCTCGCCGCGCTGCGCGGTGAGACGCTGGAAGAATTCGCGCGTCACACCGGAGCAACCGCCGACGCGTTTTTCCGTTTCAGAACAAGCATTCATTGAATAAAACCCGTGCGCGGCCACGTTTCATCTGTCGGATGGAAGACGCTCGCGTTCCATCCTTCACAACTCCCAATCCAACCCTTACACTCACCCCATGACTACCATTCGCATCCTCACTCCGTCGTTGCTCGCCGTTGCGCTGTTTTCCTGCGCCCCGCAAAAAAACCACGATTACGAAACCCCCGCGCCTTACGCCACACCCGGTGGCGACCGCGTCAACCCGCCCGCCACCGCTCCCGCAAACCCGGTTTATGACACACCCGCCGCGTATGAGGAAAGCACGCCGCCAGCTCCGGAAAATCCCGCAGGGCCTGCAATTCCCGCCCATCCCGCAGCACCGGCGCACGGCGCGGCCATCATCCACACCGTGGTCGCGGGTGACACGCTCTCGGGCCTCAGCGCAAAATACAAAATCCCCAGCGCGTCGATCAAACAGGCTAACAAAATGACCAGCGACACCGTCGTGCTCGGTCGCAAAATGGTCATTCCTCCACGCTGACAAAAAAATCTAATCGCTCGCCGGAAGCCGCCGCGCTTCCGGCGGTTTTTTTTGCACGCGAGTCGGACCGCAACGCGGAGAAAATTCTTTTTCCAGATGGTAAAGATTTCTTAAAAATCGACATTTTTTAACTTGACGGATTTCCAAACTAATCGTTTAGTCGTCGTCAGCAACGAGGTTGCAA
This sequence comes from Akkermansiaceae bacterium, assembly GCA_903888515.1. Taxonomy (GTDB): domain Bacteria; phylum Verrucomicrobiota; class Verrucomicrobiia; order Verrucomicrobiales; family Akkermansiaceae; genus Luteolibacter. The sequence continues at coordinate 6,460 of CAISTY010000093.1, read as the reverse complement.
CGCATGACGAAGCCTTCACAACCATCCAACGTCGAGCTTCAAGCACTGTCGGTGCTGTGGCAGGATGGGCCATCTACGGTGGCAGCCGTACTTGATGCGCTGCGTGACAAGAAGGATCGCGCATACACGACGGTGCTTTCGGTGATGCAGAACCTTGAGCGCAAGAATCTCGTGAAACGGAACTTGGTTGGTAGGGCTCACGTGTACGCAGCCGCCTGTTCCCGGGAAGTGATTGTGCAACACACGACTCGCGATTTCCTGACCCGCACTTTTGGAGGACGTCTCGGTGAGGCGATCCTCGTGATCCTCTCCGCTGGCACATTAACGCCGGAAGAGAAAACAAACATAGAACGCGAACTCCAACGACACAAAACCATGGCTGCAAAGAAAACAGCGAAGAAGGTTGCGGCAAAGCCCGCAAAGAAAGCCGTAAAGAAAGTTGCCACCAAAGCCCCGGCTAAGAAGGCAGTGAAAAAAGCGGCACCCAAAGCCCCCGCCAAAAAGGCCCCGGCCAAGAAAGCGGTGAAGAAGGTCGCCAAAAGCGCCAAGAAAGCCCCGGCCAAAAAGGCGGTGAAGAAGACCGTTGCGAAGAAAGCGCCGGCCAAGAAGAAGTAACCCCATTACCTCACCGGGATGTAACGGTGGCCGTGCCTGCATGACGGCCACCCCGCCATTCCGGACCGGGGTTTGACAAGAGGCGGGAGATCCGAGGATCTCCCGCCTTTCTTTGCGTCAAAGAAGGGAACTTGTAGCCTGGGCATTCCCGGAGGATCCTATTTTGCCTGACCTCAATTCGCAAGCGGTCAGTCAGGAAAGCCCGACTGACTGTGGTGACTTGGGCAGTTGCCAAAAAAGAAGTTGCACATCGCGACCTCTGCTGCCTAGTTTTTCGCGCCCCGGACGAAATGGCAATGCGCGGTTAGCTCAGTGGTAGAGCACCTCCCTGACACGGAGGGGGTCACTGGTTCGAAACCAGTATCGCGCACCATTATTGGTTTTCAAGGAGTTATGTAAAATTGTTCTGTTGTTAGTGGCGTTTTGGCAACAAATTGGCAACATCCGGCCAAGCGATTGCAGGTCAATGGTTTGTGCCGCATGACAGGACCCGTTGCCATCCTGCCGGTTGCGCCTGACCGGTGTCGTTTGCCACCCAATGCGCATGCGGATACGCAAGTTTCGGGGGTTTCCGCAGGGTGTCCGCATTGGAATTCACCCGCCGTCCGCCGGTGTTTTATTTCGTTCTAACCTCTCCCGTGTCTGAGCACCGCGCCCAGACCCCGCGCCCTTTTCGGCACCAACTCGTCAAGCGCCACTCCGAGCACCCTAAAATGCTTGTGGCAAGATCCTCAAGCATGCGCAAAAACGACTGCGACGCGGGCAGCGCAAGCGCTCCATATGATTCCAGTTCGGAGTCGGGTTTTGACATTGAAAGGTTTGATCTTGAAATGCGTGTTCGCCGGGAATCCTAAGCGCTGGCGACCTAAAGTAAATCTTCGGCATCCCCTCGGAGTTCAACAACGCATGCCACAGGATCCCACACGCCTCAAGCGACACGAATATCGGTTTCGTGTCGGATCTGACCATTGCGAGCGTGTCTGGTTGTGGCGTTCAGACCACACCCCATTGCGTTGTCACGCTTCGATCTCAGGCAAATGCTATTCCACCTCTGCGGTCACTGCGGATAGAATCCGGATTTCCCTCTGCGCCAGAAAACGTCCAAGCGGCATGAGTGTCAGCCAGTAGACACAGCTCATCAGGGCTGCAAGCACTGCCGAGAGCAGGAAATTGATCGGCAGTTGGGTGGTGGTATAGGGACGCAGCAGAAACTCCACCATCGCGGGCAGCACCAAAGGAACCATCGCAAACTGCACGGCAAACATGCAGAAGAAGTGCGCCAGCATGATTCGTATCGGTCTTTTGGTTGGTTTCACGGCACCGGACTGGACTCGAAATGGGAACAGGATCGAGAGCAGGTTTCCGCAGATGAACAGGATGACCGCCATCGACACGGACTGAAACAGACCGGCCAACGCGGTCAGCACGGGCAACCGGAAACCGATGGAAATGACCATCACCCACAACAGACTTGTGGCTATGACGAATGGCGAAAACGCCAGATTCTTTCCAAGCAGAATCCACCTCCTTTCAGCGGGGGAAAGCACCAGGCAGCGAAATCCATCGCGGTCAAAACCGAATTGATTGCCGACTAACGGAATCAACAGGATCGCCATGAACATCAATGCCGACGGGATCAGAAATAATTGCATGGGCTCAAGGATTTTCGAGTCCATGGTGGAGCGGGATTCAACGAAAATCATTAGAATCAGAACCAACATGCCGAACATAATTTTCATTTCCGGCGCACGAAGCATCGAGCGAAACTCCGCCAGAGCCACGGCGCAGGACTCCTCCGGCAATACCGGAATCCGTAGTTCAAGGAATCTCGAATGGGCTTGTGGCGATGTGGATGTGATGCCCTGGCCCGCGCAAACCCGGATCCCTGCCGATGCCCTGCCACCAGTTTCACCGCGTTGGAATTTCAAGGTGCTCCCATAGGCGCGTATCAATCCCAGAACCCCGATCAGCACAACACCGCAAGTTCCCATGACTGCTGGCCATGGATCGTGCTTGGCTAGAGCCCGCGCCCCTGTTGGCACCCACAAAGGCGGAATGAACTTCCCCAGTAACGGAAGTTCCTGAAATGCCTCCACGCTCGCAGCGTGGGGCGGCATATTTCCAAGAGGACGCAGTTTTCTGAAGTGGAACTCATGCGCAAACCACCGGCGCACGTTGCAACTCGGGTGGAACCGGAAAGTGGCCGAACGGCGTCCTGAGGTGGAACGGCTCGTTAGAGCGCTTGGAGGCGTGAAGAAAAAGTGAGTCGCGGGAGGAAAGATGGAAAGGGATGCCGGGGGAATGTTCGATCCTGACTTGCCCTACGACCGGGAATTGCTGCGATGAGATGGGAGAGTGTCGATTTTTTTTGCTAAATGGCATCGACCGCCCGCCAAGGATCCTGCATTCTTGCAGGCATCCTGAAACCCCCATGAAAGTTTGTGTTCTCCTGAGCGGCGGAATGGATTCCGTCACCGCGTTCTACGATGCCTTGGCCCACCACGAGGTGGTCGGGTGCGTCTCGTTCGATTACGGATCGAAGCACAACCACTGTGAAATCCCGTTCGCCCGCCTCCAATCCGAACGGCGGGGCATCCCCCACCATACGGTTTCCCTGGGGTTCATGAACGAACTCTTCAAATCGGACCTCCTCCAGTCCGGTGGCGACATCCCTGAAGGGCACTACGCCGAGGAAACCATGAAGCAGACCGTGGTCCCTTTCCGCAATGGCATCATGCTGGCGATTGCCACCGGATTCGCGGAAAGCGTTGAGGCGGAGGGTCTTGTAATTTCCACCTTCAACCGCATCGCCAAGGCGTTGGGTGAACCGCTCAAAAGCCTTATTTCGTAAGCAACCTTTTCTAACTGAATCAATTCCCGAAAATCCCAGTCCGCTAAAGTCCCCATCGTTATGAACACGAAACCATCCTTCTTGTTGCAGACACCATCATCCAAAGAAGCCGTTAGCCGGGTCTGGGACGCATACGACCAACTTTCGGAACCGGAAAAGAGGAAGATCATGAAGTATTTTCACAAGAGACTTCCGGTTTCGTTCGCGTTCATGCTGAAGACCTCGAAATTGCCTCGCGGAGCGATGATTGCCCGCGTCGAAAGGCGGGAAATGCGATATGGCGTGATCGTTGACGCATTTCTCCGAGAGTTTGATGAAGGGAAAATTGGTGCGAAGTTGCTGTTGCATTTCCTGTTCAATGCAAAGGGCGCCGTCGGCAAGGAGTACCTCAAAAAACTGACGCAATGCTCCGATTCGATCGAGGCGCAGAAGGTTCTTTCTGAGATGGAAACGGCAGACAAAGAGAATGCATTGGACACCCTCTTCGTGCGATATGTCGAAGCGTATATCAATCTGGAAGGAGGCTGGATCGGAGATGGGCGAACATACGATTCCGATGAAATCGGGAGGGCCGGGGTGTCAGACGAAATTGCGGACGAGGATGGTGAGCAGGAGGGCGAAGGAGAGAGCCCAGAGTCGAATGCCGACGAGGAGGAATCTGGAATGTCAGAGGTGGAAGAGGACGAAGATCGCGCGGCAGAAGAATCTGTCGCTGAATTGGAACAAGTGACGCCATGCGACTCCGGCGGGATCTCGGTGACCGCGATGTTGGATCAAGCCCTTGATCATGTGGCGGAATTCACCGTACAGGCCAGGATCTGCACACTTTGGAGTGACGAACAGTGGCAGGAGGTAGTGACTGGCGCGCGAGAAGCCGTTCACAAGGTTCGTGCGGAAGTCGAACGCTTGGCAACCGCAGCAGGCAGACCCTTCCCCGAGTGGAAGACCCGTGAGCAGTTGGACAGATTGCTGGAGGAACTCAAGGAGTTGGGCGATGGCAAGGTCGAACGGGAAAAACTCATCGAGTTTCTTAAATCCCTGGAGGCGGAAGTCCGGGCACTCAATCCCGTTCACAAACTGGCATCGAAACGGGAAAGTCTCGCACAAGTGCGGGAGGCGGCGGCGGACGAAATTGGTACAGCGCGGGGCCGGGAGAATATTTGCTGGCCCGGAGACGAGTCTGGTGATGCAAGAGCTTGGTTGGAATGGGTGATACAACTGCATGAAACCGGTCTGGAAAACCTGATCGCGTCTCTGAACGAGGCCGAATATCCAAGAACAGCCAGTCTGGTCGAGGACCTTGAGCATGGGTATGAACTCGGAGGGCCAGCTTCGGAAGCCATGGGAAGCGATAATGCCGCCTTGCAGAACGATCATCATGCGGCAACCCATGAATTGTTCGAAGCATCCGAGACCGTTGCGGATCGACCCGACTCCCGGGGGTCACGTCCTGAGTTCATGGGTCGTTCACGTTCTGGCAAGCGGTCCTCGCCTTCACCTTCAAAGAAAGAATACCCAATTCCGGTTCCCTCAGCACCCACCAAACAGGATGACGTCGAGGAGACCGCCCTTGTGGAAGTGAAAGCCGTTTCAGGCAGTTCAATGAAGCCTGCCCCTAGGATCATCGACACGCCCGAAACTCAACCGGAGTCCCTAGACCAAGTGGAAGCCCCGCGAGGAGAAAAGATCGCCCCGACGCCCTCGCCCAGTCCACAGACAGAGGAACCGATCCTTGACGATGACGAGTCCGATGAGTCGGAAGAGGTTTTCGAACCCCTCGGTGATCTCGTTGCCGCGGCCTCATCGGCGATTACATCCGCGGAAACCGAGGTAGAACCTGCAATCGAAAAGGTCATCTGGAACCTTCTGGACAAGGGCGAGCGTCCCCTTGCCTTCCAGATTCTCAATAATGCCCACGAAACGGGACTGGCGGATGCTTTCCCTCTTCCTCCGAGCGCCTTGGAGATTCTCGCCCTACTGCCCGCCTACTCCTCGAATTCCTCGGAGGTTCCCCACCGCATCCGGACCATTCTCCAATCGGAGGATTTCTCAGGTGTTTTCAAAGAAGGAGAGCCAAGGGCTAACCGCCTCCGGCGTCTGATTCTCGCAGCCGCCCTTCTGAGACCGTCCTTGTTCGATCCTTCCTCGAACGCAGGCTCGGTGTTGGAGGGGATCCGTCTCGGCAGGTATCCAAGTGTTCTCAAAATCGTCCTCGCCCTCGCCGAATTCGGACGGAAGGGAGTGGACCTCAATGCAACCATCCTCTCGGCCACCCTCAATGCAAAGGGTTGGAAGGACGGGGAGCATGAAATCGTCACGGCAGTGTTCAGATTCCTAGAGGAGGCACCTGCCAGGAAGATCAAATACATGCCGGCAACACGCATCTGGATTCATTGGTTCCAGAATCGGGACGGTTGGATGAAACGCCTCCTCACTTTGGCGTCGAACAAAGATCGGAAATCCATGGAAAGCCTCGCGTCCGCTCTTGAAACTGTGGAAGTAGAGGAAGAAATAAGCCGGGCTTGGAACGAATCTAACATCCACCACCAATTCGAAGGTACCGCACGGGAAGCACTCCGACGGCTTGCAAACGAGGCATTGGGCCTGATTTGCCGTCGTCTCGACCACTGGAAATCCGGCCCTCACAGTGAGAGCAACTATCGGCAAAAGGTGTTGGAGGTTCTCTTCGACACGGTGACTTGCAACCTTGCCTCCGCCAAACGCGAACTGGTCCAGATGGTGGACGACGACCAACCGTTTGACGAACGGAACCGGATCGCCGTCAACCTGATGCTCGGAGAGCTTGACCAACTGAACGAGGCTCTCGAAGGCACCAGTTCACAAGTCGAATGCCCTAGCAGCCTGTCGGACTTAGATTTTGACTGAAATTTGACTTTTTCGTGGAATGGCGCCTTCGCGAGTCCCTCAAAACCTAGCCGAGGGACTGATTCGTAATTTTCAATTGTTGCTGGACAGCTTTTCGCGGACGGAGCC
>CAISTY010000092.1 GCA_903888515.1 Akkermansiaceae bacterium | reverse complement strand
TTGAACCGCCAGAATGCGGTGGCAGGGACCCCGGCGATGGCGACTCCGACCCCGGTTGCGGGTCGCTTCGGCGTCCGACGCGTCCCAGGGCTCCGGGACCCCGGAATACCGGTAACAGACTGACCCGCAAACAGTTAGGTGGAGATCGTCCTAACGGAAAAATGAACCATGTAGCTGACTACGGGTACAGGTATTACGATCCGCTGACCGGCCGCTGGCCATCAAGGGACCCGATTGAAGAGGAAGGGGGCCTGAATCTCTATGGGTTTGTCTTCAACAGCGCAGTCGATCATACGGACGTAATCGGACGAGAGCCAGCAGGGCAGGATGGCGGTGTAACTGTAACCGACACAGGGGTTCCGGGGTTTCCATTGGAGCAAAATTTTTATCACCCTGACGATCTAGGGACTAACCCGGGTAACTTGGGAGCATGGATGCAGATTGAAGTAACTGCCAAAGATCTTTGTAATAAGGACAAACATGGCGAACTCACTATCAATCTGACTTTCCGCTGGAGGAAATATAACAAGGGGTTACCTCAGGCTAGAACAGAGTATGGTGTCACGATAGACTCTGAACGAATTGAGGTTTCGGAGGGAACGGGAAGCACACCAACGCCAGTTAATCCGCCTGAACCATGGCGCTGGAAAGACTACGGCCGGGTTCAGCAGATCGCAGTCACCCAATGGTATTCTTGGGTTGCGACCAAGACGATCAAGTTACCTGTTTGTCCGGACAAGGAGAGGAATTCTGCAAGGATCAGCGTAGAAGTCTACGATTCTACAGGCGGTGTAAAAAACCACCCCGAAAATGGTCTACCTATGCGCGAGGATGCCTTAGCCGAATGGTGGTATGGTTGCACGCCATCTGTTCCAATCAAGTGCGAAGTTAGTGAGACAACTCTGACTGCCTCTCACTAACTAAGGATTTGAATTCTTGCTATAAGGATAGGCCATGAACATGAAGCATACAGTGACTGTTATCTGCCTTATTGGCAAACTATTGAATATTGCGTGTGCAGATCCTTTGAAAGAAGGTGATATAGATGTTGCTTCGATTGACTATCTTCAGGCATATCGGTTGGTGTATGTGCCTGCTAAAGCGAGGATTGCCGATCAGAAGGTGTTTTTTTTCATTAAAAGCCGCCTGAAGGGTGTTGCACTAGAGAGGATTTCTTTGACCATTCAGACGGAAGCGAGGCAGATACCTATCGCTATAAGCAAAAGCGGTACGTTTACGCTACCGTTCTCGGAAGAGATGATTGCTCGAAATCCAAAAATCGTTTCCAATCAACCCAAGGGAACTTTGTCCCTCGAGTGCTTCGTGACACAAATGTGCGTTCCTTTGGGAGAATCTGGAACCCTGGAATACCGCGATTTGATGGAACCCATGATTATGTTGCGGACGCTAGCGGCAATCATTGACGGGGAGCGCAAGGAGGACTATCCGGCGACTATCAGTTTTTGTCTAGATAAAAAGGGTCCGGCGACGGTAATTCTTCACGATATGAAAGGAAGAATGGAAAGCAACGTAGACCGGGAAATCGGATTGTTTAATATGCCCTTTTCTGGTAAGTTGATGGAGCAGAATCCTCTCATTCAGTTTCCAAAGGGGAGTCATTTCGTCTTCTATGTTGAGGATTGCGGGATGGCTGCGCCGAGTTTAACGGGGCGGTTAGTGCGGTTTTAGTATGAACGCTGTGCTCTGATCAAAATAGGCCACAGAGGAATAATCAAGAAAGTGCTTGCGAGGCGGGGTGGCGGAAAGAGGGACGCCTAGACTGAAACCGTCACCTTGACCTTGCCGCTGCGAGGACGACCATGGCGTGCCAGCCACGAAGGCACCTGGCGCTGCGTAAACCACCCCGTTAGCGCCGGGTTTAGGTGACCCAATAATGGGCCAGCTACGTTATCTGTTGCGGGCCGAATTGATATCGTATGAGATTCCCAAATTGACATCGTCGCTATTTTGCCAGATTACCACGCTCTCATCGGGTTTCAGGTCCGTTATCATCGTAGTTTCGGCGCTTGATGATGCCGACACCGGAAGTTGTCAGACGCCATGGGGCTCCGCCCCAAACCCCGGGATTTTGTGAGGCATGGCAGAGGACTCAAAATGCCGCGCCCTTGACGATGCAGGGTGTGGCCAAAACTTTCCGCTTCCCACCCGTCCGCTGATCCGCTATGCACAGATCCAGCGATGACCGCCGTCCTGCCAACCCCAAGCGCCAGCACCTTTCCGGTGTCCGCCCGGCGTTCCGTAGGCGGTCAAAATCCCGACTCTGACGACTCCGCCCCCGGTTTCGGCCCGTTTCCGGCTCCGAACCGGCCGAGACTTCCCAGGCCGCTAAATTCACGCAACCCAATGGCTTCCAACCGGTTGCGTAGGAAGTCCCCAGGTGCCAAAACCGTCCATGTAGCTGACTACGGGTACAGATATATGGATCCGCTGACCGGCCGGTGGCCGTCGAGGGATCCGATTGAAGAAGAGGGTGGGGTGAACTTGTACGGGATGGTCGAGAATGATGAGGTGAATCACACTGATGGGCTTGGGTTGACGGTGACAGCCACATATGACATCAGCAGGCAGCGGTTTGAAGCGACCGACGATGACAACTTGAGTCCGAAGCTAACTTGCAAGAAGGACAAGTGCAGTTGTGGAGACAATGATCCAAAGCACACCGATCAACCGAATGTCGGTCCTCTTCCTCAGGGGAAATACAAGATATATCAGCGAATTAAAGGCGGGCAGTCCGACTTTAATAACCTTGGCAATGCATGGGTGCTCGATCCGCTAGATGATGGGTCAGGGGGGAAATCTGGCGACGACATGTGGGGCGCTGTTGGCCGCGATGGTCTTCGAATCCACCTGTGGAAGGAAGAGTCGCCACAGAAGGGTTCGAATGGCTGCATCGTCCTCAGCAAAGATTGCCATGCGGCATTCGACGCGATGATGAGCAAGACAAAGAAGGGGCCGAAGACCAAAATCAAGTCCCCGAAGACAAGAGATGCCAAAGGCAACGTCACTTCCTGGGAGTGGTTTGACGAGACTGAATTGCTTGGAACCATCATTGTGAAATAGGCGTGATGAAACTACCTCGGCTATTCTTTGGGACGCGGTCAATCGCTGTAACGATGTTTCTCGTAAACGTCGCCGCAGTTGCAGATAACACTTCTACACCACCGCCGTCCAACGATTTACGGCATCGACTTTACTTGGGTCGGACTCAGTTAGTTGAGGCAGCATCGGATATCGATGGCACGACCTATCTGCTTGAAATTCAGCTGACAAGCCGAAAGCCAACGAACGTCCCCTCAACGATAAAGGTGAAGGTCGGCTCAGAAGAATTTGAAGTGCCTCACACTTGGTTTGACAAAGAATACGGAGTCTCAGCAACCACTCATTTGTTCCGTCTTGAGACTGGAGAGATCGCCTTTGTCTTATTCTGTGGCGATGGCGAGCATGCGAAGCATCGCGTCTTTCGGATCGATGTGAAGAATCACGTCATCAAATGGCAGGACTGGACCCCGTTTGGCAAGTTCGAAGGCGAAAGTAATTACCAGCGGATACAATCCAAGCATGGGAAAAAATGAACTCACGCGCCAACCAATAGCAGAAATGAACTTATGTGCATGGTGTCAGAGAATCTATAAGATTTCCGCTTACAGGGCGGTGGTTTTGTCACCCCGAAATCGGGCCAGCTACGTTATCGGGTCCCCGATAACTTCTGGCAAGGGGGGCACTCCCCCTTTGATCCCCCTGAAGTGTTGCGGGCCGAATTGATATCGTATGAGATTCCCAAATTGACATCGTCGTTATTTTGCTAGATTGCCATGCTCTCATCGGGTTTCAGGTCCGCTATCATCGTAGTTTCGGCGCTTGATGCGCAGGCGTCCTGAAATCATTCCCATGACCAGGGCTGCGCAATTTGCCAGGCTCGGGTCATGTCTTTTGCAAAATCACCCCGGCCTCGGGGACGTAACCAGGGCGTCCGCGAGCAGTCCGGGTTTCAGGGGATAACAACACGCCCGCCCATCCACCCCCGGCACTCCACATCTTCGGAGCACCGGGGAAGTGAATTCAGCACGGCACGGTCAGCACGGCACGGGCTTCGCGACATCCAGCCCGCATCCGACATCGCACAGATGCAAATGCCGTTCCCGCGTCATGCGCAGATCGGATTCCCAGTCCGGGCGACAGCCACCCAACAGGCGTCTGATCACGTCCAGACCAAAGAACTCCAGCAGATCGCTTGCGATCCGGCGACGGAGGTTCAGGGCCGCGGAGTCTTTCAGGCCACAGAGCTTGCCCGCCTCACGCATCGTGCCACCCGCCACCAGAATGCTGATAGCGGCACGGTGGCGCGGAGGATGGCTTGCGAGGTAGGCGGCCCAGTCGATATTCCTCGCGGCTTCCTCCGAGGGGTCGGATTCATGACCCTGATAGTTGTTGCGGGCCGAATTGATATCGCATGAGATTCCCAAATTGACATCGTCGCAATTTTGCTAGATTGCCACGCTCTGATCGGGTTTCAGGTCCGCTATCATCGTAGTTTCGGCGTTTGATGATGACGACGCCGGAAGTTGTCAGACGCCATGGGGCGTCACCGCGATCTCTCACCACGAAATCCACCGCTCTGCCGCCGCGCCTCTTCTTGGGCGACAAATGCCATTTCCTCTTCGTGCGAATGGATGTGCAGCAACGCCTGCACCCCATTCATTCCGGCCGCGGCTTGCAGGATGTTGCGGATTGCCGAAGCCGTGAAACCTTCCCTGCCTATCAGCATCGCCACATTCTTTTTCATCAGCACCAGCTTGAAGCGCAGCCCAGTCGGCCCCATTTGCGTGACCTTGATCTGCGCGTGGTTCAAATCATCAATCAAATTAACGACCACATACTGCAGGAAATTTTTCAGCCGGATCGTGATCGCCTGCATTTCGGCCTGGCTTAAGCGGTTTCCCAATGGCTCGACCGCTACCTGTGACGCGGGTTTGTGTCCGACCGCCCAAGCACTTCTGAAATCCCAATCCGTGACCTTGTAAGAAGCCGCCCGTTTGACCAGGGTGACGATATCGACCTCTTGGTTTGCTGATTTTCTCACCGCCTGCATGGCGGATCTGAAATCCCAATCCATCACACGGATTGCCCCCAACCGTCTCAGCGCACGAGTGACCTCAAGCTCCTTGATATCCGTATGCATGACGGCCTTGAGATCCCATTCCGTGATTTGGATATCTCCAAGCCGCTTGAGGGAATTGGATAATTTGGAAATTCGTTTTGGCATGGTATTCGTGTGGAGTTTGAGCGTGATGGACTCTTGGCTTGGAAGTGGCGAGTTAAACCTCATGGAATCAGGCACCGCCCCCCGGCCCTGTCAAGGTCGGAATTTTCCGTTGCATGATGTCCGGGCTTGCATGATTCCGGAGACCGGGTAGAACCACGCGTAACATTCGCGTGCAAAGTTATTTCCTCAGACGGTTGTTGCTGATCCCCCCGACGTTGCTCGGGATCACACTGCTGGTTTTCACGATCACGCGCTTCGTGCCCGGCGGTCCGATGGACCGGATGTTGCAGGAAGCTTCACGCGGGGCCGACCAGGGTGGCAAGCGCGCGGCATCCTCCAGCCAAGGACAGGGCGGCCTCAGCGAAGAGCAACTCGAGGAACTCGAAGAACAGTTTGGCCTCAACAAGAATGTGTGGGTCGCCTACTGCCAGTGGTTGGGCATCGCTCCCCGCGAAGTCCAAATCTCCAAAAGTGATTTCAGCGGGCGCGGCAAGGAAATGATCGGCGGCACCAGCGATCCGGCAACCACCACCGACGTGGTCCTGCGCGGCGACGGCCGCGCCGTCGAAGTGATTCGTTCCGGCGAAAATGTCCTATCCGCAAAGTTTGCGGAGTCCGGTCAGGCGGTGGAAGACGCAGTCTGGAAAGTCCGTTATGAAACCAAGTCCGACCGCCAGCAACGGTTCTCACGGCGCAACCCGGACAACACATCCGTCCCGGACTACCCACCGCGGGTGGTGATCTATCAGACACGCCTGTCCGGCCTGCTGCAGGGCGATCTCGGCCGCTCGACGGTGTATAACGATCCGGTCCACGAGATGATTTTGGCGCGCATGCCCATCGCGCTTTATTTCGGGTTGCTGACGGCCATCATCACCTACGCGGTGTGCCTGCCGCTGGGTGTGGTCAAGGCACTCAAGCACAGAACCTTCATCGATTCCGCTTCATCGGCGCTGATCTTCCTCGGCTATTCGATCCCCGGCTTCGCGCTCGGGGCGATCCTGTTAGTCCATTTCGGCGCACGCATGAACCTGTTCCCGTTGTTCGGTCTCACCAGCCCGGATTTCGACCAGCTCGGCGCGTTCGGGCAAATCAAGGATCTCGCGCACCACACGGTGTTGCCGCTGCTTTGTTATATGGTCGGCTCGTTCGCGATGCTCACCATGATGACCAAAAACAACTTGATGGAAAACCTGGCGGCCGACTACGTGCGCACGGCGGTGGCCAAAGGCGCTACTTTCCGCCAGGCGGTCTTCGGCCATGCCTTCCGCAACTCGATGATTCCCATCGCCACCAGCCTCGGGGATCTGGTCAGCATTTTCATCGGCGGCTCGATGTTGATAGAAACCGTGTTCGACATCCAGGGCTTCGGGTTGCTGCAGTATCAATCGGTCATTGCACGCGACGTTCCGGTGATCATGGGCACGCTGACCATCGCGGCGTTTCTCATGTTGATCGGCCATATCATCTCCGACTTCATCGTGGCCATGGTCGATCCCCGCATCAAATTCGAGTAACCATGCGTAGCATCGGATTATTTTCCTTACTGTTAGCCGCGCTTGCCACCGCGGGCGAGGTGCTCGGCATCGCCTTGCCCACCGGGCGGTGGTTTTTCGAGACGAGTCGCCAGGTGCCTTGGTTACACATCGACCGGGGTGCGGCGGTGGTTTTCCCATGGTTTGGCTGGCTCAGCGTGGTCCTGTTAGGAGTTTGCGGTGGAGCATTGGTGGTCCGCTCGTTCCTGCGCGGTCCGCACAACCCGCTGACCGAGCGCCGCCTCCGTCGTTTCCGCGAGATCAAGCGGGGGTATTACTCGCTGCTCATTCTGCTCCTTGTGGGCGGGCTCGCGGCGCTCGACCAGGCGGTGGTTGGCAAGCGGGCGCTGGCTGTCCAATACCAAGGCCGCTGGATGTTCCCGGCCTTTCAACCCGTCGGCCTGAAAAACAAGGATTTCGGGATTACGGGCGCATCGGCGGAAGCTCCCGTCAATTACCGCAAACTCAAGAAGACCCTGCACGAACAAGGCAGCGGACGGGTGATTCTGCCCATCATCCCCTATGATCCCACCGGTGACACGCTGCCACCGCGATCTCGCCCGCTCATCCAGAGCGAAGGCGTGTATTACGAATCCGGCAACCGCAAACCCTACTGGGGTCTGGCGGCACGCTATTACGACGTGGATGAGGCGAAAATCCACATCCGCTACACGCTGCGCAACGGCCTGCTATCCGGCCCGGCCGATGGACGTGCCCCCGACGGCATGCCGGTCTACAACGCGGACTATCTCGACGGCAAACTGCTGGACGAGCGTTTCAACGGCGCGGGCACCCAGGCCGCCTTCCTGAAAGCAACGGGCGGCGAACTGCGGGCCGTCAAATACCATCCCGCACCGCCAATCCCGGAAACCGGCAACTGGCTTGGCACCACCTCGCAGGGATATGACGTGCTGGCCTATCTTTACGGCGGTTTGCAGGTGAATTTCAAGGCGGCGCTGATCTATCTGCCGATTGTCTATCTCATAGGTGTAACCATCGGCATGATGATGGGCTATTTGGGCGGATGGTTTGATCTGACCGTGCAACGTCTGATAGAAATCTTCTCGAACATGCCGTTCCTGTTCGTGGTGATCATCTTCTCCAGCATGGTTCCGGACCAGTTCAAGGGTCTTCCCATCATTCTGACAATTCTGGCCGCCTTCGGCTGGATGGGCATGACCTTCCTGATGCGCACCGCCGCATACCGCGACAAGGAGCGGGACTACATCGCCGCGGCCCGCGTGCTGGGTGCCGGCACACCGCGCATCCTGTTCCGCCATTTGCTGCCCAACACCATCGCCATCATCGTCACACTGGTGCCATTCACCGTGTCCGGCCTGGTTTTCTCGCTCACTTCGCTCGACTATCTGGGCTTCGGCCTGCCGCCCGAATACGCCACCTGGGGCCGCTTGCTCAACGACGGACTTTCCAACCTGTCAGCACCGTGGCTGGTCACCTCGACGTTCGCGGTGCTGGTGGGCCTGTTAGTTTTGATCACCTTCGTGGGAGAGGCCGTGCGTGAGGCCTTCGATCCGAAAAAAACCACCTATTACCGCTGATGCGCCGTTTTCCGATTCATTGGGTCATGGTTCTATCCGGTGCCCTCGGGCTGCTGGGGACCGGTTGCCGCCGCGAGTCTGCGGAAGCCGAACGCTCCCTCGGCTTCGACGCGTTCATGCCGGTTTACAACCGCCACATCGCTGGCTGGCTGAAAACCCAGCAGGAAATCACCGCCAAAGAGGTGACCCGCATCGCGGATGAACTGGCAAGCGCGCAGGGCGCCGCCAAGGACACGCTGCGGATTCACTCGGAAGCGTTGCGCCACGATCAGGAAAAATGGAATTTCCGCCTTGGGCTCGGGGATTATTTGAAGCTGGGCACGCCATCCGACGTGCCCGCCGGCCTCGTCTGGGAGAATGGCATGAATCAACCGGATATCGGCGATCCGGCCGCCAAAAAAGGCGGGGTCTTCCGCCGCTTCATCCCGACCTTCCCGCCGACCATCCGGCCCTTCGGAGACAACTCTAACAATTCATTCCGCGGCGATCTTTATGACATGATCGAACTGCCGCTGGTAAACCTACATCCGGAAACGATGGAGATGATTCCCGGTGTCGCCCGCGAGTGGGCGGTGTCCAAAGACGGCCGCACGATCTATTTCCGGATCGATCCGGAAGCGTGCTATTCGGACGGCGTGCCGGTGCGCGCCCGGGATTTCCTGGTCAGTGTTTATCTGCGGGTTTCGGACCACATCGTCAATCCGTATGCCAAGCAGTTCTTCCGGGAAAACATCGCCCAGGTCGCCATGTATGACGATCACACGCTGTCTGTTAGCCTGCCGGAGGCGAAAATCTACGCGCCGGTGCTGGCCGGGGCGATCTCGCCCTCGCCGCCGCATTTCTATGCCGCATACGGCGCGGACTACAGCGCGCGCTATCAATGGAAGTTTCCACCGACCACCGGGGCCTACGAAGTGCTGCCGGAAGATATCATCAAGGGCGCGTCCATCACCCAAACCCGCGTCAGGAACTGGTGGGCGCGGGACCGGAAATACTACCGCTATCGTTTCAATCCGGACAAGATCGTGCACACGGTGGTACGCGATGAATCGAAAGCCTTCGAGTTGTTCCGTGCCGGCGAACTGGACACGTTCTATCTGACCCGTCCCGAACTGTGGTATGAAAAATCCGAGATCGAGCCGGTTTACAAGGGGTACATCGAACGCGTCACGTTCTACACGCGCTATCCGAAACTCCCGCGCGGCCTCTATATCAACGTGAGCAAGCCACCGCTCAATGACCGCAACCTGCGCATCGGCATCCAGCACGCGATTCACTGGCAGAAGGTCATCGACGTGATGTTCCGTGGCGATTACCAGAGGCTCAACGCGTTCAACGAGGGATATGTGAACTTCAGCGATCCGTCGATCAAGGCGCGGCCGTATTCGATCGACCTCGCGCGGGCGGCATTCCGCGACGCCGGATACACGGTCGAAGGCAAGGATGGCATCCTCACCAAGCCCGATGGCAGCCGCCTGTCGATTGCCGTCACCTATCCGGGTATGCCGATTTACGACCGGGTGTTCGCCATTCTGCGCGAGGAGGCCAAAGCATGCGGCTTTGATCTCCGCTTGGACGGGTTGGAAGCCACCGTTTCCTATAAAAAGGGTATGCAGAAACAACACGAGATTCTACTCGGCGCCTGGCTGATCACTCCGCCGGTACCGGATTTCCATCAGTTCCTTCATTCCACCAACGCCTATGACGAAAAGGGCAACCTCAAACCCCAAACCAACAACACCTTCGTCTGGGGCCGCCCCGACACCGATCTGCTGTGTGATCAAGTGCGCACCGGACGCACGGTGGAGGAACTCAAGGATGCGGCATGGAAACTCCAGCGCATCATGCACGATGAAGCGATCTTTGTGCCGGCCTACTCGGTGGACTTCATGCGCATCGGTTCATGGCGTTGGGTGAAATGGCCGGATTGTGAGACCACGCGCTTCTGCCCTCCCGTGGTTTATGATCCGCACGAGGTGTTCGTCTTCTGGATCGATGATGCGATCAAGAGTGAAACCCAGGCCGCGCGCCGGACGGGCAGGGCGTTCCCGGAATCCACGAAAACCGTGGACGTTTACCGCCTCACACCGGATGCGCCGGCGGCAGCCGCCCCCCCCCCACCGACTCCCTCCATCGACCTCAAAAAGCCATGACCGGCGTCACTCACAACATCCTCGAAGTTGACAAGCTCATCACTTCATTCGAAACCGACCGCGGCCTGCTGCGTGCCGTCGATCAGGTGTCCTTTGTGGTGCCGGAAGGAAAAACCGTCGGCATCGTGGGCGAATCCGGTTGTGGCAAAAGTGTAACCGCCATGTCGATCGTGCGGCTGCTGCCACAACCCGCGGGCAAGATTCTTGGCGGACGCGTGATGTTCAAGGGGCGGGATCTGGTGCATGCCAGTGACGCGGAAATCCGGCGCATCCGCGGCGGCGAAATCGGCGTGATTTTCCAAGAACCCATGTCCGCACTCAACCCGGTCCATCGCATCGGGCGACAGGTCGCGGAGGTGTTCCGAATCCATCGGAAAATCACGAAAAAAGACGCCTGGGACGCCGCCACCGAGATGCTCAAACTCGTCCGCATCCCGGCACCGGAAATGCGCATGATGGACTATCCGCACCATCTATCAGGCGGGATGCGCCAGCGCATCGTCATCGCCTTGGCACTGGCGTGCCGGCCGTCGCTGGTGATCGCCGACGAACCGACCACTGCGCTCGACGTCACCGTCCAGGCGCAGATTCTCGATCTGATGGCACGGCTCCAGTCCGAGATGAAAATGTCAATTATACTTATCACACACGACCTCGGTGTCATCGCTGAAACGTGCGACGAAGTGGTGGTGATGTATGGCGGCCGGGTGGTCGAGCGGGCGGGCGCGGAGGAGTTGTTCGCGCACCCGTTGCATGCTTATACCCGGGGACTGCTGCATTCGATTCCCACGCTCGAGAAGCCGCCCAAATCGATCCTCAGCACCATTCCAGGCATGGTGGCGTCGCTGGCAGACCATGTGCATGGATGCCGCTTTTGCCAGCGCATGGGCCGGTCATCCGGCATCACCCGTGATCGGCCGGGATTCGCCGAAGTCTCACCCGGCCACTGGGTGGAAACCTGCCCGGAATGTTACCAGCCATGAGCGCATCCCCATTGCTATCCGTTTCCCAACTGCGCGTCCATTTTCCGGTGCGCGGCGGCGTCATGCTGCGCCAGACCGGCGCCGTGCGCGCGGTGGACGGCGTTACGTTAGATATAGGTCCGGGTGAAACCCTCGGTCTGGTGGGCGAGTCGGGTTGCGGGAAATCCACCCTTGGCAAAGCGGTGGTGCGTCTCCTCAAACCGACGTCGGGCAGCATTCATTTCCGGGATATCGACATCACACGGGTCGACCAGCGGTCGTTGCGCCCGTTGCGCCGGGATTTCCAGATGATTTTCCAGGATCCCGCGGAATCGCTGGATCCAAGGATGAGCGTGCGATCGATCATCGAGGAGCCTTTCATCATTCACGGTCTCGGGACCCGCGCCGAACGCGTCCAATGGGTTGATGGATTGTTAGACCGCGTCGGTCTTCCGGCCTCCGCGGCGGAACGCTACTCGTTCGAGTTTTCCGGTGGCCAGCGCCAGCGCATCGGGATTGCCCGCGCGCTGGCCCTCAAGCCGAAACTCATTGTCTGTGACGAGCCGGTTTCCGCACTGGACGTTTCCATTCAATCGCAAATCCTCAACCTGCTGGTCGAACTCCAGCAGGATTTCGGGTTGTCCTATCTTTTCATCGCCCACGACCTGTCGGTGGTGAAACACATCAGCGACCGGGTCGCCGTGATGTATCTCGGGAAAATCGTCGAAGTCGCCACTGCGGAGATGATCTATCGGGACCCCCGCCACGCCTATACCAAGGCGCTGCTCTCGGCCATCCCATCGCCCGACCCGCAGGCCAGGCGCGCGAAAATCCTGCTAGAGGGTGATGTCCCCTCGCCGCTCGATCCGCCGCCGGGCAGTGCGTTTGGCCACCGCATGGGCCACCCGCGCTACCCGGAAACCATCGGTCTCGATCTGGCACTCCGGAAAATCGCTCCGGGTCACCAGGTGGCGGCGGACCCTTGCTGCCTCACCCGCGAGGATTGGGAGAAACTGCGCACCGCACACGCCGGGGAAGCGGTTGATGAAATGATATAGAGTGGTCGGTTGGGGGCATGCCGAAGTTTGCATCAAAGATCACACTTCCTGACCTCGGCGGAAAATGATTTGGCACTTTTTGGCGTTTCAGGCGAGTTCGTAAATCATGCGCGCATGGGTTTCGGGGTGGAGGAAATCGAGTTGATTTAATTCGGCGAGGAGGGTGCCGATGGCCTTGTC
>CAISTY010000091.1 GCA_903888515.1 Akkermansiaceae bacterium | reverse complement strand
CGAAAACTACTTGCCAGATCTTCTCAACGACGAGCTTTCCTCACTTGACCTTAATGGAGATCCTGATCTGGACGGACTAACAAACGCACAGGAGAAGAAGCTTGGAACAAACCCCGCTGTATCGGACAATCCTGGAATCGTTCAAGATTCTATCAGTAACGGAGAATTCTCACATCCACTGATCGGCAGCGGGAAACGCTCTGAGGTCACCGACCCGGACTGGGACTACTGGGAGGGCTTGCCTGCCGACGAATATGGCAAGACAAGCTGGACAGCCGTTGTCGGCACGAATATCGAATACCAAATCGGCACACCCAAAGAGGGATGTGACCAATACGTCGAATTAAAGGCGCATCCAGGATACAACTATGGCATCAAACAACAAGTAGGCACCCGCATTGGCGTAACCTACCTGCTCGTTTTTGATTGTAGGACAAGGCCCGGCACCGATGCCGCCAACAACAATTTCTCAGTTATAATAGACAGTGAAGATCCCAAGCCTATCACATTTACGGCGCATACCGGATGGATATCCAAGGCAATCTCCTTCAAAGCCACAGATGTCATCACGCATATATCACTCGTTCCCGATAACAATCAGAACGACACCATGGGCTGTTTTGTGGATAATGTGAAGCTTATGCCGGTGGAGATCCAAAGAGATGAAGAGGGAGGTGCCGAGCCTAACTGGCAACCAATTGCTGGAGCATTGAGCAAAGCGCTACCGGGCCAGAAAATTAATTTGAAAATTGATTTATCGAAGATTGCTCAAAACGTGAGCGTGTCTAACTTTTTATGGACAGCTACAGGATGCCCGTTCAAAGATTATATTGCTGACAGTACACATGGAGACAAAACTGATCTCGCGGAATCAGATTTAAATGCACAGACAACATCCTTTTATTTTTCTCAGCCAGGAAATCAAACGGTTACTCTTAACCTAACTGTTAATGGAGGCCAAACATCAATTTTTACAAAAATTAACCTTGTCGATCCTGGATCTTATCTTGGTGCCGGTATTGGAGGAGTATCACTTCATAATAGCATTGTTGAGCTTACCGGGATTCGTGCGGGTATTATATTTCAATCAAAAGTAAACTCTCTTATGCGGGAATTCAGTGAAGAGGGAACGTGGGCTTATGTACAGCTAATAGAGAACAATCAGGAGGCAACGAAAACTGATCAAACAGTCGAACACGGAAACCACTATGGTGAATGGGTGCTTGATACAACATTCCCATACAAACCGGAAAATGCAACAGGGCAGAATAAAGAGGCTGCGGATTCTCCTATTACAAATTTAAATCAATGGGGGGCTTCCTACCAACATATTAGTTTGGTAGATAATTTTAAAATGTATGTTATGTTCAAGCCTCCAGGGGTTAATGCGACATGGGTTCCGCTAAAGGTAGTTGAATGGAATTGGAATTGGGATGCCACAAAAGGTTCTAACGCATGGAGTCTTGATGCCGGTGCGGATGCGCACGTACTTAACAATGGCGTTGGCGTAGCCACATCAGTCCATCCCGAATGGGATGGAAATATTGAGCCTTTTTCATGGATACCAGTACCCAATTAAACTTATGAATATATATTCGATTATTTTGAAAATGCTTATTATTGCGGGGTTACCAATTGCAAATGTGTTTGCGGATAGCGCGGAAGATTCGAAGGAATCCTCAGTGGAAACTTTCCACAATGGCATCATGATGCACGTGCGGTTTATGAAATCCTATCCCACAAATCGTAAAGTTTACATCAACTACTCTATTCTTAACAAATCAGAATTTATATTAAAAATGATTCATGCTAATGGAATCCACGATGTTGATCTTGAACTCACTGGACCAAATGGCAAACGGATTACGGCTTATCATGACATGGAAGGAGCGAACATTTTCCGTGGGCAATTTAAGAGGTTGTATGTGGAAACTATACAACAGGGACAAGAAGATATCGGAGATCCGGTGGAATTGTCACTTTTCTATCCACTTGAATTGGCTGGCGAGTACCGATGCATTATGAAAAAAAGAATTTACAAAGAAGATCTCACTGTCACCGAAAATATTTCTGCACTCCGGCCAGGTTTTCCTGTCGATATTGCGTCTCCTGAGTTCCACTTCAGAATCGAGTCAATAGACGCATCTTACATATCACCGGCGGCACTTGCGGTGCCAAGTCTAAACAAACCAGACAAAAGAAAGGAATCATGTTCGACATCTACAAATGATGAATCTGTAAATCCACGACATAATCTAGACCCTGTGAAGCAACGTGACATGGAAAAAACAGATGATTACGATCAGCGAAAGATATATATATATATATCGATTGCAGCATTTGTCTTGTTAGGTTGTTTTGTCATGATCGCTTTATTAAAACGTCACCAATCAACGACATGATATGTCGTACACGCATAATTCTGACAGAAAGAGTTTTTCATGCTCCAAACCTCACATCAGAACTTTAGGTGGCATCTTATGTGAATACAGGCTGAACGACGGGGTGCCTAGTGGTGCTAAAATGAGAATCCAAATTGATATATTAGATCATGCTAGAATATTATTCGTGCTGTAACCTGTTGATTGTGAACAGGAAATCTATTCCCGAGAGCGTTCCAGTCCTCGGGTCCCCCCACCCCCATCCAAATCATGTGAAAGGTGTTTTTTCAGGTTTACACTTTTTTTGCGTACGAACTTGCCACGAAAGGCGTCAGGTCAGGCGGGATGCGATTTCGCAAGTTACTGGAAATAAGCAGATTGCGACGGCGCGACGACCTCCTGACCAGCGATGATCTAGCGGATTTCGAGTGTAAAGCAGTGTAAAGCAAACAGCGGTTTTGTGGCGGTTTTTCGGTTTTGTGGCGATTTTGTGGCGGCTCCCCCACGGGGCCGATCACCACGAAAACTTGTCGGGCCGCCGTTCCAAGTTGCCGGTTTCCGCCACGACCGGCGCATCCGGGAAGAAAACCGTGGGCACCCAGCCGAGTTCCAGCCCTACCCACTCCAAGGATGCGAGCGTTTCCGGCACGTCGGCCGGGTGGCTTTCCTGATGGACCGGCGCAGGGTGGATGTCGGTGGATTTTCCGGCTGCGGCTTTCGTGGCGGCATCCACCATGTCCATGACCGAGTGGTTTCTGCCGGTGCCAACGTTCAGGACTACCGATCCCACCCCCTGCCACCGCAGCGCCAGTCCCACCGCCCGTGCCACGTCGGACACATGGGTCAGGTCGCGGCGCTGGCTGCCGTCGCCGTTGATGATGACCGGCTGGCCCGCCTCGATCCGGCGGCGGAAGTTCTCCAGGGCAAGGTCGGGTCGCTGGCCTGGTCCCCACACCGAGAAGAACCGCAGGGCGAGAAACCGCAGTCCGTGCATGCGGGAGTAGAGGCGGCCCCACTGCTCGCCGTGGAGCTTGGTCAGGGCGTAGGGGCTGCACGGGTCAGCCGGATGGTCCTCGCGGGCCGGCAGCTGCGTGTCCGGGCCATAGACGCTGGATGACGAGGCGAGGATGAAGGTCGGCACCTCCATGCGGCGGCAGAAATCCAACAAGCGGATGGTGCCGATGACGTTGGTTTTCCGAAAGATCGGCGGCGAACCCGACCCCGCGGTTGTGGCGGCCGTTCACATAGATGCCCGTGGGCCGCATGCGGATATGCTCGCGCCAGTCCAGCGATTTGATGTCGTCTTCAGTGTAATCGGCGGCCATGGGAAATTTGTTTCGGATTTCTTAAACGATTTCCGCCGCCGATGCAAGGGCGGCATGCAGGGCGGCGTGCGCGATTCCGGGGGGATCACTTCCACCCATCCGTCGAATCAATCCGATTGCTGATGCGCCGCGCCAGAGACGCGACCGGTGCCTATGCGTCCATGTTCGGCCCGTGGTCTATCAAAGTCGTGAATGAGTTGGACCGCTGCTCGAAGGACGCCCAGGACATGCTCCTCACCTACCACGACCGGATGAGACCGGGACACGCGTTCCACGGCACCACGAACCTCGACGTGACCAGCCTAACGGAACGCTTCCAGACCCGCTTTCAATCGGTCCGCCTCCAGCCACCGGAAAACGGGCTCCTCGCGGCCTTCCTCGCCCGGCGCTGGGACGCTCCTATCTCTATCATCCGCCAGATCGCGGAAGGAGCCAAGGGCAACGTCAGAGCCGCAATGGCTGATTTGGAGATGTGGATGGGGTGAAGGCCGTTGGAATAGCCGGTGGCCGGTCCGGTGGGCGGGGAAATGGGGGTTGGCGCTCCGAGAGGCGATAAAATCGCTCACCTCGCGCACAAGATCGCCAGCCACGCGCGGCTCGGAGTAGCGTGCCACGCAGTGCTCGCGCAGCCGCCGGCCCAGCGTCTCGGCTTGCGCTGGGTTGTCCAGCAACTGCCGGACTGCCGTCGCCAGTGCTGTCGGCGTGTCGGCGATCAGCGCGTCTTCGCCCACCTCAATGCCTTCTGCGCCGATGGTGGTGGTCACGACGGCTTTGCCAAGGGCGGCGGCTTCGAGAATGCGGGTGCGGGTACCCGACGCGACGCGGAGTGGCAGGAAAACAAAACGCGATTCAGCGATGGCGCGTTCCATCGAGTCCACGCCGCCCACCAGCAACACGCGGTCGCTCATGGATTTCTCCAGCAATTCGGCGAACCACGGCGGCGGGTTCTTGCCGACGATGTGCAGCTTCACGTCATGCCGGCGCAGATCGGCGTCGAGGAGCGGCAGCAACGACTCGACCAGGAAGCGGAAGGCGTCCGTGTTCGCGCCGGAGTTCATGCTACCGAAGAAGAGGATGGCCGGCTGCGGTGTCACCGGACCGGGTTTGGGCGGCGGAGGCATGACGTTGGGCAATACCGCGAGTCGGGCCGGCGAGGGCGTCGGTGCGACGCGGCCGCGGATGTCCGCCAATTCGACCGGGTTGCTGAAAAGCACGAGGAAAGGCTGCCGGACGAGCTGCTTTTCGAGGCGGGCCAGCTTGAGCTTTTCAAAGAAGAACCAGCGGTTCTTGAATGACGGCGCCTGCTGCCAAGTCAGTCCGACGAGCCGGGACGAAACCATGTCCAAGTCCACGATCACGGCGGGGCGCGTCGCGTGTGCGGAGGCGGCGAGGGCCAGTGCCCAAGGCGAATGGAACCGGGTGAAAACGGCGTCGTAGCGGCGGTCGGTCAGCAGTTCGCGGAAGGCGTCCAACTCCAGCGGGCCGAAGGCAAAGACGGAGTCGGATTGGTGCCATGGCCCGCGCACCGGCGGCAGGCGGAGAACGGGTTTGAAGTCCGTAAACAGCGGACGCCCCGTGACGGACTGGCTCGGGGCGATGAGCAGCAAGTCGGTGTCGAAAGCGCCGCTCAGCGTGTGCCAGAGGAAGCGACTGCGGTTCTTGTCGCCGCCGGACTCGTGCTCAAAGGGCACGTCCACGTAAAGGAGGCGCGGCAGATTCATGCGATGGCGGGCGCCGGTTTGCGGCGCAGTTTGCGGAGGATTGCATTATTGCTAATTGCTAGATGGGTCTGGAATTGGCGGGCAGCGTCTGGAAGTACTTGAAATAGTCGGTTATGCGGTAGTTTCATGCAGTCGGTGGGAGGCGTGCCTTAGAATTTGAGTTTTCCCTTGAGAGTACGGGCGGTGCCAAAGAGGTGGGCGCTGGCGATGACGGGAAGTTTGTAGCGTTGTTGGAATGTCCATGGGACTTTGGGCAGGGTGTATCCCTGTTGTTTGGCCCAAGTGAAAAACCTAGCGACCTGCGGGTAATAGTTTAATTTTTCTGGGCGCCAGAGGACCCAAGGTTTGGGGTTATTCGGGCCGAGGTGTGCGACGTAGGCGGCCGGGTCGATATTGAGATTGGCGGGTAAGACGTGAGGGGCGTCGTGTGCGAAGGCGAGCAAGCTATTGAGCACCGATTCATCAACTTGGAAATACCCTTGCGAGGCGAAATCATGCGCGCCCATGGTGGTGATTGGCAGCACTTTGTCCATTTGCGATTGCCAGCGCTCGATGCAGGGCAGCACGGCGCGATGAACCGTCAGGTTGCCGCCGCAAACCGTGTTTTGGATGTTAGGCGTCTCCCTCTCATTGACGTCTTGCTGCCAGATTTTGAGGATATGCTTGGGGATGGTGCCCGGGGTGTCGCCGGGTTGGTAATGGCTGGCGAAAATGCGGCCATCTTCATCGGGGGTTTTCCAGCGAGCGAAGAGGGTTTCCCCATCGGGGCAAAGGTGATCGGTGATGTCGCCGGTGGCCAGCGTGTCACCGTCAAAGAGCGAAATATGGGTGGCTTCCGGGGTGATTTGCGCCGCCGCGAGGATCGCTTCGCCCTTGCGGCAGGCCGGACCGCGCGGGTTGTCGCGGGTCGCTTCGATCACTTCGGTGCCGGGAAACTGGCGGAGCAGGTCTTTTTCGCGCTCACCGAGGTTGACGCTCAAGACATGCATCTTGGCCCGCACTCGGTGATAGTGCATCGAGAGCAGTAGCGTGTACACCGCAATGAAAAAATTGGGGTCGGTGATGGTGACTGCCACGGGGATTTTAGCGGGCAGGGCGGGTGCTGCGGTGTGGGTGCTGAGTGACATCATGACGGTTGTGGTGGATTAATACTTCGCTCGGAGGGACTATTATCCAATTTGGTAATGATGGCACGGGGACATTCATTGAAGTCCTATCTCAACATTCCGGCCGCAGCGGCTTGCAGCGCCGCGATTTTCGTGCGGTCCGGAGCGGCGCCGCGGGCCTGGTCGGGTTTGCCGCCGCCCTTGCCGCCGGCGAGGGCGGCCAGATCGCGGAGCAGGTCACCGGCCTTGAGGCCGTTTGATAGAGCGGTCGCCCCGCAGTGGGTGGCGAGATGGAGTTTTTCGCCGTCATCGACGATGAGCAGTGCGGGGCCGGCGAAGTTCTTTTTCTTCAGGCCGTTCTGGAGTTCCTGGAGGAGTGAGGCATCGGCCTCGAAGCTGGCGATGATGGGCCCGCCTGTGGCGATCAGGTCGGCTAGAGCCTCGTCGGCCATTCGGGCGGCTTGGGATGACTGGATTTTTTTGATGCGTTTTTCGGCCTCGATGGAGGCTTGCTGGGTTTCTTCAAGTGTGCGGGCACCGTGGGCGAAGACGGCGTTGATTTCGTTGATATCCGCGCGCTCGGCGAGCATGGCTCCCATGATGTGCGGGAACTCGTTGACGGTGACGGGAGCCTCGCCGAGGACTTTTAGTTTGTCGTTGGCGGCGGCGAGTTTTGCTTGGCTGGCTTTGTACTCGTGGCGCCATTTATCGCCCACTTCGTTGAGGTGGTTCCATGCGGCTTCTCCGCAGACGGCCTCTATGCGCCGGACGCCGGCGGCGATGGCGCCCTCGGATTTGATTTTGAAAAGGCCGATCTCCGAAGTGTTCCGGACATGGGTGCCACCGCAAAGTTCCATCGAGTAGCCGTCGAGCGCGTTGCGCTTGCCTCCGATCTCGACGACGCGGACGATCTCGCCGTACTTGTCGCCGAAAAACTGCATGATGTCGGCGCGGTCTTTGATGTCGGCGTGTTTCACTTCCGTCCAGGAAACGGCCATGTCCTGTTTGATCGCGCCGTTGACCATGTCCTCCATCATTGCGATCTGCTCGGATGTTAGAGCGGCGCTGTTGAAGTCGAAACGCAGGCGGTATTCATCGACGGACGAGCCTTGCTGGGTCGCGTCCTTGGAAACGACTTCGTGAAGCGCCCAGTGGAGCAGGTGGGTGGCGGTGTGATGAGCTTCAATCGGGCGACGGCGGGAGGGGTCGAACCGCAGCATGACTTTGTCGCCCGGGGCGATTTGAAATTTGGAATTTGAAATTTGAGATATGACAAGAGCGCGGGCTTTGCCGATCTGTTGGGTACCGGTGATGGGGAGTTCGGATCCATGGATGACAAGTGTGCCGGTATCGCCGGCCTGGCCGCCCATTTCGGCGTAAAAGACGGTTTTATCGGTGATGACAAACAGCGCGTCCTCCTGCGGGTGGACTTCGAGGATGGTCGCTGCCACTTCATCCAACTCAAATCCAACAAACTCAGTGGTGGCTTCAGTGGAAATGTCGAGGGCGCGGACGACGGTGGTCTTTTGGGCGGCACGGGCGCGCTCGCGTTGGAGTTCCATCAGCTTCTCGAAGCGCGGCATGTCCACGGTGAGGCCGCGCTCGGCACAGAGCAGTTCTGTTAGGTCGATTGGAAAGCCGAATGTGTCATAGAGTTCGAAGGCAATGTCGCCGGAAAGGGTAGCGCACGCTTCCAGCGAAAGGATCTGCAGAGACTTCGCGGCATCGCCGCGCAGTTGTTCCATCGAAGTTTCACTCCACCCCCGCGACCAAACATATGGATAGGAACCCTCGTCGGTCAGCCCGGATCGTTGCGGATTGGTGGTGATGTATTCAAACTTTTCTCCCAGATCCGAGTCGGAGCGTATCAGGCGGTCATAGGATTCTTTCTGCCAGACAGGCCCCGTGCGACCGAGTTGCTTGTTGATTTCCTTCGCGGTGAAAGATTTGATAGAATGCATCAACTCGCCAAGCGACCAGAAGATCGGATGACCTTCGGCATCATACTCCTTGGGCTGGGGTTCGATGAGCAGATGAGCGTGATCGGGCATGACCACTGCGGCAAACAAGATGTAGCGTGAGCCGTGGAAATGCAGGATGGCGTCAAGGACAGTTTGGCGGGATGAATCCGGCAGCAACAAATGATCTTGGGTATTGCAGGTTATGAAGTATTTGCCCCAGGGGCGCTCGAAGTGGGGCAAATCACGCTTGGAGTAAAGTGCGCCTTGGGCGGATTTTGGGGAAGAAGTTCCGCAGGATGCGGAACCATGCACGCTGGAAGCGTGCGCCACCCCTGGAAGCGGCGCCACCCCTGGAAGCGGCGCCACCCCTGGAAGCGGCGCCACCCCTGGAAGCGGCGCCACCCCCACACTTGGAAGATCCCCCACCGCTTCCTCAAAGCGCTTGAGTCCCCGATCCAGTGTTTGATTGAAGCTGGTTTCCTCTTGTTCGAGGGTTTGGCGGATGGCGTCCTGGCGGGCTAACAGTTCGGGGAAAACCCCGCCCATTTCCGCAACGAGCGTCGGGACGAGCGCGGCGAAGAACGGTTTTTCGCCGGAGAATCCAAGTTGGCGGCCGTATCTAACAGCACGGCGGAGAATGCGGCGCAACACGTAGTTGCGGCCGTTGTTGCCGGGCATGATGCCGTCGGCAATGGAAAACGCGAGCGTGCGGAGGTGGTCGGCGATGACGCGGAAGGCGATCGCGGTTTTCATTTCACCGGTGAAAAGCGCGCGGTTGGCGCCGGGTTCCGGATAGATATTGGCGTAGGATTTTCCGCTGAGTGTTTCGAGTTTGCGGAAGATGGGAGTGAAGACGTCGGTGGCGTAGTTGGATGGTTTGTTAGAAAAATCGGTGAAGCCCTTGGTGTTCTGGATGATCGAGCAGGCGCGCTCGAAGCCCATGCCGGTATCGACGTGTTTGGCGGGCAACTCGCGGAAGCTGCCGTCGGCCTCGGCGTTGTATTGGATGAAAACGAGGTTCCAGATCTCGATGCACAGGTCGGAGCCGTTGTTGACGAGGGCGCCACGGGTGTCGCCTGCCGGTGTCAGATCAACGTGGAGTTCCGAGCACGGGCCGCAGGGGCCGGTTTCGCCCATCATCCAGAAGTTGTCTTTGACGTTGCCGTTGACGATCTGGACGGCGGGGTCGCACCCTTTGGAAATGAACAGCGCGGCCCAGATGTCCCAGGCTTCCTGGTCGAATTTGCCGGGGTCGCCGGGTTGCGGGGCGTAAACCGATGCGTAGAGGCGATGGGCGGGCAGGCCCCAGCGTTCGACGACGAGTTCCCAAGCCCACTGGATGGCTTCCTTTTTGAAATAATCGCCGAACGACCAGTTTCCCAACATCTCAAAGAACGTGTGGTGATAGGTGTCATAGCCGACATCATCGAGGTCGTTGTGTTTGCCGCCAGCGCGGATGCATTTCTGGGTATCCGCAGCGCGTGGCGGGTGATAGGGGGCTTTTTGGACACCGAGGAAAAACGGGACGAAGGGGTTCATGCCGGCATTGGTGAACAACAGTCCGGGAGACTGGGGCAACAGCGATGCGGACGGCACGATGGTGTGTTGTTT
Source organism: Akkermansiaceae bacterium (assembly GCA_903888515.1). Classification (GTDB taxonomy): domain Bacteria; phylum Verrucomicrobiota; class Verrucomicrobiia; order Verrucomicrobiales; family Akkermansiaceae; genus Luteolibacter. Next base: position 25,410 of record CAISTY010000091.1, on the reverse strand, counting down.
CTCGCGAAAAAAATCGAGGAACGATTGGCGGATTTCGGCAGCAGTCATGAGGCGCGGGGTGGTCCGGAATGTCCGGATTGCGGCGCGAGGATGACCGATGTCCGGGGCGGAAGTAAAGCCCCGCAACGCAGTGATTTCAGGCCGCGCAACTCATGGAGGCGGGTACGCAAGCGACCTCAAGAGGGTGATTATTCGGCTGACGTATCGGGTGGGGTCGATCCCGCCGGAGGCCGTGGCGCGGTGGCCGCCTTGGGTTTGAGAAGGTTGCTGAATTCCTCGCCCCATCGGCGGACGGACCGGTGGTTGATGTATTTTTCGATATGAGCCAGCATCCGCTTGGAGGCCGCGCTTTGGTCGCCGCTGCGGAACAAGTCCACTTCCATCTGCCATTGGAGTTCCGGCAGGGTCCTGGTGACAAACCGTTCATGTGCGGGTCCTTTCATATCGGCCGCCATGCCGATTCTGCGTTCAGGCTTGCCCTTGTTGTTGGCGTTGGTGTTTTTGGTCACGTTGCCGTTGCCCCATCCCGACATCTTTTCGGCTTTAATGCCTTCCTGTTGGATACGTTTGATCCATGCCGCGCGCAACTCATCCACCCGGGCCGGCTTGCGCAGGGGGGGGAACACGACCGAACCGTAGATCTCGCCCAAATTCACGGGCGACTGCGGCCACGGTTCCTCGTCCTGATCCTTTTCAAGGTGGCCGATGTCATAGGCTCTGGCAAAAATCGTCGAGGTGACCGCCTGTCCGAGTTCCTGGTCCTGGCCCGCGAGTTTATCCGCATCACGGAACAGGGCGTCGACAATTTCCTGCGCGTCAACTGCCAGCGACTGGGGGTTGCTTTTCTCGGAAAACGCCTGCAACGTGAGAATGAGCCAGCGCAACTGGTAATGGAGGGCCAAGCGGAAACCGGGGGCGGCTAGCTTGTCGTGCTGCTGGCGTTTCCAATCGAGAAAATCCGAGGTTTTCTTCTGTTGGTCGATGAAATTCACTTTTTCGGTGCATTTCAAATACAATGCCAGAACCGCCTCGTCGCTCACCAGAGCATCGCGGTAGGCGGATATCCCCATGCGGAACCTCGCATCCACCCTGGAATTCACCGCATCACGCAGCTTCTCCAATTTTTCCAACAACGCTTCGCGATCCACTGCGGAAAGTGTTTCGGAGCGGGCACCGGCGATGCTGAGCGCCGCAACCAGAAGGATCGCAAGAATTCTCATACGCCAAGACATGACAATTCCACCGCCCTCCAGCAAGGATAATAAAAATGGATAATAAAAATGTGGGTGTGCGGCGGTGGGTGTTTCGAGGCTGTGTTTCGAGGCTTGGAAATTCCGGGAATTGAGGTAGGATCCATGACGTCACCTAGCTTATGAATCCTGCCTTCCGACGTCTGTGGACGCTTGTCGCAATTTTCCTCATCGCGTTTATCGCCGTTGCCGCACTGCGGACGTGCCTTGCGGGCAAAGGCCTCCGTGATTGGATCCCGGGAATTTTCACGGGCGGAAAACAGTTCCGCCCGGAAACCTTCACCTTGCCGGACAAGCCGCCGTTAGACCCGAAAGATGTCGAGTTGCTCGCACGCATGAACGAGGAATACGCCAGGCTGACCCGCGCGGTGGTACCCTCCGTGGTCAGCATCAACACCGCAGGTGTCCAGACCGAGCGCTTGCTCGACATGTGGGGACGCGCTCGTGAGCGGCGCTACCCCACACAGGGGCAAGGTTCCGGCGTAATCGTCACCAAGGAAGGCCATGTGGTCACCAACCATCATGTCATCGCCGGCCAACAACAAATCCATGTCACCCTGCACGACGGGAAATCCTATCCCGCACGTCTGATAGGCGAGGACCTTCTGTTAGACATCGCGGTGCTCAAGATCGATGCGGACGCATCATTCACGCCGCTCAAATTCGGTGATTCATCTCAAGCGCAGGTGGGCCAGATCGTTTTCGCCGTCGGCAACCCCTTCGGCCTCGGCGAAACCGTCACCCAAGGCATCATCTCGGCCAAGGAGCGCTCGATTTCCGACAACCAACGCGACCTTTTCCAGACCGACGCCGCTATCAACCCCGGCAACTCCGGCGGCCCCCTCGTCAATCTGCGTGGCGAAATCATCGGCATCAACGTGGCGATCTTCTCCCCGGACAAGCAAAACCCGGGTTTTCAAGGAGTCGGTTTTTCGATTCCCACCAACGATGTGAAGGACGCCTTGTTTCAGATCCTTGAACGGGGTCGGCCGGTCCGGGGATTCCTGGGCGTGCAAATGCGCGATATGGAACCGGCCGTCCGTTCCGCACTCGGCTACGATGGGGCTGAGGGCGCCGCCGTCCTTGGCATTTCACCGGGCTCACCGGCGCAAGCTGCTGGCCTGCAGCTCTGGGATGTCATCCGCTCCTTGAATGGCGAAAAGATCCGCTCCGCGACTCAATTGTTCACCCTTGTCCAGAAAACCCAGATCGGTTCTACGGTGACACTCGGAGTCTGGCGCAAGGGCCAGAATCTGGAACTCAAGGCCACCATCGCCGAAAGTGGCGCGACCAATCCGGCCGCACCGTCTGCCAAAAACTCCGCCGGCCAAGGGAACACACGCGATCCCGAGGAAGTCCTACAGACGCTGGGCATTGAAGTCCGCGACCTGTCCGTGCCCGAGCGGATGCAAGGCTTCCGTGGCGTGGTGGTGACGCGACTCGCGGCCAACGGCCTTGCCGCCAAGCTGATCCATGCGGGCGACCTGATCGTTGCCGTGAACACCACGCGCATCGGCGGAGTCAACGAGTTTTTCCTACATCTGGCCGCTTCCGCCAGCGTCCAGGATACCCATATGCATCTCATCCGCGAAGGCCAAGCCTTGCGCGTCACCGTGCCTGCACTGCCCCGTATGGAATAATGTGGATCCACTTGCGCGGCCCCGATTCTCCAATATCTAACATCATTGCTCATGAAACGCTCCAAGCTTCCCCATTTTTTTCTGGGTCTTGCCGCCGTGCTGGCGGTGGCCGCATTGGCCTTGCTCATCCTGCGACCGGGGGTGCCAGGGAATTTTCATCCTGTCGGCGAAACTCCGCACGTGAATGCCCCGCCTGCCGTCCCCCCCCCCGATATGAATGCCCCGCCTGCCGACGAGAAACCCGATGCGGGCCTGCCGCCACCTCCGATCCGCAAGCCCATCGACAAACCGGTCGTGCCCGAAGACCCGGCAACGGCTCTCAAAAACCTCGGCGGCGGTGTTGCCACCGACGATCCCGCGGATCTCGTCAAGCAAATCGCCAAAGCACTCGAAGCGGGGGACCTCGCAACGCTCGGCCGGCTCATCGGCAAAGATGCTCTCGATCCGGAAACCGTGGAACGCCTCAAAACACTGACCGCCAAAGGCCTGCGGCTGCGCCCGCAAACCGGTGTCCGCGAGGTCGGTGAACTCGAATTGAACACCCGCAGCCGCTGGGCACTCGAACTGGATGATACGCAACCCGGACACGACAAAATTTTCCTCGATCTCCAGCGCGATGGCCAGAAATGGAGCGTGGGAAAAATCACCCTGCCACCCGCTCCCGGCGAGCAGATTCCCAAAATGGTCCTGACCGATTCACTCGGCGTGGCAGATACGTTCCTCCAGGCAATTCTCAAACAGAATTTCGAACTCGCCCGCACATTCGTCGATGCGGTGACGGTTTCCGATGCCAAGATCGCCGGGCTCTGCATCCTGTTTGAGGAAGGTGGCTACCGGCTGCGTTCATCCAAACCTCTGCGCACGATGTTCCAACGCCCGGATGCCGTCGGCTTCCTGACTCATGTGGAAACCACAGACGGATCACAAAGCGCTCAATTCTCCCTCACCCTGACACAAGCGCCCACGCCCGCGAACTGGCGGGTAGCCGAAATCAATCTCGACCAACTGCTCGCCGATTACGCCCGGCGCGTCGCCGGCGGGGATGTCTATTACTCGCCGCTGGTCAAGAATCCCGCAGGCGGTGACACCCTCGCGCTTTATTTCGAGTTCGACCAAGACGCAATCAATCCGCGCACCTGCCGGCAGTTGGAAATCGTCTCGCGGATCCTGATGGCCGACCCCGGCAAGAAACTCACCCTCAGCGGCCACACGGATGCGCTGGGAACCGACGATTACAATCACAGCCTGTCCTCGCGCCGCGCCGATGTTGTCAGGGATTTCCTGATCCGGGCTGGCGTGGTTGCAAGCCAGATCGTCACCGTCGCCAAAGGCTCCAGCCAACCGCGCCGCCCCAACATCACCCCTACCGGCGATGACAATCCGGAAGGACGCCGCGCCAACCGCCGCACCGAAATCTATCTGGATTTCTAACTGAACGTGGCAGTGGTGGGATACCCGCTTTACCGGGCAGCCCCCGAGTCGGAATACATTCAGTTAACCGCAAAGAGGCACACAAACCACAATCAATGAATACCATCCGGCTTATGGCGTATCCTGCGGATTTCTGCGGCAAAAAATACGTTATGGAAAACCAAGAACCCATCAGTAACCTGCGGCAGTTTCCCTTGTTGGAATCCCGCCTTGCACCCTGCCTCCGATGCAACCCATGACTCCCATTCTTGAAGCGGATCGTCTGGTCAAGGTCTTTGGTGCCACCTCTGCCCTTGACGGGCTTTCATTCACCGTCGCACCCGGCGAGTCGCTCGGCTTGCTCGGCGTCAATGGCGCCGGCAAAACCACCGCCATGAATCTGCTGCTCGGTCTCACCACACCCACTTCCGGCACGGTCCGCATCTTCGGCCTCGACCTCTGGAAACACCGTATCGAAATCCTGCGCCAAATCAATTTTTCCTCCGCCTACACCAGCCTGCCGTCCAATCTCCTCGTCTGGCAGAATCTAACCGTCTTCGCCCGGCTCTACCGCGTACCGCGTCCCAAACAGCGCATCGACGCACTCATCGAATTGCTCGACATCTCCCATCTGCGCAAAGCCGTAACCGGCAAACTCTCCGCCGGAGAATCCACCCGCGTCAACCTGGCCAAGGCCCTGCTCAACAAACCTCGCCTGCTCCTGCTAGACGAACCCACCGCCTCGCTGGATCCCGACATCGCCGACCGCGTGCGCAAATTGCTACGCCACCTCCAAGCACAAGACGGCCTGTCCATTCTCTACACGTCGCACAACATGCGCGATATCGAGGAGGTTTGTGATCGCTTGGTTTTCCTCCATGGCGGCAAGGTGTTGACCGAAGGCACGCCCGGCGAGGTTCAGGCGCGTTTCAACCGCACGTCGTTGGAAGACTTTTTCATTGGTGTGGCCCGCGGCGAGATCGATGCGATCGGCCTCCCATGATTGCCATGCCCTGTCCTCCCCCGTCCCACCGTCCGCCCATGCCCTTTTCCTGCAATACCGTTGGCGCGCTCGTGCTCCGCTATGTGTTCCTCTACACACGTCATCCGGTGCGCTTCGTGGAACTGATCTTCTGGCCGCTGGTCGATCTGCTGGTCTGGGGATTTCTAACGATCTATCTGCAGAAACAGGGGCCGGCCGGACTCCCCTCCACCATCACTTTCCTCATCGGCGGAATGATCTTGTGGGATGTCCTGTTCCGTTCCCAACAGGGGGTCGCCATTTCCTTCCTCGAGGATGTGTGGACACGCAACCTGCTCAATGTGTTTGTCGCCCCGGTGCGCACCATTGAATACGTGGCGGCGACCTGCCTCGTGGGCGTGCTGCGCGTCGGCGTAACCCTCATCGTGCTCACCGGGGTGGCGGCGCTGGCCTATCACTTCCATCTCGCCGATCTCGGAATCGTCCTGTTGCCGTTTCTCGCCAATCTCATGCTGTTCGGTTGGTTCCTCGGCATGGTCTCCACCGCCCTCATCATGCGCTGGGGACAGGCCGCCGAGAGCCTGGCTTGGGCGGTGCCTTTCTTCATTCAACCGCTCGCCGCGGTTTTTTATCCCGTCTCCGTGCTGCCCGTCTGGCTCCAACCCATCGCCAACTCCTTGCCTTGCACGCCGATCTTCGAAGGCATGCGTGCCGTGCTCGCGGGACATCCCGTCCCATGGCACCAACTCGGGTACGCCTTCACCCTCAACCTCGTCTGGGGCGCACTGGCCGCCTGGTTCTTTGCCGCCAACCTGCGCTACGTCCGCAAGACCGGCTTGCTGGTTAAAGTGGCCACCCAGTGAAACCATCCCGAACACTGCCAGCCCCCGCTCCGCCACTTGTTTAGAGTGGAACCCTGTCGTCTAACATTAGACGACAGGGTTCACCTACGGCATCTACTTCGTCATGGTCGAAAAATCCAACAGCGCGGCGGAAATCTGCTCGGTCAACCAAATCGACCGCACCGATCCGAGAAACGAGGGCGTCGTGTCGGACCATCTGGTGGGCACACCGGGCGGAGTGCAACTGCGGCGCATCGTTTACACCAATCCCGTGGATGGCGTGACCTGCAACTATCTGACCAACGACCACACTGACCAACGACCACACCCTGCCCGCCTATCAGATCGTCCTGCTCTACAAGCACCGCTGGGACATCGAGAAGATCTTCCACCAGTGCTTCCGTTAGAGTGGTGGCGGTTGGTGTTCTGTTATTTTTTCTTTTTGGCTTCGAGGCCCTCCTTGACCTTGGTTTCGAGGTCGGCGTAAAGGGCGGCGTCGGCCTTGATGAGTTCCTTGGCGGCGTCGCGGCCTTGGGCGAGCTGGGTGCCGTTATAGGAGAACCATGAGCCGCGTTTCTGGATGATTTCCATTTCGAGGGCGAGATCAAGCAGCGAACCGGTGGAGGAAATGCCCTCGTTATACATAATGTCGAATTCGGCTTCAGTGAAGGGCGGTGCGACCTTGTTTTTGACGATTTTGACCTTGGTGCGGTTGCCGGTGACGGTGCCGTCGGTGGATTTGATTTGGCCGATGCGGCGGATATCAACGCGGATCGAGGCATAGAATTTGAGGGCGCGTCCGCCGGGGGTGGTTTCGGGGTTGCCGAACATGACGCCGATTTTCTCGCGAATTTGGTTGGTGAAGATGCACACGGTGCGGGCCTTGGAGATGAAGGAGGTGAGTTTGCGCATGGCAGCGCTCATCAGGCGGGCCTGGGCACCGACGGTGGAATCGCCGATCTCGCCGTCGAGTTCCTGTTTGGTGACCAGAGCGGCGACCGAGTCGAGCACGATCACATCGATGGCATTCGAACGGACAAGGGCCTCGCAGATTTGCAGCGCTTCCTCGCCGGAGGACGGTTGTGAGACTAACAAGTCGTCGAGATTGACGCCGAGTTTGCGGGCATATTGCGGGTCGAGCGCATGTTCGACGTCGATGAACGCGGCGAGACCGCCGCGTTTCTGGGCTTGTGCGATGACGGTGAGGGTCATGGTGGTTTTGCCGGAGGATTCCGGGCCGAAGACTTCGATGATGCGGCCACGTGGGAAACCGCCGACGCCGAGCGCCCGGTCGATGAGGAGGTTACCAGTGGGGATGACATCAACATCGACGCAACGGTCGTCGCCGAGGCGCAGGATGGCACCCTCTCCGAATTCTTTTTGAATGTGGGAGATGGCAAGGTCCAGATTGCGTTTGCGGGCTTCCTGGAGTTTTTCAGAGGCGGATTCTTCGGGTGTTGCTTTGGTGGCCATGGGAGTGTGGGGTGGGATGTCGGACAGAGAATGGACGATTAGAAAAAGAATGCAAGCAAAAAAAGATGTTCGCGCGAACAAAAATGTGACTTCGGGGTGAACATTGGGATGAACGGGGAGCCGCAGCCATGACCGCACCTCGAAGCAGAGGCGGGGTTTATGATTAAAGATCAGATAAACTATTGAAAAGTTTGTTGCGGCGGTGTGACTTGGTGGCGATCATGCGAGCATGCTTTGTACACTCATGGATTGGTTCTGACCTCAAGAGACCTCAAGAGACCTCAAGAGAATGCTTGCCATGGCTAGGAAAGTCCGATAGGTGAGTGAGTCATGACCGAATGGTATTACGCATGTGGCGGCCAGCAGAGCGGGCCGGTGAGTTTCGAACAGCTTCAAGTCATCGCCCGGAGTGGAACGCTCCATGAGACCAAGGATCTGGTCTGGACATCGACGATGAAGGATTGGATTCCGGCCGGCCAGGTGCCAGAGCTCTTTGCCGCAGCCGTCAACCCGGGAGTCCCCGCTGCGGATCCTGCCAATCCCTACGCCGCGCCCCAAAGCGCTTGGACCGAAGCTGTGCCTGCCGCAGGCACGGAGCTGATGGAAATCACACCCGGCAGCGAACCCATCGATGTGGTTGTTTGCGTCAAACGCGGATTCGAGATCACCAAGCGTCAGTTTGGAACCATCCTGTTAGTAGGTGTGGTTTATTTTGCAGTATTTATGGGACTTTCGATGGTGCTTGCGATGCTTCAGGGCATCTTTGCAGCGGGTCGTTCCTATGGCATGGAATCGACCTCCGGTGGGATTGAAATCGTACTCATGATTGTGAGCCAAGTGATTTCCCAAGTGTTGTCCATCTTTCTCGGGCTCGGCTTGACGCGGATAGGGTTGAATCTGGTTAGCGGCAAGGCCGTCTCGGTGGGCATGTTGTTTGGCGAGGGTGGCAAGTTGTTACGGGCGATCGGCGCAACATTCCTATTTGGAGCCATGATGATTGTGGGCTTCCTGCTGCTGATTGTCCCGGGAGTTTACATCGCATTGAGATACGGCCAATACATGGTGGCGATTGTGGATCGGGATCTGGGGGTGATGGATGCCCTGTCATACAGTTCCTCGCTCACCACGAACAACCGCTGGAATATGCTCGTTTTGGCGTTGTTGGCCATGGTGATTGTCTTCGCGGGCATGCTCGCCTGTTTCATCGGCCTGATCTTTGCGGCACCCGTTGCGTGGCTTTCTTACATCGTCGCCTACCGCTGGATGCAATACGGCTCCCGCGCAACGATGGATCACCCCGGGACCACCACCCCGCTTCTGTCCGGCATGCCGCAAGGTGGAAATTCCGGCCGCTTTACAGTCATGTGATAGGTTGACGTCCGACTTGATGCGACATACATTCGTCCCATGAGTATCACTTTGGAGATGCCGGAAGAAGCGCTGGCCTGCTTGCCACTAGGGCCCGGTGAGCGGGAACGCCACATGCGGATCGAGCTTGCATGCCGCTATTACGCCAAGCGCTGGCTGAGTTTCGGCCAAGGGGCACGAACCGCCGGACTGGACGCTCATGCGTTTGCTTGCGAGTTGGCTGACCGCAACATTCCGCGCAATCATACGGCTGCGGATATCTTGGAGGATCTCGCCGATGCGCGTGGTGAGTGACACATCGCCGCTTTCTAATCTTGCGATCATCGGAAGGCTTGATCTGCTACGCCAGCGATACGGTGAAGTGCTGATACCTCCGATAGTGGCGCAAGAATTGGCGGCTCTGAGCCACGCAGGAGGGAAGGTGGAAATCGAGATGGCGTTGCGCGTCGGTTGGTTGATCGTCATGCCCCCACCCGTCGGTGAAGCCCTGTTCCTTGGTTTGGATCCGGGCGAAGAAGAAGCGATCCGGCTATGGCGCAATCTCCCGGCAGACAAACTGATCCTTGACGATTCCTTGGCACGGCAAGCCGCCCGCATGCTCGGTGCACGGATGACCGGATTACTGGGCGAGTTGGTTTTCGCAAAGCGGGCAGGACGCTTGGCTTCCGTGAAATCCGAAATTTTCCGGCTGCGGAATGAAGCGCGTTTTTTTGTCAGCCGGGAAATCGAGATGGTCATTCTCGCGGAAGCGGGTGAGATCCCGTGAGAAAAGCGTCAGCGGCAATGTGGGTGTGAAGTTGCTGAAGGGTTGTTGCTTGGAAAAATCCGGCCATCAGGCACACCGCCGCTTGCCCTCGGGCCGGGCATTGCTACGTTCGCGGCGTCCGATGTCCGATTCCTTTGTCCACCTCCACCAACACACCGAGTTTTCGCTGCTTGACGGCATGATCCGCACCAAGGATCTGGCCAAGCGCGTGGCGGAACTCGGCATGCCGGCCGTGGCCATGACCGATCACGGCAACCTCTACGGGGCGATCCAGTTCTATCAGGCATGCATCAAGGCCAAGGTCAAACCCATCCTCGGCTGCGAGATTTACCTCGCGCCCACCACGATGGACGAAAAACGCGAGATTCCCGGCCGCAAGCGCGCCACCCACATGACCTTGCTTGCCGCAACGAACGAGGGCTGGGACAATCTATCGAAACTGGTGACCAAAGGCCACCTCGAAGGATCCTACTATGGCAAACCCCGCGTGGACCGCGACGCGCTGCGGCAATATGCCAAAGGCCTCATTTGTCTAACAGGCTGCATTTCCGGACCTGTGAACGAATGGTTGTTAGCCGACGATGAGGACAAAGCCCGCGAAACCATGGCCGGCTTGGTGGACATTTTCGGCAGCGAAAACACCTACGTGGAAATCCACAATCACGACCTCGAACCCGAGCGCCGCGTCACGCCGGGGCTGCTCAAACTCGCCCGTGAATTCGGCCTGACACCCGTCGCCGCCAACGACGTGCATTTCCTCAACCGTGACGATCACGAGGCACACGACGTGATGATCTGCATCGGCACCGGCCATCTCATCATCGACGAAAACCGCATGCGCTACACCCCGGAAGTCTATTTCAAAACCGCGGCGGAAATGCGCGCGCTGTTCGCCGGAATTCCGGGTGCGTGTGATGCCACGCTGGAAATCGCCGAACGCTGCAATGTCACCTTCAACCTCGATGCCGCGTCGTCGGCCAAATACCCGCAGTTCGGCACGCCGGATGGCAGCCCGCGCGAGGAATACCTGCTGCGTGTGTGCCGGGAGGGCCTCGTGAAACGCTACGGACCCGCGACTGCCGCCGACCCGGAAATCCTCGCTCGTTTGCAATATGAAGTGGACACCATCAACCACATGGGATTCGCCTCCTACTTCCTCATCACTGCGGATTTCATCCAGTGGGCACGCGATCAGGACATCCCCGTGGGACCGGGTCGTGGCTCGGCGGCTGGCTCGCTTGCTTCTTATGCCATGGGCATTACCGATATTTGTCCGCTGCGCTTCGGCTTGCTCTTCGAACGTTTCCTCAACCCGGAACGGGTCAGCCCGCCCGATGTCGATATCGACTTCTGCCAGAGCCGCCGCAGCGAGGTCATCGACTATGTGCGTCGTAAATACGGCGAACGCTGCGTGTCCCACATCATCACCTACGGCACCATGGGCGCGAAAAGCGTCGTCCGCGATGTCGCCCGCGTGATGGGCATGTCCTACAACGACGGCGACCGGCTTTCAAAACTGATCGATCCCAAGCCTATCGACGAGGAGGACAAGGAAAAATACGGGGCATCCATTCTGCGCCGCGAATGGGCAAGGAACACCGAACTGCGCAACCTCATCGAAAGCAGCAGTACCTATCAGGAACTTTGGGATTATGCCCTCAAGCTAGAGGGTCTCAACCGCAACGTCGGCGTACATGCAGCGGGCATCGTCATCGGTGACCGTCCGCTAGATGAGCACATCCCGCTGACCCGTGGTAACGAAGGGGAAGTGGTCACCCAATATGCCATGAAGGCCATCACCGATGTCGGCCTGCTGAAAATGGACTTTCTCGGCTTGAAAAACCTCACGGTCATTCATGAGGCCGTGCAACACATCCGGCGGCACACGCCGGACTTCGCCATCGAAACCGTCCCGCTCGATGATGAGCGAACTTTCGAGCTGCTCAACCGCGGCGAGACGATGGGCGTGTTCCAACTGGAATCCGGCGGTATGGTGGAAACCTGCCGCAAGTATGCCCTCGGCAAGATTGATGATATCATCGACCTGCTGGCGGTCTATCGCCCCGGCGCCATGCAGTTCATCGATCAGATGCTCGACGTCAAGAAAGGACACAAGAAGGCGACATATGCACATCCGTTGTTGGAAAAAGTATGCAGCGACACCTACGGCGTGATGATCTATCAGGAACAGGTGCAGAATGCCGCGAAGGTGCTTGCCGGCTACACGCTCGGTGGTGCCGACCTGCTGCGCCGCGCCATGAGCAAGAAGAACAAGCAGGAAATGGAGCAACAGCGCGTGATGTTCGTCAAAGGGTGCAAGGACAGCAACCGTATCAGCCACAAGCTTGCGGATAAGATCTTCGACAAGATCGCGATGTTTGCAGGTTATGGTTTCAACAAATCCCACTCCGCCTGTTATGCCCACATTTCCTATTGGACGGCCTATCTGAAGACCCATCACACGGTCGAGTTCATGGCGGCCTTGTTGTCCAATGAAATCCAGAACACGGACAAGATCAGTGTTTTTGTTGCCGAATGCCACCGGATGGGCCTGGAGATTCTGCCGCCGGACCTCAATGCCTCACAACTCCGCTTCGCCCCGGAAACCGGACCTAACGGAAAATCGTGCCTCCGCTACGGCCTCGCCGCGATCAAAAACTGCGGGGAAGGTGCCATGGCCGCCGCCATTCTCGAACGCGACACCCATGGGACTTTCGCTTCGCTGGAAGATTTTTCCACGCGTCTCGATTCCAAGGTGGTCAACAAACGCATCCTCGAAAACCTCGTCAAGGCCGGTGCGCTCGATTGGACCGGTGAGTTCCGCGCCGCCATGTTCACCCGCCTGGAACAGGTAGTCGCATCCGCTTCTTCCTCCCAGCGCGACAAGGCGTCGGGCCAGGTTTCGCTGTTCGACGCGATGGAGTTCACCGCTTCTGTTGCGGCTGCGAAACCAACCTGCGCCATGCCACAGGTCGCGGAATGGAGCAAGGACGAGCGCCTCGCGCACGAGAAGGAATTGTTAGGTTTCTACGTCACCGGCCATCCGCTCGACAAATTCCGCAACGTCATTGATTCGGAGAAATACCAGCGCCTCGGGCTGGTCGAGGATCTGGAGATTTCCAGCCCGCGGGACCGCTTCCCCTTCGCCGGAATGGTCCGCTCGATGGAGGCGAAAATCACCAAAGCCGGCAAGCCTTATGGTTCGCTCGTGCTCGAGGACTTCACCGGCAGCGCCGAGATATTGCTGTGGGCCGAAACGTTCGTCCCCGCCCGCGATGCCGGATTGCTGGAAGCCGGTAAAATCCTTCAACTCAAGTGCGCCGTGCAGGTGGACGACCGCACCGGCAGCCGGCGCCTGACCGGTTATGAACTTTCCGAACTGAAGCCGAAACCGCGACTGTCAAACGCCCAAGGACCGTTGGAACTGATGCTCTGGACCACCCGTCACAGCGCCGCAGATCTCGACGAAATCCTGCATGCCATTGCCGCTCATCCGGGCACCACGCCGGTGTTGTTGCATTTCCAGAATGGTGCCGGGTGCCGCGTCACGGTCGCGGCTAACGAAACGTTCAACGTCACACGCAACGACACGCTCGATGCCGCCCTCGACCGCTGGCTCCACGGGTGACGCCGCCTTTGCACCCGCCCGCGACATCCTGGTGTCCGATCGGACATCAGGATGTCCTGCCCGCTGCATTCACTCTTCATGGGCCGGGCGGTTCGGAGACCGCCCCTCCTGGGTAAGCTGTAGCGGGCCGAATGGATATCGTATGGGATTCGCAAATTGCGATTGGTGAAGTGAGCTTGCTTGGCGCGGATGCTAGGTTTCAAGCTCAGATCCAAAATCAACAATCGACAATCATCAATCCAAGTCGGAAATGATCACGATGCCCGGGGTTTCGCTTCGTTAGGTGCTAATTGAACAGGATTGGGCGGGCCGCCCGTGCCCCACTTATTCAGCTTGTGCTCAGCCGGCGGATGTGGCGGGCAGAAGGCCGAGGCCATGGTATGGGAAGACGTGGTTGGCAACGCTTTCGAGGGTGGCGAGCAGTTCGGGTTCGACCGCTTGGCGTTGTTCGGGCGTGACTGCCAGTGCGGGATCGCGCAAGCCGCCGATCCATTCCGCGCTGGCCAGCATGCAGCCACCCATGCCCGCGCTGAAGTCGTGTTCCTCCTCGCCGCAACACGTGCGCCATGCCGACGCCCAGCCGCGCACGGTGTTCTCGACGTGATAACCGCCGCCGCCGGTGATGAGCAGCGGCTTGTCCAAACGCAACAAGCGGGCCAGCGCGTCCATCAGCGCGTTGTTAGTCAGGCACAGGTGGGTGAGCGGATCGCCCGCCAGCGCGTCCATTCCCAACTCCACCACGATGACATCCGGGTTGTAAGCCTGGAGCAGTGGCACGGTCACCCGGTCGAAGGCCAGCAGGAAGGCGTCATCGTAGATACCGGCGGGCAGCGGGACGTTGACGTTGTACCCCAGCCCCGGTCCCTCGCCGATTTCGTTCTCGAACCCACCCCATGGAAACAGGGTCTTGCCGCTTTCGTGCATGGAGATGGTCAGCACATCGTTGCGGTGGTAAAAGGCCGCCTGGGTGCCATCGCCGTGGTGCGCGTCCACATCCAGGCAGGCAATCCGCTTGCCGGACGCGGCCATGTGCATACAGGCCAGCGCCACATCGTTCAGATAACAGAAACCCGACGCCTTATCCGCCATCGCGTGGTGGAAACCGCCCAGCAGACTGAAGGCGATGTCGGCCTTGCCCGCCAGCAACAGGTCCGCCGCCGTCAACGCCGCCCCGCACGCCCAGGAGCCGTATGCGAAAAGGTCTTTGAATACAGGCGTGTCCGGCCCGCCGATACCCATGTGCAGGCCATCGACCGTTAGATCGCCTGCGGCAGAACGTTGCAGTTCCTCCAGATAACGGGCGCTATGGAATTTCTGAAGTTCGGCCATGGTGGCCATCCGGGGCTCCACTTCCGCTTGATGATCACTGCCAAGCAAGCCGAAGGACAACAGGCGCCGGCGCGTCTGGCCGGCACGCTGCGTCTTGAACGGGCAATCCGCAGGATAGCTCAAGCGTTCGATTTCCGGCGTATAGACGAATGCCAGTTTGTGAGCGATCATGATGTTGGCTCCGGGCTGTTGCTGGTATTACTGATGAGGTCTTGGTTTGCCCTGTAGGATGATGATGGCCGCAAACAAGGCGCAGGATACGCCATATTACCTGGTAGTATTCATTGTTTGCGTTTGCCGTGCCGCTTTGCGGCTCACTGTATGTTTGCCAACCCGGGGACTGCCCGGCATGTTACTCGAAATCCATTTCGTAACTGAAAACGTTGTCGAGAAACCGGGTCTTGATCTTGCAGTTGGACTTGTTGATGACCGCCTGCATCGCCTTGTTTTCGAGCAGAACCTCGGCCGTGAACCCGCGAATCCCGTTGCGGCGGGCGATGCGGATGAGATGCAGAAACAAAAACGCGCCGATGCCACGGTTCTGCCACTGGTCATGCACCACGAAGGCCACTTCCGCCAGGTTCGTCTTCGGATCGAGATAATAACTGCCGATCGCGATGATGTCATCACCGTATGCTTCGGGCAGGGTGCCGACGATGGCCACGTCGTTGCGGTGATCGATAAACACGAAGTCCTGAATCTGCCGGCGCGGCACGAAGCGCTGATGGCTCATGAACCGATAGAAAATCGTCGCCTCGGAGAGCCGATAGAACAACTCGCGCATGCGCGGCTCGTCGGTCGGGTGAATGGGCCGGAAGTTGATGAGCGTGCCGTCGTTGAGCAGGTAGGTGGTGCGCAGTTCCTTCGGACCCACCAGAATCTTGCCTTCCAAGTCGGACAGCTCGGCGGGTAGATACTTGGCTTCGATGGCTTGCCGCAGCAAGTCGGCGCGGAACTTGGGATGCGCGATGCTGATGAGCGCCATGGCGCGTTCGCTGATGCTTTTGCCGTGCAGGTAGGCCGTGCCGTATTCGGTGACCACGTAATACACGCCCGCCCGCGTGGTCACGACGCCCGCGCCTGTGCTGAGATGGACCACGATGCGGGACACCGCGCCGTCCTGGGCCGTCGACGGGAGTGCGATGATCGCCTTGCCACCGACCGCCTTGGCCGCGCCGCGGTTAAAATCCACCTGCCCGCCCACACCCGAGAAAAACTTCGAGCCGATGGAGTCGGCACAAACCTGGCCGGTCAAATCGATTTGCAGCGCGGTGTTGATGGCCACCATTTTGTGCTGCTGGTTGATGATGATCGGATTGTTGACATATTCCGTCGGGTGGAAGGCGAAGAGCGGGTTGTTGTCAATGAAGTCGTAGAGTTTGCGCGTGCCCAGGCAGAAGCTGGCAACCACCTTGCCGTGGTCCATGGTTTTGCGCGTGCCGTTGATGGCACCGCACTGGATCAGGTCCACAATCCCGTCGGAAATCATCTCGGTGTGAATGCCTAGGTCCTTTTTGTCCTTGAGGAAACCTAACAGAGCCTGCGGAATGCGCCCGATGCCGACTTCAATCGTGGAACCATCTTCAACCAGGGCCGAAATATTCTCGGCGATCTGCCGGGTGACATCGGTGATCTCCGGGGGCGTCACCTCGAAAATCGGCGCTTCGCTGGGCACCAGCACGTCAATGTCGTAAGCGTGAATGAAGGCATCGCCCAGCGTACGCGGCATGTTGGAGTTGACTTGGGCAATCACCAGTGACGCGTTCTCGGCAGCGCTCTTGACGATGTCCACCGAGACTCCCAGGCTGCACATGCCGTACTCGTCGGGCGGCGTCACCTGGATCAAGGCCACATCCAGCGGAAGTTGGCCGGAGTTGAACAAGCGCGGCACGTCCGATAGATGGATGGGAGTGTAATCACCCAGGCCTTCCTGGATAATGTCGCGCACATTTTCAGCGATGAAGAAGCTGTTGACGCGGAAATACTGGGCCAGATCCTTGTGGGCGTACGGAGCCTCGCCAAAGGTTAACAAATGCAGGATCTCCGTGTCGGGTAATTCGCGGGCGCGCTGCGTGAGGGCGCTCACCAGCTCTAACGGCTCGCCGCAACCGGTGCCGATGAAGACACGCTGCCCCGGCCGGATTTTCTTCACCGCATCCTCGGCGGTGGCGATGGTGGATTGGTACTTCTCCTTCCACGCGAGGTCATAACTTGGTTTTCGGTCACTCATTATTTATCTCCTGCGGCAGTCAAAGTCATGCGGGCATCGGCCACATACGGCTGCATGCCGACGGGTCCGACGATGAACGGATTGATATCCAATTCGCTGATTTCCTCGTAATCGGTGGTCAACTGGCTGATGCGTTGCAGTGCGCCGGCAATGGCTAACAGGTCCACGGGTGCCTGCCCGCGCGCCCCTTCCAGCAGCGCATAGGAACGCGTGCCCTTCAACATCTGCATCGCTTCCTCGGCGGTGATGGGTGCCAGGTGAAACGTCACGTCCTTCATGACCTCGACGAAAATACCTCCCAGGCCGAACATCAACATCGGGCCGAACTGCGGGTCGCGGGTCATGCCGAGAATGACCTCGCGGCCTCGCTGTCCCATCTTCTCGACGAAAGCACCGCGGATGCTGGCCTTGGGTGCGTGCCCTTGAATCCGCAGCATCATCAAA
Organism: Akkermansiaceae bacterium; assembly: GCA_903888515.1. Classification (GTDB taxonomy): domain Bacteria; phylum Verrucomicrobiota; class Verrucomicrobiia; order Verrucomicrobiales; family Akkermansiaceae; genus Luteolibacter. Next base: position 8,048 of record CAISTY010000091.1, on the reverse strand, counting down.
TCAAAGGCATCGCGCACCTGCTCGGCGTTGGCCAGGTTGAGACGCACGCCGCCGAAGTCGGACTTGTGAATGATGTCCGGCGATGAAACCTTCAGCACCAGCGGATAACCGAGGCGCTCGGCGATTTCCACCGCCTCATCCGCCGTCCTGGCCAGATTGCCGTCTAACACATTGAAATTGTAGGCGCGCAGGATTTCCTTCGCTTCCACCTCTCCCATCTGGAGCTGGCCGGTGCGGAGATGCATCTGGAGGACGCGGTCGACGCGCCGGCGGTTGACCGGAAAGCGGGTGACGATGCGTGGCGGGCGCCGCCGCCACGCGTTGTAGTCGCACATCGCCCGCAGCGCACCCATCGCGCGATCGGGTGATGGGTAATTCGGGATGCCCAGCGCCATGAGTTTGGCCTTCGCTTGCTCCACGTCGCCACCACCCATGAATGCGGTCAGCAACGGTTTTTTCCCTTGGTGCGCCACCGCGAGTTGCTTCGCCAGTTGCAGTGGTGCGGTCATGTTTTGCGGCGTGACCACCACCACAATGGCATCTATGGCATCGTCGTTCTGGGCCAGTTCGAAACTCTTGATGTAGCGGTCGGGTTCCGCATCGCCCAGCACATCTATCGGATTGCTGAACGAGGCGGCAGCGGGAAGGAATTCCCGCAACTTGGCTTTGGTGGCATCGCTCGGCGCAACCATTTTGAGGCCGCACATTTCCGCGCTGTCGGCGGCCATGATGCCCGGGCCGCCGGCGTTGGTGATGACCGCGACGCGATTCCCGAGTGGCATCGGTTGCGTGGCGAAAGCCAGGGCATAATCAAACAAGGCCTCGAAATTCTCGGCCCGAATGATGCCGGAGCGTTTGAACGCGGCACCGTAGGCGATATCGGCACCTGCCAGACTGCCGGTGTGGGACGAGGCGGCCTTCGCACCCGCCGAGGTGACGCCGACTTTGAGGACAACCACCGGCTTGATGGAGGCGACTTCTTCGGCGACACGCAGGAACCGGTTGCCCTCGGTGATGCTTTCCAAATAGCAGGCGACGACTGCGGTTTGCTTGTCCTCACCCAGCATCTGGAGAAAATCCGCTTCGTTCAGGTCGGCCTTGTTGCCGATGCTGAACACCTTGCTCATGCCCAGCTTTTGCTTGCTGGCCCAATCAAGGATGGCCACGCAGAGTGCGCCGGACTGGGAGATGAGCGAAATCCCGCCGGGCGGCGGCAGCGCCGGGGCGAAGGTGGCATTCATCTGGTGATGCGTGTTGAGCACTCCCAGGCAATTCGGCCCCATGAGCCGCATCCCCAGCGAACGGCAGAGTTGCGCGATTTCCTCTTCGTCTTTCGCGCCTTCCTCACCCACTTCCTTGAAACCGGCCGTGATAATGATGATCTGTTTGGCCCCCGCGTTGGCCGACTTTTGGATCGCGTCCTTCACGAATCTCGGTGGCACCACGATGATGCTCAGATCAATCTTGCCGCCGAATTCCTCCAGACTCTTGTAGCATTTCAGGCCGAGGATTTCGTCGGCTTCGGGATTGACCGGGACAATGGTGCCTTTGAAAGCGCTCTTGATCAGGTTGGCTACAAAGGCGTGACCGACTTTGCCGGGGTTGCGGGACGCGCCCAACACGGCCACGATTTCAGGTGTTAATAGGGATTCAAGCATGTTTGGCAAGCGGGCAGGATAGCGGTTTCTGCTAGTAAATCGCCTGGCGGGCTCACGCGCATGCGAAAGCCGATGTGCGGACCTGAGTTCGGGAGCAAGGATGAGTGCCGCCGGTGCGGACGTGGGTGCCTCTAATGCTATACATACTTGCCATGATTTGCGAAGGATTCGGTAAATGCGGGAAGGGAAGAATGGTCCCCGGCATGCCGCCGTCAAGCAGAATCTCCGGAATTGTCGCGCGGTCGCGCGGTATGACTCATAACTCGTCACGAACCTCACACTTGCGGCAGCGCAGCCGCCACATCGGTTTGCCCGTGCCTTCCCAGAGTTGTTGGAAATCGGATTTCGGATAGAAAAACGCATCGTCATCCCACGCCAGTCGCTCGAATTTCCCGAAGACCGCGATTTTTTCCTCCGTCCAGCGGAAATACTCCTCGTGATCGGTCATGAAAAGAAACTCGCCTCCCGGCACCAGCACCCGCCGTACGGCCGTTAGAAACTCCGTTTGCACCAGCCTGCGCCGATGGTGGCGCGTCTTCGGCCAGGGATCGGGGCACAGCAGATGCACCCGGGAAACCGCTGCTTCCGGTAGCAACCACTCGATGACATACCGGCTTTCCAGCCGCAACACCCGTGCGTTTCCAAGGCGGTGCCGGCTCAGTTTCCTGCAAACCTTGCGCGCCCGTCCTAACAATCGCTCCACTCCCAGAAAATCCCGTTCCGGATAATGCCGCGCCATTTCCAACAGAAACGAGCCGTCACCACAGCCCAAGTCCACCTCCAGCGGCCTGTCGTCACGGCAAATCTCCCGGCGCTCCAGCTTCCGGAAATAATCCGCAGGCACGAATTCCCCGTCCATCGCCGGCCGTGGCAGGATGTTGAGTGCTGGTGTGTTCATGGTCCGCCGTGTTTGTAAGCTGCCTTTTGCAATCCGCAATCACGGATCATCCGATCATGAGGGCTGGGCAAGTCCACCACCCCGACCCTTTCCGCTTGACGTTCCCGCCCCATTCCTATGCGCTTCGAGCGCGCGCGGCGTGGCCCGTCTGGCGCTTTCCCTCAACCAGCATCCAACCCTTTCTCGCACCGTGGACCTCCAGGAAATCCGTCGCATCGTAGAACTCATGAATGAGCACGGACTCACGCTCTTCGATCTCACCAAGAAGGATTTTCACCTCAAGCTGAAAAAAGGTGCTGACGTGGATCAGCTCCGCAGTCTTCTCGCCAGCCTGCCATCTGCCGCCGCCCCCACTTCAGCCGCCGCCGCTCCGCCCGTTGCCGTCCCGGCCGCGACAGGCGGTGAAATCACCTCGCCGATGGTTGGCACGTTCTATTTGAAACCCGCGCCGGATGCTCCCGATCTCATTGAAATCGGTTCCACCGTTTCCATCGGCCAGACGGTCTGTATCATCGAGGCCATGAAGGTCATGAATGAAATCAAAGCCGAACAGGCCGGCGTCATCACTGCGATCGTCGCCAGGAACGGCGCTCCCGTGCAATACGGCGATGTCCTTTTCCGCCTCCAGTGAGGAACCCACGGGTCTTTGATCCTCTATCCACAATCTTCGCTCCCTCCGCCATGTTCAAGCGCGTTCTGGTCGCCAATCGCGGTGAAATCGCCCTCCGCATCATCCGCGCCTGCCGCGAACTCAATGTGGAATCCATCGCCGTTTATTCCGAGGCGGATGTCGATTCAATGCATGTGCAATTTGCCGATCAGGCGGTCTGTATCGGCCCGGCATCAAGCAAGGAGTCCTATCTGAAAATGGACCGCATTTTTGCGGCGGCGGAGATCACCGGTGCGGACGCCATCCATCCGGGTTATGGTTTTCTAGCGGAAAACGCGCGCTTCGCCGAAATCTGCGAGGCCTCGGGCATCGCCTTCATCGGTCCATCCGCCAGGATCATCTCCATGATGGGCGACAAGGCCACCGCCCGCGCCACCGCGCTCGCCAATGGTGTGCCCGTGACTCCCGGATCCGACATCATGCCGGATGCCGAGACCGCCCTCGGGAAAGCGCGGGAAATCGGTTTTCCAGTGATGATCAAGGCCACTGCCGGAGGGGGGGGGAGGGGCATGCGCCCGTGTTTCAAAGCGGAGGATTTCATTGCGTTGTTTCAAGCCGCTTCCAGTGAGGCCATCGTGTGTTTCGGCAATGGCAGTTGTTATCTCGAAAAGCTCGTAGTCAACCCGCACCACGTCGAGTTCCAGGTCTTCGGCGATTCCCACGGCAACTTCGTGCATCTCGGCGAGCGTGATTGCTCGCTGCAACGCCGCAACCAGAAGATCATCGAGGAATGTCCCTCGCCGCTGCTCACACCGGAACTCCGTGCCCGCATGGGCGAGGCTTCCGTAAACCTCATCCGCAACATCGGCTATCAGAACGCCGGCACCATCGAATACCTCGTCGATGATACGGGTGGGAATTTTTATTTCATGGAGATGAACACGCGCATCCAGGTCGAGCACCCGATCACCGAGGAGGTCATGGGCTGCGACTTGGTCAAGGAACAAATCCGTATTGCCGCCGGCGAGGTGATGTCCCATCATGTCCTGCAGGCCATGGCGCGCGGTCATGCGATCGAGTGTCGCATCAATGCCGAGGATCCGTTCCATGATTTTGCTCCCAGCCCCGGTACCATCGAGTTATGGTATGCCCCCGGCGGCAAGGGTGTGCGTGTGGACACCCACGTCTATTCCGGCTACACCGTTTTGCCACACTATGATTCGTTGATCGCCAAGCTCATCGTCACGGCGTCCACCCGCGAGATCGCCATCGCCCGCATGCGGCGCGCCCTCGCTGAGTTCACCATTCGCGGCATCAAAACCACCATTCCCTTCCAACTGGAAATCATCTCCCATCCGGATTTCATTCGTGGCACCTACAACATCGGATGGATCGCACGCTTCCTGGAAGAACGTGCAAGGTGAGCGGAGGCCATTCGTCCCATGTGACCTATAAGTCCCATGGGACCTATAAGACTTATAGGACTTATGAAATTAATAACCCATGACCTACTCCTCTACGGCATTCTCGATCTCGGCTACGTCTCCGAACCGGACGCCGTGTCCGTCACCAGCGATTTGTTAGCTGGTGGTGTCGATTTGCTGCAACTCCGCGCGAAGAACCAGCCGGCCGCCACCATCCGGCGTGTTGGGGAGTCCCTGCTGCCGCTGTGCCGCGCCGCGGGCGTGCCGTTCATCCTCAACGACCACCCCGCGCTCGCTGCGGAAATCGGCGCCGATGGCGTCCACCTCGGCCAGGACGATGGCACGCTGGCCGCTGCCCGGCTCATCATCGGTCCTGATAGAATCATCGGCCGTTCCACCCATTCGCTTGACCAGGCCCGCGCCGCGCTGGTCGAGGGATTTGATTACATCGGATTCGGACCGTTGTTTGCCACCCCCACCAAGGCCGGTCGTCCCGCCATCGGGTTGCAGGACATCGCGGCCATGGAGCGCGAGGTCGGGCGGCACATCCCGGCCTTCTGCATCGGCGGGATCAAACGATCCAATCTAACATGCGTGCTCGCCGCCGGGACCCGGCGCGTCGTGATCGTCTCGGACCTTCTGTTAGCCCGGGATGTGCTCGCCGCCACCCGCGAAGCACGCGCGATGATTCAGCCGGGCGTTGCCGGTTCCCCATGATGGACCCGCCGTTGTCCCTGTTTGCCGCCGTGAAAAACAGCATTCCGGTTTTCAGGTTGCATACTTCATTTCCACACGCCAAAGCAACTCCGTGAACAAGGCATTCATTCTTGGCGCAGGACTCGGCACTCGTTTGCGCCCGCTCACCGATCACTTGCCCAAACCGCTGGTGCCCTTGTATCACCGCCCGCTCGCCGCATGGGCGATGAGTTCATGCGTCGGCGCCGGCATCCGGCACTTCGCCATCAACACCCACCACCTGGCACAGGCGTGGAGCGATTTCGGCAACCCGCCGGTCACCGGCCAACCCGCCGTCACCGGAGTCAACGGCCAACCCGCAATCATGCGGGATTGGGAAGGAAACGAGGTCGCCCTGTTTCACGAGCCGATATTGTTAGAAACCGGCGGAGGCCTGAAAAACATCGCCGCGTGGATCGGCAGGGATCCCCTGCTGGTGCACAACGGTGACATTTTCTCCACCCTTCCTTTGGCAAAACTCATCGCGGCTCACAAGGCCTCCGGTCTCCCCGTTACGCTGGCATTGCGTTCGGAGGGCCATGCCAAACACATCGCGCTCGACGCTTCGCGCAGCCGCGTCACCGACATCCGCCGCCGTCTTGGCCGGGCCGATGGAAGCCACGTGTTTTCCGGAATCTACTGTGTGAACCCCGACTTTCTCGAACTGTTGCCCGCAGGCGAAATAGTCTCCGTCATTCCCGCGTTCCTCACCCTCGCCGCAAAATACCAACTCGGTGCCGTCGTGCTGGATGAAGGTGCCTGGCTCGATCTGGGAGACCGGCAGTCCTATCTGTTAGCACACCGCCAACTCTCCCTCGGCCCGGCCATCCACCCGCATGCGCACATCGAAACCGGCGCCATCGTGGAAAATTCGATCGTCGGCCCCGGTGCGGTGGTGGCGTCCGGTGCCATCGTCCGCGATTCGATCCTGTGGGCCGGCAGCCGGATCTCCGGGGACGCGGTGCTCGACGCCTGCATCGTGTGCTCGGGACAATCCGTGAGCGGCTGCTATCAGCACGCGGACTTGTGAAAGATTGTCAAGTCATGTGAATCATCAATCTTTTCATGGTTTTTTTGGGCTTGCGGCGCAGGTCTGCGGACGATGGACTCTTGCCGATGGCGCATGTGCGGAAATCCCGGTGGAAAAAAATCACGGCATGGCTGACGGCTGTTAGCTGGGCCGTGGCGCTGGATGCCATGGCCCAGAATGTGCAGGTGAATCTGGCCGACGGTTTTGATTTTCCGGTTGGGAAACCCAACGCCGAGGGTTACTACAAGTCGCGCGGGTTGCGCTTGCGGGCACCCCAGCACTTTGGCGAGGACTGGAATGGCCGCGCCGGCGGCAATAGCGATCTCGGCGATCCTGTTTACGCCATCGCCGACGGCATCGTCACCTTCGCACACAACGTGCAGGGAGGTTGGGGCAACGTCGTGATCACCCGCCATGCCTATCGGGTGCCATCCTCGGGATTGGTGAAATTCATCGATGCCCTCAATGGCCACCTCGACAAGATCATGGTTACCACCGGGCAAGTCGTCAAACGTGGCCAGCAAATCGGCACGCTGGGCCACAACTCCGGCATGTATCCGGCGCACCTGCATTTCGAAATCCGCCACGACATCACGATCGGCATGCTGCGCAACAACGCGCCCACCGATCTGGACCACTGGGCGGACCCCACCCAGTTCATCAACCAATACCGCCGCCTCAACCGCGAGTGGCGCCCGGTGCCCGTGCCGACCGGAACCTATCAGGAATACAAGGGTTTCAAAGGCCTCTGAAACGGACTGCATGACTGGCCCGCACCGCATGTGAGATCACCATGAAGGCATTGCTCGCATCGACCCGCAATCTAGCAGACGCTCTGCGGGATCTTGAATTCTCCGCCCCGGTGTCCTGTGTCTATCGGCCGCTCGACTACGCGTGGCAACCTTACCGGCGGTATCTGGAGAACTTCGGCAGCGGAACCAAGCGCGTGTTGTTTCTCGGCATGAATCCGGGACCCTTCGGCATGGTGCAAACCGGCGTGCCCTTCGGCGAAGTCACCGCCGTCCGCGATTGGATGGGCATCGAGGAACCGGTCGGCAAGCCGGCTACCGAACATGCCAAACGCCCGGTCGAGGGATTCCATTGCCAACGCTCCGAAGTGAGCGGTCGCCGCCTGTGGGGGCTTTTCGCGCAACGCTTCGGCACCGCCTCAGCGTTTTTCCATGACCACTTCGTACTCAACTTCTGCCCGCTGGTGTGGATGAGTGCGAGCGGCGCAAACCTAACTCCCAACGCACTCCCCACCGTGGAAATGGCACCGGTGGAGCAGGCATGCATGCAACACCTCACGGAAGTGATCGACCTGATGCGCCCGTCATTCCTGATAGGCGTCGGCGGTTTCGCGGAGGAACGCCTGCGCCGTGCCGCCGAAACCCTCGGCACCACCGCACGCCGCGGCCGCATTCTGCATCCCTCGCCGGCTTCGCCCGCGGCCAACCGCGGATGGGCGGAAGCCGCCACCCGCCAACTCGTGGATCAAGGCGTCTGGTAACACGCCCGCCACCTGATGGCCCACCTCTCCCCCCCCCCAGACTTCGCCATGGGTCATGGGTCATGGGTCATGGGTCATGGGTCATGGGTCATGGGTCATGGGTCATGGGTCATGGGTCATGGGTCATGGGTCATGGGTCATGGGTCATGGGTCATGGGTCATGGGTCATGGGTCATGGGTCAT
>CAISTY010000090.1 GCA_903888515.1 Akkermansiaceae bacterium | reverse complement strand
GCCCACGCCGCCGTCCTGCTCTCACCCGTCCTGCCCGGCGCCGCCGCCCAACTCGCAGCCCAACTCGAACTGCCGTCCCTTACCCAACTCCACCTCCCCGACCTCCGCTGGGGACTGCTGCCCGACGGCCACCGCATCGGCACACCCAAGCCCGTCTTTCCAAAAATCATTCTAGCAGAACCAGCCTGAACCTGTATTTTCAAACGACCCCGGATGTCCTTGCGCTTCCAATTTCTCGCCCTCCTGCCCTGCCTCACGGCAACCACGCTGCAGGCCGCCTGGCGCGACGACATCGGCTACACCCGCCTGCAACAATTGGCCGGACCCACCTTGCCGGGCGCTCCCAGCCAGGGACTCACCCAGACGGAAGCCTTGGTGGATGGCAACTATGCGCCTAACACCGCGAGTTCCGTGTTTGCCGGAAAAACCTTCTATCTGAAATCCGGCATCCTCGGCATCAGCGGCCATGCCAACCAGGTCGCCACAAATTTCTACAGCAGCACCAGCCAGATCCCGGGCACCACTGACGTGGATGTCTACAGCGCCGATGGCTGGATCAATGCAAGCTTCCTCAATCTCGGCACCATCAACCTGCCCCTCGTCGAATCGCGCGCCGTCCAAAACCACAGCTGGATCGGCAACGAATTGGCCGACCCTTTGCCCACCGAAGCCAACCAGCGCCTCGACTATGCCATCCACCGCGATGGCTTTGTCTGTGTGGTGGGCGAAAACAACGGCACCAGCACCACCCTGCCCCAGCTTTTTGGCCAAGGCTATCACACGATCTCGGTGGGCCTCAGCAACGGGGCGCACAGCGCGGGATTCAGCACCTTCGACATCATCGGGCGCATCAAACCGGACATCGTGGCTCCCGATAGCCTCACCAGCTATGCCACCCCGATGGTCGCCGGAACCGCAGGACTGCTCGTGGCCAAACTTGAAGCCGCCCCGTATAATCTAACAGGCCCGGACAAGCCGCGGGTCGTCAAGGCCCTGCTGCTTGCCTCGGCGAGCAAAACCACCGTGGCCTCGTGGTCCAATACGAGCAGCCGCCCGCTCGACCTCCGCTACGGCGCGGGCGAACTCAACGCCTGGCACGCCTACAGCACCCTGACCAGCGGCAGGGTTGCCGCTTCTAACAACACTCCTCACAGCCCCTGCGCATGGGCGGCGGAGCCCGTTGCTGCCAACTCCACCCAAACCTATTTTTTCACGATCCCGGCGGGCGTGCCCTCCACGCCGTTTTGTGCCGCACTCATTTGGCACCGCAATGTGACGACCGAACAAAAACGATGGTCCCCCCGCACCTGGAGCGCCTCCTTGGACAACCTGAACCTGCGCCTCTACCAGGCAAGCGGTTTCACCCGGGGCACCTTGATTGTCGAAAGCCTCAGCGCCGTGGACAACGTCGAGATGGTCTATCAACCCGCGCTCGTCCCCGGCGATTACGCCTTGGTCGTGGACAACCCCTCGGGCAACAGCACCTCCTATGGCTTGGCATGGCACAGCCTGCCTGCCGTCACTGTGACGGCCAGCACACCCGTGGCCCGGGAAATCGACGACCAAGCGGGCGTCATCACCCTCATCCGCACAGGCGATACCACCCTGCCGCTCTACGTGCCGCTGACCATCGGCGGCAGCGCCACACCCGGCACCCACTACCAAGCCCTGCCCACCAGCGCAACCATCCCCGCCGGTCTAACAACCACCACGCTCCAGATCACGCCGGTTTCTGATTTCATCGCCCAGGGTGACCGCACGGTCACGGTGGCCGTGGCGCCGGATTTCACGCTTGTTAGAGATCCCGCGCAAACGGCCGTGGTGACCATTCAGGACAAGCCGTTTGATGCCTGGCGCATGGAGCGTTTCTCCCCGGACGAACTCGATAACCCCGCCATCAGCGGCGAAACGGCCGACCCGGATGCTGACCAAATCGCCAACCTCATTGAATACGCACTGGGACTCGCACCGAAATCCCCCGACATCCTGCCCGTGAACAGGATCGATCGGGACAGCTACCTGGCACTCAGCGCAACCAAATCCCCCGGCGCCACCGATATCACCTGGAGCGCGGAATGCTGCGCCGGTCTAACAAGCTGGGACCCCGCGGTCACCACCGTCAATTCATCTAGCAACTTTGAAGCCCGCGACACCGTGCTCAAAACCGCGGCCACACGGCGCTTCATCCGCCTGAAAATCACCCGCCCGTGAACAGGCCTCACTTGTTACTGCCAGCCAGATGGCGGATGCAGAATTGGGACCATGTTTCCAAGCGCTCGAACCACGGGCCATTGAGCTCACTGAGGGGCGCGAATCCCAAATCCGCCAGCGCATCTTCCTTGGCCGTCACGGCGTCCGAATCCAGCTCGACGAGGTGGACGATGCCAAGGTGGACCTGCCCCACGCTGTTAGAATCATCATTGAGCAGCGCGATGATGCGGTGCGCGTGCTCTTGCGGCAACACGAGTTCCTCTTCAATTTCCCGCGTCACCGCCGCGTGATACGCCGCGGGCCCGGTCTTGCCGCCGCCCGTATCCACCGGATTGACGTGACCACCCACCCCCACCGAAATTTTCGCATGCAAGCGGCTCTCGCCGCCCGATTTCCCCCGCGTGTAATGCAATATCCGCTCACCGCAACGAAACACACAGTACGGAATCAATTGCTTGTGCGTCGGATCCTGCTCGGCGGCCTCGCGGTCCATGAAAAAATGATTGCCCGGATCCAAGAGCCGCCCGAGCGCCGCCGCCAAACCCGCGGTGCGAATGCCCTCAAAGGCACCGATTTCATCGAAAAGCGCCCGTGGCACCACTAACACCTGCTCTCCTGCATACTTCGACATGCCCGCAGCATAACGGCCCGCCACCATCCGCCAAGCCTTCATCACCTGCCCCACTCGCGCACCCGGACGAAAATCGCGCGTTTTCCCAAAAATCCACTTGCCCGCCACCCACTCCCCCGATAAACCTCCGCCCACCCGTCACGGGGCGTTAGCTCAGCTGGTAGAGCACTTGCATGGCATGCAAGGGGTCAGCGGTTCGAATCCGCTACGCTCCACTTTCCTAGAATCGCCGATCCCGCAAGGGATCCAGCGAATAACAGAAAGCCAAGAATCGGAAACTGTGGCCTAAACTGTACCCCACGCTTTGCGGCGACGGGTACCAGCGCCAACAACCAGCGCGCCGAACGCAACCAAGCCAAGGGTGCCAGGCTCGGGGATGACCGTCAGCGAATTGAAATATTGATCATTACTGGCGCCGTCTCCCGCATTGTAATTGAAAATTCGAACTTGACTGATATTGCTGGCTGATAGGTACATCCCGGTATTTGTCGCTTCGACACCGTTGAAGGAAAGGCTGTATTCGTTTCCTGCCAAGAGAGTGAACTCAATCGTCTGTTTGGTATTATTAGACGATGACGAATAACCCCAGGTCGTTACCGGCCCGGTAATGTCTTCCTGTGCACCGTCATTGAGTTTCCAAGCATCGGTGCCACCGCCGACATAGTAGCACTCGAGGAGGTTGTTTCCATCGCCGTCCTGCAAGCCGAATCCCACAACGGATCCACCATCCATATTGCCCAAAGAAACGCTGATTGTCACCGAGTTACCCACGGAAAGAACCTGTCCGAAGCCGTAAGCAGCGCCTATCGTTGCTAAATTTTTGGCCCGCAAGCCCCAAGCTTGTCCATTAACGCCTATGATCGCTGGTGGATCGGGATCAAGAAATGCATCGGCAAATTCTGTAGTTGAGCTGTTTGTAACCTTCCATCCGGTCCAGCCGTCTGATCCAGCGTTCACGGAAATGACAGAGGCGTTAGCGGTCGAAACGATTGCGGATATCGCCGCCGTCTGGATGAGTGATGAAAGAATTTTTTTCATGCAGTTGTTATTCTGTGGTTCGCGGGTGGTTTGTCTTCAATGAAAAAAATTGAGGCGTGTCGGCGCTGGTTCAAAACCAGAGAGATGACTGACTGCTGGGAAATGGCTTTCCTCGTCAAGGCCGTTGAAAGAGCCGGTCGTTGTGATCACCGTTCATTTTTGGGTCCAGACGAAGTGCAAGAAACCGGCAAAGGGATAGAACTTGGAGACGGGGTGTCAAGCAGCTTTTCAGAAATCCGGCCCTTCCCAACCAATCGGGTTCCTTGGCAGTGAGGACAACATTTCGGGGCGAGCCCCGCCGCAAGCTGGACATGAATCGCGGCGGGTGTAGACTGTTGGCCTCGAAGGGGGTGGTACCCCTTCAGGCCTATATTTAGGTTAAGAAACATCGGGGACATGGTGGCAGAAATGCCT
>CAISTY010000089.1 GCA_903888515.1 Akkermansiaceae bacterium | reverse complement strand
GACGCAGGTTTCTTGATGGATGGCGCAGTCCGTGGGTTGAAACCCACGGCTACCCTCACCCAGTCGCTCCGCGACCCGTCCGTCCCTCCGACCTCAGGCCCCACCCTCCCATCTTCAATCAAAATTCAAAAATCAAAAATCTCTCCTCTTCCTTTTTTCTAACATATATAGCAGGGACGTTTCCGGCCTTCGTAGCTTCAGCGAAGAAGGCTCGTCCCGTTCGCCAAATGCAGGACGAGACGTCCTGCCTCCTTATTGACCGCGCTATTGACCATTGATTATTGACCATTGATCAGACAGATTATCAGGAATCCAGTTGCATTCACTCTTCATAGGCCGGGCGGTTCGGAGGCCGCCCCTCCTTGCTAAATCCCACACCCGCCATCTGCCATGCGTTGTCAGGTCACACCCGCCCTGGACTTCAGGATGTCGCGCCTTATGCACTCCGCGCTTTCATAGTTTGAATGTCTTGTGCCGATGCGGCTTGATCCCACTTTCACTCCAGACGCGGGCGACCGTGGAATGATGCACTCCCTGTTGCCTGGCCATCTGCCGACTGCTCCAATGAGTTTGGCCTTTGGGTTTCGTCGCCAGCGTCGCCTCAATGATTTTCGCTGCAAGTCCTGCTTGTGGCTTGCGCCCGCGACCTGCGGCGACCTCCCAAAGACCGGAAGGTCCATCGGCGAGCATGCGCTGCCGCCAGAGTCGGCAGGTGTGACGGTTGACGCCCAGTTGCACGGCAATCCGCACGTCGCTCCAGCCGTCGGCTTTGTGCAAAACAATGCGACAGCGCAACGCGACCTGTTGGGGAGTGCCGTGCGCGGCAACCCATTCTTCAAGCAGTTTCCGGTGTTCGTCCGATAGTGTGATGCCCTTGTTTTTTCGATCCATGCCGGATCATGGCAAGGGAAATATCTAATGGTTAGTCATTTTTGCGACAGAACGCCAGGAATTTGCTTTTGGGGTGAAGGCCGTTGGAAGAGTCGGTGGCCGGGCTCTGGTCTTTATACACATTTTTGGGATCACCGATCACCATCTTGGTCGCGGAGCGAGCGCATGATGGTAGCCGTGGGTTGAAACCCACGGCTTACCCTCCAGGGTCGCTCCGCGACCTTGGAAAACCAACCCGCGCTGAAAACCAAGCGAGGAATCGTTCCCCGGAATTGTATATAAAGACCAGGGCCGGACCGGAGGGCGGGGAAAAAGGGATTGCGTGTATAAGCATTCAGCGTGGTTGATTGTTAGGAACAACTGGCTTCGGCTCTTCTTGTTGGGACAGGTTGGCGTCGGCGATGATTTGTTGGGGAGTGTTTTGGGTTACGGTGTTAGATGCGTATGCGGCCGGCGGGAGTCCCTTTTCGAGGACGAGTCCGGGGCCTTGGTTGAGCGTGGCCTGGTTGCCGGTGGCGGTCAGGGCGGCGGCGGCGGCTCGGATCACCAGTCCGCCCAGCAGATTGGCGCGTGCGGTGTTGCCCGAGATTTTTCCCGCGCCCGCGCTTGCGAGCACCAGTCCGAACTCACGGTTGGCGATGAGTTGATTTCCTTCGAGGATGGCGGAGGCGGCACCGTTGTCCACGTGGATGCCATTGCGGGTGTTGCCTTCGCAGCGGTTGTTGACGAGGGTGACAGCGGCTCCATCCCACGACTCGATGCCATGCTCGAAGTTGTTGAGCGATTCTGAATCCCTGACTTCCAGCACACAACCGTTGCCGATGGCGGCCGCCCCATTCCAGCCGTTGTCGGAGAACCGGCAGCGGCTGGCGATGGCCCCGCCCTGCTCGATGACCACCAACCCGTGGCCGCTGGCATCACTGAAACGGCAATCGACGAAAGTCGCGGTCCCACCTCGGACCAAAGCCGCGGAAAAACGCGTGGTTCCTATCGCATGGAACGATTCGTGGCGGAACGTGATGCCGCTGATGCGCGCACCCTTGCCATCCGGCCCGATGGTGATCGGGCTGCCCTCCGTGGCCGGGCACTCGACGACGGTCTTGGCGGATCCCGCGCCCTGGAGATCTATGGCAGCATTGACGATCAACGGGCCTTGCCAGGTTTTTTCCGATAGAACGATTCGGTCGTTGGCACGGGCAACCGCCAGCGCTTCCGCAGGAGTGGCAAAATCTCCCGGCACCCTCAGGGTGCGGGTATAGGACGCCATTTTTTCCAAGCGGGCTGCGATTTCCGGGTTGTTAGGGGCGAGGGCGGATGCTTCGCGCAGCCAGTCAAGCGCCTGGGCGTCGAACTGGCCCTGATCGCGGGCCACGGCTTTCTCTAGCAGTTCTTTCGCCAGGATTTGATCGGCGGTGTGTTTTGCGAGGGCGGCAGTGGCATCCGTGAGGATCGCTTGCGCATCCTCGTTGTGAGGCGTGGTTGCGAGAATCCGGCGGGCGGCGGCGATGGCGAATGCCCACTGCCGATTGTCGAGTTGCTTGCGGGCGGCGGCGATGGCCGCCTCGAGTGTCTGGCCGGCCCGGGCCACCGCGATCCGCTCGCGAATGGCGACGGCTTCCTTGTCCGCAGGGTGTTTTTCGAGGACCTGCTGGATTGCTGCCTGCGCTTCGTCCAAACGGCCGGAGTCGAGTTCGGAGATAGCTTGGCCGGTCCAGTAGCCGACGAATTGGGTCTGTTCCTCGGCCATGCCGACCTCGATGTTGGAACGTCCGATGCGGGCAACTTCCGATCCGGGAACGAGCGCTTCGATTTCCGCGAATGCCCGGGTCGCCTCCTGCCAGCGGCGGTTTTCCACGAGGACGGAACCTTCGCGTTCCAGGTAGGCGATGCGGGCCTGCTGTTGCAATGCCCGGTTTGCCGCGTATTGATGGTATAACCAACCGCCAAACGCCGCTCCCGCTAGAATCACCAGCAGCCACACCAACCACACGAGCGCCCGGCGACGTGGTGCGGGCGCACGGTCATCGTCCGGTGCGCCGATTCCGGACAGGATCGCCGCCGCCGTCGCCGGCGGAATGAGGGTCGGACGCGCCGGTGGTGCCACCGGTCCCGGGGCTTCGAGCGAGTCGCGGATCACGGCGATGGCCTGGTCGAACTCGACGAGTCCCTCATAATAGCGGTCGGCGAGGGCTTCGTCCGCCTCCCTGCTCACGAGTGCGGCGATGCGTTCGCGTGCCGACTTGAAATCCGCTAGATATGGGCGCGGATCCTCATCCGGAGCGAGAGCCAGGATTTTGCGGGCTTCATGGAGTGTCATGGCATGAGGGATATGTTAGATCATCAACCGCTGAAACGCTGCACTATGGGCATGCGGCGTCCGATGCCAAAGGCTTTGCTGGTGACGCGCAATCCCGGAGCGGCTTGGTGGCGTTTCCATTCGTTGAGGTCGACGCGGCGTTGCACCCAGAGCACGGTGGCCTCCTCGAAGCCGCGGCTGATGATTTCGTCGGGTGAGAGATGGTGCTCCACGTAGAGTTCGAGGATGCCATCGAGGATATCATAAGGCGGCAGGGTATCCTGGTCTTTTTGATCCGGCCGGAGTTCGGCGCTCGGCGGCTTGTTGATCGTGTTCCAAGGGATGATTTCACGCTCGCGATTGACCCAGCGGGCCACTTCGTAAACACGGGATTTCGGCAGGTCTGAAATCACCGCCAACCCTCCACACATGTCGCCGTAAATCGTGCAATAACCGACGGCGAGTTCGCTCTTGTTGCCGGTGGTCAGCAAAAGGTGGTTTTCTTTGTTAGAGAGTGCCATCAACAGCAGCCCGCGGATCCGGGCCTGCATGTTTTCTTCGGTCACATCCTCAGGCAGACCATGGAATAGCGGGCGCAGGGTGGCTTTCAGCGCGGCGAAGGATTCTCCGATCGAGACCTCGTCGCAACGGATGCCGAGGTTGTGCGCCAGCGCGCACGAATCCTCCACGCTGCCGCGCGAGGAATAGGGGCCCGGCATGGTCAGCCCACGGACGTTTTCCGCGCCAAGCGCCGCCGCCGCGATCACTGCGGTAAGCGCGGAATCAATGCCGCCGCTCAACCCGAGACAAACGCTCGTAAACCCGCACTTCCGGGCATAGTCGCGCAGCCCGAGCACCAATGCCTGATAGAGATGGGCCGGTTCACACGCATCCAGCACGACGTCGTTGTCCACGGTGAGGAAGGGATCGGCCACGCGGCAGGATTCGCGGAATCCCGGGAACTGGGCGGAGATATTTCCGTTAGATCCGGTCACGAGCGAATGGCCGTCGAACACGAGTTGGTCGTTCGCGCCCACCGCGTTGCAATAGACCACCGGCACATGAATCCGCCGGGCGATGCCGCCGATCATCACCCGCCGCTGCGCGGGTTTGCCCAAGTGAAACGGCGAGGCGCTCAGGTTGAATAACAGATCGATACCTTTCGCGGACAGTTCATCGACGGGATCCCTGTCGTAAAACGGACGCTGCAGGTAATCGTCGGTCCAGATGTCCTCACAGATTGTCAGACCGATGCGTTTGCCGTTCCAAATGATCGGGTTGCAGGATTCGCCGGGTTCGAAATAGCGGCGTTCATCAAACACATCATAGGTGGGCAGCAGGGTTTTCCACACGCGGTGGAGGATCGTCCCGCGCTCCAGCCAGGCCACGGCATTGCGGAACGGCTTGCCCGGTCGCGTCGGATGATGGCGTGCCACATAGCCAACGAGCAGCGGCACCTCGCGGGATTCTCCGGCCAGGTAATCGAGTGCCTGCAGGCACTTCGGCACAAACTGTGATTTGAACACCAAATCCCGCGGCGGATAACCCGCCAGCGATAATTCCGGGGTGATTACGATTTCCGCGCCCGCTTCGAGGCACTCGCGGTAGGCAGCCAGGATGCGTTTGGCATTGCCGGGGAAGTCACCGATGATCGAATTGATTTGTGCAATGCCGATTTTCATGGGCGGACCAAGAACAAACACGGGCGGGCATGGGGGCGAAAGCAAAAAACCGGGAATCTTCGTGCCGCATCGGCGGCCTTGCGTTGGGAAATCGAAACATATCCGGGAAAATCCCCGCTCCTGCTTGATTTCGCATATTTTGCGGAACTCGCGGCGGCATCGGCTTTTCGCATACCCTGTTTGACAAACGGCGGTCGTTGTCCCTAATCTCCCTGCCCCGACGCTGAAGTCGGTCCTACTTGCCATGAACCTTGTTGTCGATAAACAGCCGAAATGTGTTGCCATCCTGCGCGTGGAAATCCCGGCTGAAAAAGTCCAGACCCAGCGGAATCAAATCGTCGGCAATTACCTCGGCAAGGCCCGCATCCCCGGTTTCAGGCCCGGCAAGGCACCGCGAGCCGTCATTGAAAAACGTTTCGAAAAGGACATCGCCGAGCAGCTCCACGAAAAACTCGTGAACGAGGCCTACGACACCGCGCTCAAGCAGGAATCGCTCAAAGTGCTCGACTTTGGCACGCCCGAGGATCTCACCACTCTGCCGGATGGCAGCATCACGTTCGTCTCGAAAATGATGCTTGCTCCGGAACTCGCACTGCCGGAATACAAGAACATCACCGTCACCGTGCCGCCGTCCGCCGTGCCTGAGGAAGAGATCCAGGCGCAACTCACCGGCTTGCAGGAACGCCTCGCCGAGTACAACGACATTCAAGGCCGCCCCGCCGCCATGGCGGATTTCGCGGTGATCGACTACACGTCCACCGTCGAGGGCCAGCCCACCGAAGAATTTCTCGGCACGCCCGCCGGTTATCTCACCGGACGCGAGGGTTTCTGGTTGCGTCTGGATGAACAGGCGTTCCTGCCCGGATTCGCTGCGCAACTCGTCGGCATGACGCCCGGTGAGTCCCGCGAAATCACCCTCACCCTGCCCGGAGATTTTCCGTTGGCCGGCCTGCAAGACCGCGCCATCGTGTTCTCCACCAAACTCAATGAACTCAAGCAATCCGTGCTCCCGGAAATCAACGACGATTTCGCCTCACGCGTCGTCCCCGGCAAAACGTTGGAAGAACTCACCGACTTGATCCGCGAGAACATGCGCCACGAGCGCCTGCGCAAAATCGCCGACATGAAGGTCAATCAAATCATCGCTCACTTCAGCAGCCAGGTTGATTTCGAACTGCCCGAGGAACTGGTCATCCAGGAAACCCAAAACCAAGCCGACGCCATGGTGCGCCGCGGCGTGCAATCCGGCATGAGCGAGGACGATATCGAATCCCAGCAGGCCGACATCTTCGCCAGTGCCGGCCAGCAGGCGGTCTCCAACCTCCGCTCCAACTTCATCCTCCAGGAGGTCGCCAGCGTGGAGAAACTCAGCGTCACCGACACCGAGTTGGTGAATCATCTCACGCATGTCGCCCAATCGCGCAAGGTGGCTCCGAAAAAATTCATCAAGGACATGCAGCGCGCCGGTCGCCTGCCATCCATCCGCGGTTCCATCCTCGTGGGCAAGGCGATTGACTTTCTGGTCGAGCACGCCCATGTTGTGGAATCAGAGGAAGCCACCCTCACCGAAGACTAACATGACATTTCATTCCATGAGTTCGCCCGCACCACGCAACAACTATTACGTCCCCATCGTCATCGAACAGGACGGTCGTGGTGAACGTTCATTCGACATCTACTCGCGCCTGCTCAAGGACCGCATCATCTTCATCGGCACGTCGATCGATGATTTCGTGGCCAACTCGGTGATCGCGCAGCTCTTGTTCCTGCAAATGCAGGATCCCAAGAAGGACATCCACATCTATATCAACTCGCCGGGTGGTTCCGTCACCGCCGGCCTCGCGATCTATGACACGATCCAGTTTCTCACTTGCGACGTGAACACCTATTGCATCGGCATCGCCGCCTCCATGGGCTCGATCCTGCTCACTGCGGGCACCAAGGGCAAACGTTTCTGCCTGCCCAACTCGCACGTCATGATCCATCAGGTTTCCGGTGGCGCGCAGGGTTCCGCTTCCGATATCGAGCGTACCATCGGCTTCATGTTCAACCTGAAAAAACGCCTCAACGGCATCCTCGCCAAACACACCGGCAAATCCATCGAGCAAGTGGATCAGGATTCGGACCGGGACAACTACATGACCCCGGAGGAGTCCGTCGCCTATGGCATCGTGGACAAGGTGCTCGAAAGCCGCAAGCAACTCCCGGATGCGGTCGCGATGGTGGCGGACACGAACAAAACCGATGGCTGATTTCCTTCCGACCGATCTGCAAACCCTTCATTCCCCATTTCCATGGCCCGCGCTTCCAATCTAACGATGTGCTCGTTTTGTGGCAAGAACCACTCGGAGGTCAAAAAACTGGTCGCCGGTCCCGGGGTCTATATCTGCAACGAGTGCATCGATGTCTGTGCCAACATTCTCGCCAAGGAACTCGGTGGAATCCCCTCCAAAGGCAAAACCTCCGTGGAAAAACCCGGCTTCAAAATCCCCTTCCCGGCGGCCATCCTGGCCCAACTCAATGAATTCGTCATCGGCCAGGAAAATGCCAAAAAAGTGCTTTCGGTCGCGGTTTACAACCACTATCAGCGCCTCCGCCAGGATCAGGCAAAACTGCACGAGGAATTCAAGGATGTGGAAATCGAGAAATCCAACATCCTTCTGTTAGGCCCCACCGGTTCGGGAAAAACGCTGCTCGCGCGCACCCTGGCCCGCGTGCTCGACGTGCCGTTCTGCATCGTGGACGCCACCACCCTCACCGAGGCCGGATACGTCGGCGAGGATGTGGAGAACATCATCCTGCGGCTGCTTCAAGCCGCCGATTTCGATGTCGCCCGCGCCGAACGCGGCATCATCTATGTGGATGAAATCGACAAGATCGGCCGCAAGACCGAGAACGTCTCGATCACCCGCGACGTATCAGGCGAAGGCGTCCAACAGGCGCTCCTCAAGATCCTCGAAGGCACGGTGTGCAACGTGCCCCCCCAAGGAGGCCGCAAGCATCCCCAACAGGAATACATCCAGGTCAATACCGAGAAAATCCTCTTCATCGTGGGCGGCGCGTTCATCGGTCTGGAAGACTTGATCCGCCGCCGCCTCGGCAGCAACACCCTCGGCTTCCATGCCCGCAATCTTAACGCCGATCTGGGCGACTCGTCGGTGAACATCCTCGAACGGGTGCAACCCGAAGACCTGTTGCACTACGGACTCATCCCGGAATTCATCGGCCGTCTGCCTGTCATCTCCGCCCTGCGCAAACTCACCGAGGACGAATTGATGGCCATCCTCACCGAACCGAAAAACGCGCTCGTCAAACAATACGGCAAACAACTCGCCATGAACGGTGTGAAACTCCGGGTCACCCGCGACGCCCTGCGCGCGCTCGCCGAAGAAGCCGTCCGCCGCGACACCGGGGCCCGCGCGCTGCGCTCGATCTTCGAGCGCATGATGCTCGAAATCATGTTCGAGATCCCGTCGCGCCAAGACATCGAGTCCGTCACCATCAACCGCCAGGTCGTCCTCGGCGAACGCACGCCCAGTATCCGCCGCAAACGCGTTGAACAGGACGCGGCGTAATTCTTGAAAGGAAAACAGGAACCACAACCGGGTGCCGCGGAATCGCAGCCATCCGTCCCTAACGATAGGGGTCCGGCGGCTGCGATTCGACCCGCGGGTTCCCTTTGACGAGGTCGCGACCGGAGGGTTGTCCGTCCATGCCTGCGATGCCCCAATCCTCCGAGTGTTTGCCATACTCGGCGTGGAAGACGCGCAGGTTGGCATTGGCAATGAATTCGGGATGTTCGACGAGCACATCATACGGTCCGGCCCGACTGAAGACCTTGGTCATGATCGGTATCAGATCCAGAATGAAGAGCGTGCCGAAAATCACCATGAATTGGAACAATCCGGCGATCCATTTCTGACCCTGCTCGCTCTGCTCCACCGGATCGGCATCCGGTGAGGGAACGAAGATCACGCGGTAAAGTCCCATGGTTTCCTCCATCGGATCCAACACCCCGTTCATCTTGCGTTCGATCCGCTGGATGTGCGGGAGGTAGCGCTCGTCGTGGCGTTTCGAGTTGCTGGCGTGAGTGGTGACCAGCGCGGAGGTCTGTTCGTCGAGACGCGCGAGTTGCTGGGGATGCTCGATTTCCAAGGCCGCGATTTCCGCGTTCACTTTGGCCAGGCGGTCCTTGCGGATGCGTTCTTTTTCCTTGGCTTCCTCCATGAACGCATCCCGCTTGGTAACCAGTCCGTCAAGATATGCATTGCGATCCACGAGGCGTGCCGCGGCGAGTTGTTTGTCACTGGCGAGCAGGGCGTTGTGCTGGGCGCTGACGGTCGCGTTCAAGCGCCTGATCTCCAAGTTCACCGCCTTGTCGCGTATCTGCAAATCCTTGGTGCGCGGACCGGCGCCTGCCTTTTTCGGCTCGGGATAAAATTCATTCGTCAGTCCGCTGCTTTCCCGCGCGATGGCCTCGACGAGCCGTCGATGCAAATCCTGCTTTTCCTCGAGCTGCGCCTTGGTTTTGGCGATGGTCTCCTTGAGTGCCTCGATGCTCGCGAGCACGTTGCGCGTTTCGCCACTTGCCGGGGCGACGAAGTCCGGCTCGCCGGCCTTGCGCCGTTCGTCCTCTATCCGCTTGTCGGCATATTCATCCGGATTGAGGATCGCTGTCTCCAAGTCAGGCAGTTGGCCGACCAGTGCGTCGCGCTGCGTGGTATAAGCGGCCACCAGTTGTTTGCGCGCGGCGGTTTCGTCCTCGCGGATTTTGCGCAATTCCGCCGCCAACTCGGCACGCTTGCCCGCCTCTTCCTCGCGCAGGGTATTGAGCTTGCCCTGCAGTTCGGTTTGCATGCGGAAGGTGATGGCCGGACGATACTGATCGAGGCAAAACGGGAAACTGATCGCCACGCTGATCACCGCCGAAAGGGCGAAGCGAAAAACCACCTGCATGAAGCGCCGCCACCACGGCTGGAACGGCCGATAGGTCGCGAGCAAAATGCGGTCCGTGTTCATGATCACGAACGCCCAGGCGATCGCTATGGCCATCACGGAAAACCACGGCGGCTCGGAAAAACGGTTTTTCGCATAAAAAACCATCCCGAGAAATGACATGATCGCAGGAATCAACACCGTGCTGCCAATCACCGCGATGCGTTCCCGCTCGCTCGGCGGACATTGGCGCAATGTCTCCCAACGCGCCCCGGCCAGCCAGTAAATCGGCCGCATCCAACGATCCCAGGACGTCGGCTGATTGGTATCTTGAAGGGGTTCCAAGGTAGGTGGCCAATGCATCGCGTGCGCAAGCTAGTCCCCTCCCGGCACAACACCAGTCAAATTTTTTCAGAAATGATCTGCGGGAGGAAAAGACAAGTTCATCGCAGCACCGTTGTTCCTATCCCATTCCAACTGATTGCCCATGTTCAAACGAGCTTCAGCAACTTCTTGAACGGCTGCTCTGTCTTTCCCGGACCATTCAGAAAATAGTCAGCAACGTCCGGCTGGAACGGTTGGGACAACCAAACCTTGATCTTCCCTTGCGCTGCCGTGTTCTTGATACGACCCTGCTTCAATCCCCGCACCAACTCATTCACCTGCTCTTTCAAATCCGACAAGCGTGCAAGACGGGTTTCCTGAACGGCCTCGCGGTTCAAATCCAGCAAGTCCCGGGTACTTGCCGCCCGTTCATTCAACGCCCCTGCCGCCTTGTCATACCGGGGAGTAAGAAATCCAAATTCATCGATGAAAAAAAACTCCCATACATCTTCCCTCAATGGATTCACGAACTGACCTCCTGGCTCGGTGCAGGGTGGAAAACGACTCGATTTTCCGCGGTTGCAGGGAGCGCAAGACCAGAGGTAGTTTTCCCAAGTCATCGCGAGTTCTGGAAACACCGCCTTCGGTTTGTAGTGCTCCACATCGCTCGCCTCGCTGCCGCTGCAGAACATGCAACGCTGACCATGACCCGACAATTTCTTTAGCGCATCAACCACCGGTTTGAACCAACCTGCGTTGCGGGCATTCGAGTAGCGACGATCCGCCTCTGCTTTAGGATTCTCGGAAGCTACTATGAATGCGGTTTCCGCAGCAAGCTTCGTGCGGAGTTTCCTAGGCAAAGGTTTGGGTTTGGGAAGCCTGCGCATCGAATCAGTCTGTCAAAGGGTTTCGATCGGGGCACCATCCAAAACCAGCTCCAATTGCTTCTTGAGCTTGCTGAAGTCCCTTGCTTCGGGAGAGGCGAGGTGCACTCCCGCCTTTTTCTTGGCATTGAGTTCCTGCCATCGCTTCAGTTGCTGCGTGGCCCACTTGGTTCGCGTGCTCTTGAGTCCAAAGGCCACCCCGAGCACCGTCTTGTGGGCGGTCCCCCAGCGGATTTTCTCATATTCAACGGCGGTGGCGGCACGCGCCTTCTGCTCGTCGTCCCCCTGTAGCGGAAGAATGAACAATCCATTCGGGTCCGCCGCTTGAGCAATGAGCGGACTATGGGTGCTAACTAGAAACTGGATCTTGGGAAAATGGCGCTTCAGCCACTCCGGGATGTCCCGTTGCCAGGAAGGATGCAGGTGGGCTTCGATCTCATCAATGATGACAACTCCGGGCCGTGCGATCATGACACGACCCTCGCCATCGGTTTCGAAGAGTCCATCCGCTCCATAAACCTCATAAAGGCTGTGAACGAGGTCGAGAATCGTCGCATAAATACTCCGGCAGCCATCGCTGATGTCGCGCATCGGAAGTTCCACGCCGCGCCCATCCTTTACGAAAACGTGATCAACGGTGATCCGGCTGATCTTCATGCGATAAGGCAGCAGACCATCTCCCATCAGTTCCTGCACTCCATCAAGGATTGTCTTTATGTTCCCGTTGCTGGATTCGAGACTGCGGGCATACATCCTGCGCAACCATTCCTCGCTTTCGCTCAACGCAGCATCCTCGCGAAAAAGTGTCGCATACCGACTGTCCACTTCCTTGCTAACAGAAAAGCGCATCGCTTCCGAGGAGCTTCCCGTGAGCCGCCGCATCGGACCATAACCGGCGGAGAACCAACCGAAAGCGTTCGCCGACCAAGGGCCGCGTTCGGGAGTCTGAATCCGCGTGCCAGCAGCATTGCGTTTCTCAACCGCACGAAATTGAGGAACTTCATCCCCCTTTTTTTCGATCACCCAGCGCACGCCGGCGTCAAAGCGTTCCCCAGGGTTGGAGCCTCCCTTCTTGAATTTGTCATGATCCTTATCCCAACGGATCCCAACCACCGCCGAAGCCTTGGACTGGCCCTTGTGGATCCAGCCGGTTGCCGGTCCCATCAGGCGAGCACCGGACTCGGAACCCATCAAAGCGAGCGCCGCACCACGGAGGATTGTGGACTTGCCAGAACTGTTGCCACCGACGAATACCGTCCACCCGGCGTAACTGCCGTCCGGACGCTCAAGGTCGAAGCTGAGTTCCTGGAATCCGCGCAGGTTTTCGAGTTGCAGGGTCTTGATATACATGGCTTGGAGAAAGATAAAGGAACTGATGATAAAGGCGAGATATGAAATAAGAAGAGTGTCGGCGGCTGTCAGAAGTCAGCCTACTTGGATGGAATCATAGGTATTACAGCCAAGGCTGAAAGGCAAAAATGCCCGGCAGCCCATAAGAAAGATTTGCGGCGGGCGGCTTGAAATCCAATCATCAGGCCATGTCCAACCGCTTCTACGGGGAATTTGACACGCTCCGGCGCTCTGGCACGGGCGATGGCGATGATTACCGGACGCCGTTCCAGATCGACCGCGACCGGGTGCTCCACACCCCGACATTCCGCCGCCTGCAAAACAAGACCCAGGTTTTCTGGAGCGGCGAATACGATTTCTATCGCACACGCCTGACCCATTCGCTGGAGGTGGCGCAAATCGGCAAATCCATCTGCCACTGGCTCAAGACCCGGCCCGCAGGTCCGTTAGACGAGGGGTTTTTCATCGATCCCGATCTGGTCGAGGCGGTCTGTCTGTCGCATGATCTCGGACACCCGCCATTCGGCCATGCCGGGGAACGCACGCTCAACCACCTGATGCGTGAACACGGCGGCTTCGAGGGCAACGCCCAGACACTGCGCCTGCTCACCGAACGGATTTTTTCCGCCAAACGCTGCGGCATGGATCCCACCCGCGCGTTTCTCGATGGCGTCCTGAAATACAAGTCCCGGTGGTCCGATCTGCTATCCGCAACCGGTGAAGCGCCTGTCCACCATTTCATCTACGACGACCAGCAGCCTTATCTCGATTGGGCGCTGGGAGGCCGCGCTTTCCCGTTAGAATTTCCGCCCGGCGCGGATCGCGACCGCATGAAATCCATCGAATGCCAGATCATGGATTGGGCGGACGACACCGCCTATTCGCTCAACGATCTATCCGACAGTGTGCGCGCCGGCTTTCTCAATATCGAAAAAATCGAGGCATGGGCGGAGCAACACGGTGCCGCAACCAGTGAGGGCACGCCACTGGGCGACCTGATACGCTCGATCCGGCGCAAACGCGTGGACCCCTTCGTCGGCAAACGCATCGGGCGTTATATCCAATCCACCCGCCTGGAGGAGGCTGAAAATTTCCTCAGTGCCGCGACCCACCGCTACCGGTTCCAACTCGTCATCAATGCGGAGGTGAAGGCGGAGTCCGCGTTGTTCAAGCAGCTCGCCTTCGAGGTGGTGTTCCTCTCCCCACAATTGAAACAACTCGAACACAAGGGCAGCCGCATGCTGCGCGAACTTTGGAACACACTCGCCCAACGCTACGTCACCGGCACCACCATCGACGGCCAGGATTTCCAACTGCTGCCGGCGGACTGCGTGGCCGAAATCACGGCCGCTCCCGACGAGGCCAGCCGCGCCCGCTTGGTCTGCGATTTCCTCGCGGGCATGACCGATGGCTACGCGGCACGCACCTTCAAGCGCCTGTTCTCGCCGGACTTCGGCTCCATCGGCGACTTGGTCGGTTAGACCGGACGCTTGATCTCCATGCCCAAAGAATGCGAAATCTTCCGCATTCCGCAGTTGGCGGATGGGCAAGATGATGCTAGGGTTTGAGCGTGGCCGTTGATCCATCCAAGTCGAATCTGCCGATCCTGCTTCGTGGGAAGCTGTTGATCGCGGATCCGTCATTGCGGGACGGCATTTTCAACCGCTCGGTGATCCTGCTGACCGATCACACGGCCGACCAAGGCGCGTTCGGGTTGATCCTCAATCATCCAACCGACAAAAGGGTCGGGGATTTCCTGGAGGACAAGGAATTCACACCTCTGCGGCACCTCGCCGTACATGCAGGCGGACCGGTCTCTCACGATCAACTCACGTTTTGCTCGTTCTGGTGGACCCAAAAACGCGGCCTCCACTGGGCACTGCGCATTTCCGCCAAACAAGCCGCCATCCACTCCCACCGGCCCGGCCGTATCGTGCGGGCGTTTGTCGGCTACTCGGGCTGGAGCGCAGGCCAACTCGAAAACGAACTGCGGCAGCATGCGTGGATCCCGGTCGCAGCTCCCCCTGACCTGCTGGGCCATGATCACGACCGCAGCCTGTGGGCGGCACTGCTCCGCGGACTCTCCCCGCTCCACCGCGTCCTTGCCGAAGCCCCGGATAATCCGCTTTTGAATTGAACGCTTCCGCCACCAATAATTTGTTAGAAACTCATCCATCGATGCCCGTCACGCCACTCCTGTTCAGTCCCATGGATGAAATCATAGCGGAAATCGCCACCGGCAGATTGGTGATTTGTGCCGACGATCCGGCACGCGAGAACGAGGCGGATCTCATCGGGGCGGCTTCCATGTGCACGGCGGAAATGGTGAATTTCATGGCGGTACACGGCCGCGGTCTGATCTGTGCGCCACTCACCGCCAAACGAACCGAGGAACTCGACCTGCCCCAAATGTCGCGTCGCAACCACGAAGGCCAAAAGACCGCTTTCACGGTAAGCGTGGATGCCGCACATGGCATCACCACCGGAATATCCGCCGCCGACCGCGCCCGCACCATTCACTTGTTGGCGGACCCGCATGCCCATGCCAACGCCTTTGTCCAGCCGGGTCATGTGTTTCCCCTCCGCGCCGCGCCGGACGGAGTGTTGCGCCGCGCCGGCCACACCGAAGCCGCAGTCGATCTCACTCGTCTGGCCGGCTTGCCCGAGGCGGCGGTCATCTGTGAGATCATCCACGACGACGGCACCATGGCACACGTCGGCAATCTCGGCTCCTATCAGAAACGCCACGGCCTCAAAGCGTGCACCATCACGCAACTCATCGAATACCGTCACCGCTCGGAAAAACTCGTGGTGCGCGAGGAAACCGTCAAATTGCCCACGGATTTCGGCGAGTTCGACTGCCATCTCTATCGGGTGATCACCGACTCCAGCCATCACATTGCCTTGAGCCGTGGCATCATCGATGCGGAGCATCCAACCCTCGTGCGGGTGCATTCCGAGTGCATGACGGGCGATGTTTTCCACTCGCAACGCTGCGACTGCGGTGGACAACTGGCCACCGCCCTCGATCTCATCGCCCGCGAAGGCGGCATCCTGCTCTACCTCCGACAGGAAGGCCGTGGCATCGGCCTGCCTGCGAAAATCCACGCCTACAAACTCCAGGAACAAGGACTCGACACCATCGAAGCCAACGAAAAACTCGGTTTCGCCTCCGACCTGCGCCACTACGGCATGGGTGCCCAAATCCTCGGCGACCTCGGCGTGCGGCGCATCCGCCTGCTCACCAACAACCCGAAAAAAGTCATCGGCCTCGAAGGCTACGGCTTGGAAATCATCGAACAACTTCCGCTTTCCATGCCCGCCAACCCGCACAACGCAAAATACCTCGAAACCAAACGCATCCGGATGGGTCATACCCTCTGATTCGTAAAGTCGTTATTGCACTTTCCAGGCACATCCGCAAACTACCCCTATGGATCTCGACCTTATCGACGTTCAGTTTGACCTCCGGAACATCAAACCCCGCGAGTTGGAAGAAGCATTTGAAGATCCCTTCGCCGTGCGCTTCCTGCCGGATAACGAACGATCCGACGGCGCATCCCGCTACTACGCGCTTGGTCGTACCGTGGCGAACCGCTATCTGTTTTTCGCCTTCGGAACGGATGGCAAAATCGCCCGCGTCACCGCCGCCCGCGAAATGGCCGACACGGAACGCAAATTCTACGACCGCAAATACGCGGAATTCCATTAGTTCCTGATAGAACCACCGCACTTCATAGCCACCCACATCATGCTCGCCATCACCCGTTGGTCCGACATCCCCGAATTCGCCGATGAGGCGGAAGAAACCCGGTTCTGGGAAACCCACGAACTGGACGGCCGACTCATGGCCACTTCTGTCCATCAGGCGGATACCCGTGAATCCACCACCATCACCCTGCGCTTCGATCCGCGCATGCTCTCGCGCATCAAACGCATCGCCCGCTCACGCTTCCTCAACTATCAGTCAATGATGAAACAATGGCTGGCCGAGCGACTCGAAGACGAAATGCGCAAACTCTAAAGCGGCGATCCATGCAACGATGCGGCTTCCCCAGTTCGGGGGGCAGCGCTTCAGATGGAGGAGGTGCTCCATCAGGTCGGCGTCATTGCCGATGGCCTGAATTGCTTTTCTAACACACTATCTGATTTCTGTACCCGTGGCCTGGAGCAAATGGGAATCATTTTTATGAATAATGCGCCTGTTGGCACGGCTGCTGCTTTGACCCCCCCCGTCCGGGAAAACTGAAACATTTCGGAACAGCAACCTACAACCACAACCAACATGACCAACCAACACATCATCAATAGCCTGACCATCCTTGTAGCGTGCAGCGCCCTCACGGCCCAAGCCGGCGTCACTGCGGCTCCCGCTCCCGCTCCGGAATCCCACTGGTCTGGCAGCGTAACGCTCGGCTACGACTCGGATTACATCTACCGCGGCGTGGAAGTCTATGGCACCGGCAGTGATGGCCGTGCGCAGGACCTCGTCTCCGGCTCCATCGACCTGAATTACCGGATCAACGACCGCTGGACGTGGAATATGAACGTCTGGTACGGCTCTTCCGCAAATAGCGACACCAACTACGAGGAACTCGATCTCTACACCAAGCTCCTGTACAAAATCAACGATCAGTGGTCCATCGGGCCGAGTTTCAGGTACTACTACTACCCGACATTCAGCGGCACCAACTACGATGCCCAGTACGAGCCGGGCCTCGAAGCCGTCTGGACGCCTTTCGCCAACACCACCATCAACATGGGCGTGTTCTATGAGACCGAGTCCGAGGCATTCTACGCCGAACTCGGCGTGAACTACCTCTTCAAGATCAACGACATGTTCGCCCTCCTGCCAGGCGCAGTGATCTCCTACGTGGACCGCAACGACACCCAGTTCGCTCCTTCAAGCAGCGGCTTCAACCACGCGGCCATCTACCTGAAGGCGCCGATCACTCTGAAGTCCAACGTCACCCTCACCCCCTACATCGCGGTGAACTTCCCGCTTGATGGCGTGGATGACTACAGCCATTGGCTCAATGGCAGCGATCAGGACACAGAGTTCTACTTTGGCGCAGCGCTGTCCGTCAGCTTTTAAGCCACCCTCTTCATCATTAGGATTGTCATGCAGCGGCGGTGCTTCGGAAACGAGGAACCGCCGCTTCCTTGTGCCGTTTTCCTCAGTCCGCCGCTGCATTCCCCACTAAAATCCTTGGCAAGACAAGGTAGATGGGTATTTTCGCGTTTGAGACGTTTTCCCATGATGCTGACAAAATCCCCGATTTCCCCGCATGATTACACCCGGCGGTCCGGCCACCAGCGCGCACATCGGCTGTCACCTCATATGCAATTACCCGTTTCTAACAACAATAGGAGATCAGAATGATCAAACATAAATCGCTTTTCACGGCCGTGCTGTTTCTCGCCACGCTGGCCGTGCCGCATGCGGCAACAGTTGGCAATCCACGCTGCGAGTACCTGATGAACCCGCTGGGCATAGACACCGTGAAACCGCGGTTTTCCTGGGAGATCCAGGTACAAAGCGGCAAAGGCACGACGCCACAAAGCAACAGTGATGAGAGCAAGAAAACCTCTCCGTCCTCCAATTCCACAGCGACATCAGACATGCCGCGCGGCGTGATGCAGACGGCATATCAAATTCTCGTGGCTAGTTCGCTGGAGCTGCTCAAGAACGACAAGGGTGACAAGTGGGACAGTGGCAAGGTGGATTCCGATCAGTCGGTCAATGTGCCTTATCAGGGCAAGGCGCTGGCAAGCTGCGAGAAATGCTGGTGGAAGGTCCGCGTTTGGGGCAACGATGGCGGGGCAAGCGAGTCCAGCGAGCCAGCCTCATTCGAAATAGGCCTCCTGCATCAAAGCGACTGGCAGGGGCGCTGGATTGAAGCTGATCGGCAAGTTTCCGCTCCGCTTTTTCGCAGGGAGTTCGGCATCCCGGGCGATGTAAAGCATGCCAGGGTATACATTTCAGGCCTTGGCTGGAACGAACTCCATATCAACGGCAAAAAGGTCGGCGACCATGTTCTGGATCCGGCGACGACCTACTATCATAATGACCAGCCTTTCGAGCTGGGCTCCCGGATTTTATATGTAACCCACGATGTGACGGATTGTCTGCGCAAAGGTAAAAACACAATAGGCGTCATGCTGGGAAACGGCTGGTACAGCAATGATGAAGCCGTACTGGGCAAAGACGTAGCCGGAAGGCAGTCTTTCGGGGCCAGGCCGATTCTTCGTCTGCAAATGAACGTGGAATACACCGACGGAAAAGTCGAGAGCATTGTTTCTGATGACAAATGGAAGGTTTCCGATGGCCCGATTACAGCTAACGAAATATGCCTCGGGGAAGCTTACGACGCGCGGCTGGAAAAGACCGGTTGGAATAGTCCGGGCTATGACGATTCCAAATGGTATAATGCCGTGTGCCCGAATATACGCGGCGGCAGGATGGTTGCGCAGATCATGCCTCCCGTCAAGGTGATGAGGACCATGAAGCCTGTCAAGATCACACAGCCTGCCGAAGGGGTGTACATCTATGACTTCGGCCAGCATTTTTCCGGCTGGACACGACTCCGAGTGGAGGGACAAAGAGGGACCAAAGTAACTATCAGACATGCGGGGATGCTGCATGATGACGGGCGTCTCGACATAAGAAACCTCCGTCAAGCCGGACAGACTGATACTTACATTCTAAAAGGAGAAGGCATCGAGGATTGGGAGCCGCGATTCACGCTTCACGGATTTCGCTATGCCGAGGTAACCGGGTTTCCCGGCACACCGGCATTAACAAACCTCGAAGCGGGATTGGCGTATAATGCGGTCGAGACTAGCGGCAGTTTTGAGTGTTCCAATCCCTTGCTGAACCGGATTCACAGCAATGTCTGCTGGACTTTCATGAGCAGTCTACAAGGCATACCCCAGGATGCGGCCGAGCGGACTGAGCGTGTTGCCTGGCTGGGTGATACCGGTTTTGTATTGGAGGATTACCTGTATAATTACAACACGGTTTTGTTTTGGACCAAATGGCTTGATGATATAAAGGATTCCCAGAAACCCGATGGGGATATTCCGGTTGTCAGCCCGTTGCACTGGCGGAAAATGTATCAAATGTGGCCCTGCTGGAAAAGCACTTACCCGCTTGTCTCCTGGTATCTGTATCAGTATTACGGTGACGAGCGGGTTTTGGCAGACCATTATGAAGGAATCGCCAAATTGGTGGAATTCCTGGGCGCTCAAGCGGATAATCATATTATTGCCAAAGGCCTCGGCGACCATATGGAGCCGGATCGTGCGGCAGGTTTTGGTAATTTCAGACCGCATCGCACGCCGGTTGCGATCACCTCAACCGGATTTTATTATTTTGATGTCTGGATTCTTGCGCAGGCAGCCAGGATTCTCGGCAAGACCGCGGATTATAATCGTTACGCAGCGCTTGCCGACAATATCAGGAAGGCCTACAACGGGAAATTCCTCAACCAGGAAACGAATCAGTATGCTACCGGCAGCCAGACTGCAAACGCGATGTCGCTTCATCTCGGGTTGGTTCCACAAGAAAAGCAGGCAGCCGTGCTGAAAAACCTGGTTGACGACATCATGCTGAAAAACGATGGGCATCTTTCAACGGGCATTTTAGGCGCCTCTTCCCTGGAGCAGGTTCTTGGAGAATCAGGCAGGGCTGATGTCATGTATGGAATCGCCACTAAAACCACTTATCCAAGCTGGGGTTATTCCATTTCCAAAGGAGCCACCACGCTGTGGGAGAGTTTCGAGGTTGACAGTCAAAAGCCGTATCTTGTCAGTCACAATATGAAAATGTTCGGCAGTACGGAGAAGTTTTTCTATAAAGACCTGGCCGGTATCGGCCTGGGCGAGGCCGGCTTCAAGCAGATCAGGATCAAGCCATGCATAGTCGGTGATCTGACATACGCCAAAGCATCACTGAAGACCGTCAGGGGACTGATTGCAGTCGATTGGAAAATAGCCGGTAACTCGCTCGACATGAAAGTAACCCTGCCTGCAAACAGTATGGGCAAAGTGGGTGTTCCAAAGATGCAGTTGAAAAACGTCACCATTACCGAGAGCGGCAATACCGTGTGGAAGGAGGGTTCACATGTCGGCAAAGTGTTGGGGATCACCGGTGGTAGTGAAACCGGGGATTACGTAACCTTCGACGTTGGCTCAGGTCATTATCTGTTCCAGCTTTCCGGTCAAAAGTAATCAACCAATTACAGCTACGTTTTAATTCCACGGAAAGTGATGGATGATGATGATTTACCCGGTTGCCCTCTGCTGTCTCACGCTGCTCGTTGCATTGAGATGCACCTCTACCTGCGCTGCGGAAGCACCCAGGCCGCGCATCATCGTCCTCACCGACCTTTCCAATGAGCCCGACGATGAGCAATCGCTCGTGCGCCTCCTCGTGTACGCGAATGAATTCGAGGTCGAAGGCCTGATCGCCTCGACCTCGACACATTTGAAAAAGAATCCCCGCGAAGATATACTGCACAGCAGCATCGATGCCTATGCCACGGTATTGCCGAATCTGAACAGGCACGCGCCGGGCTATCCGACCGCCGGGCAACTGCATTCCGTTTGCCGCACCGGACAGACGGAATACGGCATGGCGGCGGTGGGCGTGGGCAAGAGCACCGCAGGCTCGCAGCGGATCATCGAAGTGGTGGACAAGGCGGACGCGCGCCCGGTATGGGTGACGGTCTGGGGCGGTGCCAACACGCTGGCCCAGGCACTCTGGGATGTGAAAGCAACTCGCGATCAGGCGGCGCTGGACACGTTCGTCGGCAAACTGCGGGTTTACACGATCTCCGATCAGGACGATGCCGGACATTGGATGCGTCCGGAGTTTCCAAAGCTCTTCTATATCGCCTCTCCATCCAATGTGGGGGGCGGCGATTACTGGCTGGCCACCTGGACCGGCATTAGCGGCGACAAGTTCTACCAGACCGGCATTCGACACCGGTTCGAGATGGTCGATAACCCATGGTTGCTGGAGCACATCCGCACCAACCACGGACCGCTCGGCGAGCTTTACCCCTACGCCAAATACATCATGGAAGGCGATACACCCTCGTTCCTTGGCCTCATCAACAATGGCCTCGGCTGGGATGTGCGTCCCGACTACGGCGGCTGGGGCGGTCGCTACAGGGAATACCAACCGTGGAGCGAAAAACGGAAACTCTGGACCGAGAACCGCGATTCCCGCGACACCGTCACTTCCGATGACAATGGAAGAACGGAAACCAGCGTTTACGCCACCATCTGGCGCTGGCGCGAGCACTATCAAAACGACTTCGCCGCGCGCATGGACTGGTGCGCGACAGACGATTTCAAAAAGGCCAACCACAATCCCGTCGCCGTGCTCAATGGGGACAAGACCAAGCGTGTCATCCATGTCAACGCCCGGTCGGGTGAAACCGTGCGCCTTTCCGCCGAAGGCACCAGCGATCCCGATGGAAATGAACTCGCACCGCGCTGGTGGATCTATCCGGAGGCCGGAACCATCATGAACTGGAAAACGCGCCGCTTGCCCGAAGACGTGGCTCTCAGCTCGGATCAAGGGCTGACAACTAGCCTGCTCGCGCCAAAGGTCCTGAAGACCGAAACACTCCACGTCATTTTCGAGGTGCATGATACCGGCACGCCGAAGCTCTGGGCCTATCGCCGCGCCGTGGTGAAGATCGAACCGTGAACCAGCGAACTGTCACCCCGATGTGGAGTGAAGATGTTACAAACACCCACATGCCGCTCTCACAAGCGATGCCATGCTCATTGATGACCTTTCTGACAACCTCGCCAGAATCCGCAAAGTTCTTGAGAAATCAGCGCTGAAAATGCCTGTTAGAACATCCGGTTCCCAAACCGCCCGTTTCACCCGGCGTTCTCGCCGCCGCTCTCAAGCAATGCTTCGGGTTTGTCGCCGTTCGTTTTTTTCTCCAGCTTCGCCCTAGCGGCCTCCAGTTGGGCCATTTTTTCCGCCGAAACCTTGGGGTACTCCAGCCCCAGATCCTGAATGGCGGTGGTCACGATGTCCGCCACCAGCGCGCGGGCGACATATTTGCGGTCGGCGGGAATGACATGCCATGGCGCGCGCTTGGTGCTGGTGGCACCGAGGGCGTCTTCAAACGCTTTCTGATAGTCCTTCCAGTGCTCGCGTTCCGCCATGTCGGACTCGGAGAATTTCCAGTGTTTTTCCGGATTGTTGAGGCGCTCGAGAAAGCGGCGTTTTTGTTCGCCTTTCGACACGTGGAGGAAAAACTTGAGCACCAGCGTGCCGTTGCGCGCGAGGTGCTTCTCGAAGTTGTTGATGTCCTCGTAGCGCTTCTCCCAGAATGCCTTGTCCGGCTTCGCGGGTTGACCGGGGCCTAACCATTCCGGGTGGACCTTGACGACGAGCACATCCTCATAATAAGAGCGATTGAAGATGCCGATGCGACCACGCTCGGGCAGGGCTTTCATATAGCGCCACAGAAAATTGTGATCGAGTTCCTCGACCGAGGGTTTCTTGAAACTATAGACTTGGCAGCCTTGGGGATTCACTCCGGCCA
The DNA here is from genome assembly GCA_903888515.1 of Akkermansiaceae bacterium. GTDB lineage: Bacteria > Verrucomicrobiota > Verrucomicrobiia > Verrucomicrobiales > Akkermansiaceae > Luteolibacter. The sequence continues at coordinate 1,133 of CAISTY010000089.1, read as the reverse complement.
TGACGTGGCGGATCGTGCCGTCTTTGCCGGCGGCATCCATCGCCTGGAAAATCAGCAGCACCGAATAGGTGTCACTGGCGTAGAGGAGTTCCTGCGCGGCGGCAAGCTGCTTGCGGTTTTCCGCCAGAATCTCATTGGCCCGCTCCTTGATGACGTCCTTGCCGAGTTCCTTGGCGGTGTCGGTTTCCGTCCAGTCGGTCACGTAGTTCTTGAGATTCACCTCGCTGCCGGGTGACACGATGAATTGTTGGAGGATTTGTGGCTTGATCATGGGGGTGGTGGATTGTTAGGAATTATTATCAACTGGCGAGCAATATGGGTTGCTTCACCACTTGACAAGGGAATTCTTTCACCCCCAACAAATCAACAAATCAGGGTGCGAAAGGTCACACGTTTTCCCGCCGCGAGCTTGAGGTCGCCCGCGCCCTTGGGCTGGCGCTTGTCGAAATCGTGAAGGCCGAATGAATTCGCCGCAAACAGGCCGTTATCGCGCACGTGCCACGTCGTCGGATGTCGCGGGTTCTGCGGCGAATCGAAGATCGCGACACCTTGCACCTTGCACTCGACCGGTCCGAAGTAGTCCACCCACGTGGCCATTGGTTCTAGAGTGTCAGAAAAATAATTGAGGTTTTTTCTTGCGGGAGGGTGATGGGGAGGATAGGGTGTCGCCGTTGGGTGTTGCGGGCACCCCGATGGCAGCCCTTGCCCTTTGATTGATTGCCACTAATAAACCACTATTAACCACCATTACCCCTACGATCATGAGACGCGCGCGCTGGCTGGCCCCATGGAAGGATTCGTTTGAACGCCCGGTGATCTACCACTGCGTGACGCGGGTGGTGGAGCGGCGCCTGGCATTCGGACAGGCGGAAAAGGAGCAATTCCGCACCTACCTGCGGATGTACGAGAACTTTTCGGGCTGCCGGGTGCTGGCGTATTGCCTGATGTGCAACCACGTGCACATTCTGCTGGAAGTGCCGCCAATGAAGGAGGGCGGGCTGACGGACGAGGAGTTGCTGAAACGTTTGCGTGCGATTTATCCGGCGGTGATGGTGGCGGAGGTGGCGAAAGAACTGGCGGAGGCGCGGGAGAAGGTAGCAGCGGGCCTCGGCCATGAGGTTCTGGTGACGCGG